>CAZEFK010000099.1:0-26026 GCA_964511405.1 uncultured Comamonadaceae bacterium | reverse complement strand
TGGATGTCGTCGGTGGCCGCCGCGGTCTGGTTGGCCAGATTCTTGACTTCGGAGGCGACCACGGCGAAGCCCTTGCCGGCGTCGCCCGCCCGCGCCGCCTCGATCGTCGCGTTCAGCGCCAGCAAGTTGGTCTGGCTGGCGATCTGATTGATGAGGTTGACCACGTCGCCGATCTTCTGCGCGCCCTGCTCCAGCGCCAGCACCACCGACTGGGTCTCGGTCGCTTGCTCGACCGCCTTGGCCGAGGTCGCGGCGGCTTCCGAAATGCGCCGGCTGATCTCGTTGATCGAGCCGTGCAGCTGGTCGGAGGCCGCGGCCACGGTGCTGACGCTGGCCGACGCCTCCTCGCAGGCCGAGGCCACCACGGTGGTCTGGTGCGAGGTCCGGTCGGCGGTTGCGGACAGCGATTCGGCGTTGCTGCGCAGCCGCGTCGCCGAGGTCGCCAGCATCTCGACGATGTCGTTGATCGACGCGGTGAAGCCGGTGACCACGCGGTCGACGGCGGCACGCCGCTCCTCCTTCGTCACCTGCTCCTGGCGCTGGGCCGCGGCGAGGTCCTCGCCCCGGCGCATGTGGTCGCGGAACACCAGGACGGCCCGCGCCATGTCGCCGATCTCGTCGCGGCGCCGCTCGCCCGGGATCGCGACCTCCAGGTCGCCCTCGACCAGCCGCGCCATGGCCTGGCGGACGGCATGGATCGGCCGGGTGATGGTGCGGGCGATCAGCACCGCCAGCACCACGCCCAGCAGCAGCGACAGGCCGGCCAGGCCGAACAGCCCGGTCCCGGCGCGCTTCATCACCGCCGCCTGGTCGGCCATCGACTGCGCCTGCGCCGTCTTGATCGCGGCCAGGTCGCCGTCGATCGCCTTGTTCAGCGCGTCGCCCGCGGCGTTGATCGCCAGCAGCAGCCGGCGCTTGACCGCGGTCTGCTCGTTGACTTGCTGGAAATTGGCCAGGTAGGTGGCCAGGTTCTGGTCGAACTTGGTGACTTGGCCCTGCAGCGCGGCGTCGTCGGCGAGCCTGCCGGCGAGCTGTGTCAGCGCGCTGTGGGCGTGATTGACCGCAGTGCGCGCGGCGAAGGCGTCGCTGCCGGATTCGCTGGTGATGAAGCGGTTGATCATCGCGCTGGCGGTGGCGAAGTCCAGGAACGCCTTGCCGGCGAGTGCCATCAGCTCGGGATTGTTGAGCTTGGCCAGCCCGTCATACATGCCGTTGGCCGACAGCGTCATGACGCCGGCCATGCCGAACACGCCGTCGGCGATGATGGTGTTGCGCTTGGCGATGCCGTCCGTCAGGGCGTCGAACTGCTTCTGATACTCGGCGGCCTTGGCCATCACCTCCTGGTGGCCGGCGTCGGCGCCCAGCTTCTGGGCGTCGGTCGAGACCACGGCGACGCCGCGCTTGGCCGCCGCCAGGTCGACCGGGGTCTGGGTCGACAGATATTTGTAGAGGAGCTGGCGCGAGGTCTCGACCGTGCGCGCGAACTCGCCGGCCGTGAGCGTGGCCTCGAAGCCGTGCTCGGCAGCGTCGGCGCTGCGCCGCACCATGGTGAACGCGGCATAGGCGCCCGCCGCGATCACGGCGATCATCACCAGGAGCAGCCCGAAGCCCGCGCCGATGCGGGGCGCGATCTTGGGCGACGGCATGCGCAACAGGGCCACGGGCTCTCTCCCTCGTCTCATCTGGAGATCGGATGACCGGACAGGTTAAGAATCATTTATCAGAAACTATTCGATGTCACGGCCCGGCTACGCCGCCCTGCAGGGTTGCAGCCGCCGGGCGGTCCCGGTCTTATGAGGGCACGACAATTATGAAGATCCGGTAGCCGCCGGACTGCTGGGGGGAAGTCCGCCGATGAAGATAACCGCCGTCCGGCTGCGCCAGGTGACCGGGACCATGGAGACCGATGGCCCGTTCTGGGAGGAGCGGCTGGTCCGGCCGATCGACATCTATCCGGAGCACCGGCGCGAGCAGCGCCATGAAGGCGGCATCCAGCTCGACGACCGGCGGTTCCGGATCGAAACGGTGTTCGTCGAGATCCAGACCGACCAGGGCGTGACCGGGATCGCGGGACCGATGCCGCGCACCATCGCCTTCCAGGTCGACGCCTGGCTGAAGCCGATCCTGATCGGCAAGGACCCGCTGGCGACCGAGCTGCTCTGGGACCAGATGCACCGCCTGCTGGTGCATGGCCGCCAGGGCGAGGCGATGATGGCCATCAGCGCCGTCGACTGCGCGCTGTGGGACCTGAAGGGCCGCTGGCTCGGCCAGCCGGTGTGGCGCCTGCTGGGCGGGCCGACCCGGCCGTCGGTGCCGGCCTATGCCAGCATGCTGGGCTTTTCGGTGCTCGACCTGGGCCTGGTGCGCGAGCGCGCCCAGCTCACCCAGTCAAAGGGCTACCGCGCCCAGAAATGGTTCTTCCGCCACGGCCCGCAGAGCGGGCCCGAGGGCCTGAAGGCCAATGTCGCGCTGGTGCGGACCCTGCGCGAGGCGCTGGGCCCCGACGACGACATCATGCTCGACTGCTGGCAGTCGATGGACGTCAACTATGTCGTCGACCTCGCCGACCGCATCGCCGAATACCGGCCGCGCTGGCTCGAAGAGTGCGTGATGCCCGACCGCATCGACAGCCACCGCCGGATCCGCGAGCGCATCCGCATCCCGCTGTCGGGCGCCGAGCACGAATACACCCGCTGGGGCTTCAAGCGCTGGGTCGACCAGGAGGCGCTCGACATCCTGCAGCCCGACATCTACTGGGCCGGCGGCTTCTCGGAAACCTTGAAGATCGCCGCCTACGCCACCGTGCACGACCTGATCACGATCCCGCACGGCCATTCGACCCCGGCCGGCAGCCATTTCTCGGTGCTGCAGTCGCCGATCCACACGCCCTATCAGGAATATCTGGTGAAGTGGAACGACATCCACCAGCACTTCCTGAAGCATCCGGTCAAGCCGGCGGCCGGCGAGATCGCGCCGAATGCGCAGCCGGGGTTCGGGATGGACCTCGATGCCGAGAAGATCGAGAGCGAAGTGGAGCTCAAATTCTGAGCTGAAACAGACGCAGCCGTGCCTCGGCTCCGCCTTCCTCACAGCGCCGTCGATTGATCTGCCGCAACCCGCGCCCTCGGCAGGCCGGCTATCCTGCCGGCTCAGCGAAGGAGGGTGCCCATGAAGCGGATCCTGGTGGCGGTCGATGGCTCGGCCCCGTCGCTCCATGCCCTCGACGTCGCGGCTGCCCTGGCCAAGCCGCTGGGCGCGAGCCTGCTGCTGGTCGCGGTGGTCCGCACCCCCGACCACCTGGAGCCGGAGCTGGAGGCCTACGCCCGGATCGAGCATCTGAGCGAGCCCCTGACCGCCCTGCTCAGCACCAGTGCCGAAGCGTTGCTGGAGACCGTGCGCGCCCGTGCCCTCGCCCATGGCGCCAGGCCGGTCGATCACCAAGTCCGGATCGGCCAGCCGGCCGAGCAGATCCTGGCCGCGGCCGCCAGCCACGGCGCCGATCTGATCGTGTGCGGCAACCGCGGCCACGGCCACCTGGCCGGGCTGCTGCTGGGGAGCGTCGCCCAGGCTATGCTGACCGCGGCCGAGCGCCCGGTCCTGGTAGTGCCCCGGGCGGCGTGACGCGCTCACGACTTGCCGCCGAGGTCGGCCGGCACGAAGCTCGACAGCGAGGTGGAGCTGAAATTCTGAGCTGAAGCAAACGCCAGTCGTGTCCCTTCCTCATGGGAAGGCCGGGTGAGCCCGCAGCTCACGCGAACAGCCGCCGCTCCGCCACGATGGTTCCGATCAGGCCCAGGATCTGCTGCAGCCGGGGCCCGAACTCGCTGGCCTGATGGCACAGCATCACGCGGTGCCCGCCCATCGCCGGCGTCACCACGAGCGCGCGGGCCTCGCGGCGGCGGACATGCTCTTGCATCAGCCGCACCGGCACCAGCCCGATCGCCAGGTTGCGCAGGATCATCAGGGTGGTGACCGGCAGGCTGTTGCAGGTGCTGACCCGGGTCGGCGCGACGCCGGCCTGGGCGAACCAGGCCATCGCCGTGGCATGCAGCCGCGCGGTCGGCGGGCTGATCGCCAAATGGAACCCGGCCAGGCCCTCGGGCGTCAGCGGCTGGCGCGGCAGCGCCAGGTCGGGCCCGACAAACCAGCCGAGCTGGTTGACGCCCACCGGCTGCGCCTGGACATGCGGCGCCAGATCCGGCTGCGAGACGATGCCGACGTCGAGCTTGCGGTCGTTCAGCAGTTGGCTGACCTCGCCGGTGTCGCCGACCCGGATCGAGGTCTTCAGGCTCGGATACTCCAGTTCCAGCCGCTGCAGCAGGTCGGGAAGGCAGACCAGGGCGAAGCTTTCGTTGACGCCGATGCGCAGCAGGCCGCGCAGCGGGTCGCGGCCGCGGAAGCGCGCCACCATCGAGGCGGCATCGTCGAGCAGCCGGCGCGCATGGTCGACCAGCGCCGAGCCCTCCGCCGTCAGGCTCACCCGCGGCCCGTTGCGGATGAACAGCTCGGTGCCCAGCACCGACTCCAGCTCGCGCACCCTGAGCGAGATGCTGGGTTGGGTCAGGCCCAGGTCCCGGGCCGCCGCTTGGAAGCTGCCCAGCCGCACGATGGCGTCGAAGGTCTGGATCTGGGCGAGCGTCGGAAGCATAGGGTCATCCTATCATAACTCCGGAAGACTTCTGATTTTTCCTATGCTGTGGCGGCTGCTATCGTCGTTTCAACGACAATGCAGGGGAGGAACCGTGCCGCAGCGCAATGCCGTCAAGGAGGCCGCCCGCAACGGCGCGATCGTTCGCGGCGTCCACATGACCTTCGCCGCCCCCGGCGTGATCGAGCTGGTCGCCGGCAGCCTGGACTTCGTCTACATCGACGGGGAGCATGGCTGCTTCGATGCCCGCGACGTCGAGGCCGCGTGCATCGCCGCCGAGCGCCATGGCCTGACCGCGATCGCCCGGGTCCCGGACGGCACCGCCGGCACCATCACTCGGTTCCTGGACCGCGGCGTGCAGGGCATCGTCGCGCCCCACATCGAAACCGTGGCGCAGGCCCGCGACGTGGTGGCGGCCACCTATTTCGCGCCGCTCGGCGAGCGCTCGTTCGGCGGCGGCCGCCCGGCCTTCACCAGCATGCCCGACCGCCCTGCCCATATGCTCGCCTGCAACGCCGCCATGTCGCTGTGCCTGATGATCGAGAGCCGGGCCGGCATCGAGGCCGCGGGCGCCCTGGCCGCGGTCGAGGGCGTCGATTATCTGAGCTTCGGCCTGATGGATCTGGCGCAGTCGCTGGGCCATCCGGGCAATCCCGGCCATGCCGATGTGCGTCACGCCGTGGCGCACGCCGCCGCCGCGGCGCGCGCCGCCGGCAAGCGGGTGCGCGAGGACTTCATGCAATACGCCTGGATCAACGAGATCATCCTGGCCGGGATGGGCCAGCTCATGCCCGAGCCCCGGCCGGCCTGACCGCCGCCGGAAGGCCTCGGCCCACGAGCGGCCCCGCGGCACGGGACAGGACCAATCGACGAAGCCGAAAGACCAAGATGGACGCGCACGTCGCCATCGCAGGGGAGGACCAGGAGCGATCGAGCGGGCTGGCGGGAGCGGACCCCGGCGCTGGCGGCGGGTGCCGTGGTGCTGGCGGCAGCGGCGGCGGCGGTGCTGGCCGCCGGCGGCACCTGGGCCGAGGGCCCGGCGCTCTATCCTCTGCTGGCCGCCGGCTTCGTGGCACTGCTGGCGCTGGGGCTGCCGGTCGGCTTCGTGCTGGCGGCGGTGGCCATGGTCCACATCACCGAGACCGGCGCCGCGCCCGCCATCGCCATCGCCAGCACCGCCCAGCGCGGCGCCGGCGGCTTCATCATGCTGGCGCTGCCGTTCTTCATCCTGACCGGCTTCATCATGGACAAGGGCGGCATCGGGCGGCGCATCGTGGCGCTGCTGACCGCGCTGCTCGGCCATTTGCGCGGCGGCCTGCTCCAGGTGTCGATCGTCGGCATGTACGTCGCCTCGGGCATCTCGGGCTCGAAGGCGGCCGACATGGCGGCGGTCGGCATCCCGATGACCGACAGCTTCCACCGCCAGGGCTACGAGCCGGCCGAAGCGGCGGCGGTGCTGGCGGCGTCGGCGGCGATGGGCGAGTCGATCCCGCCCAGCATCGCGATCCTGGCCCTGGGCTCGGTCACTTCGGTGTCGACCGGCGCCCTGTTCCTGGCCGGGCTGCTGCCAGCGGCGGTGATCGCCGCGGCGCTGATGGTCGTCGTCTACATTCGCGCGCGGCGGGCGCGCTGGCAGCCGGCGCCGCGCGCGAACCTGGGCACGCAGTTGGCGGCACTGCGCGGCGCCCTGTTGCCGCTGATGCTGCCGGTACTGCTGATCGGCGGCATCGTGGCGGGGTTCGGCACGCCGACCGAGATGTCGGCGGTCGCGGTGGCGCTGGGCCTGCTGCTGGCCGGCGGTCTCTATCGCGAGCTCAGGCCCGCGCGGCTGTGGGCCCTGCTGACCGAGACCAACCTGCTCGGCGGCATGATCTTCTTCACCTTCGCCGGAGCCACCCTGTTCTCGTGGGCGCTGTCGCTGGACGGCGTGCCCGACGCGGTCGCCGCCCAGCTGCAGGCGCTGGGCGCCGGGCTGTTCCTGCCCGCGGTCATCGCCATCACCATCATGCTGGGCGCGCTGCTGGAAAGCATCGTGACCGTGGTGATCCTGGGGCCGCTGCTGCTGCCGGTGGCCGACGCCCTCGGCGTCCATCCGCTGCATTACGGCATCGTCCTGATCGAGGCCTTCGGCATCGGCTCGATCGTGCCGCCGCTGGGCCTGGCGCTCTACATCGCCTGCGCGATCTGCGGGACCGAGGTGCACCGCACGGTGCGCCCGGTGGCCGGCTACCTGGTGGTGCTGTGCGCCGGGCTGCTGGCGGTGGCCGCGGTGCCGTGGATCACCCTGGTGCTGCCGCGGCTGGCCGGCTTCGGCGACTGAGCCAACCGACAAGAAGGGGGGAGAAGCCATGAGCGACATCCGAGGACCGACGCGCCGTGCTGTCCTGCTGGGCGCCGCCGCCGCGGCCCTGGCGCCGGCCGCGCTGGCCCAGGCCGGCCGCGCCAAGCGGATCCGCTACGCCCACAGCGCGCCGCTCAGCCATGGCTGGCATCGGTGGGGCGAGCAGTTCAAGGCGTCGCTGGAGAAGCGCACCAACGGGGCGTTCCAGGTCACCATCTTTCCGAACGCCCAGATGGGCACCGAGCGCGACACCGCCCAGGCGGTCCGGCTCGGCTCGCTGGAGATGGGCGGCGTCGGCGTGGCCCTGATGAACTGGGTGCCCGACATGTCGGTGACCGACGGCCCGTTCCTGTTCACCGGCCGGCCCCAGGCCTACGCGGCGCTCGACGGCGCGCTCGGCGAGGAGCTGAAGCGGCGGGCGCTGGCGCAGGGCTTCCGCATCGCCGGCTGGCACGATCTGGGCATGCGCTGCATGACCAACAGCAAGCATCCGATCCATCGCGCCCAGGACATGGGCGACCTCAAGATGCGGGTGCCCGACTCCAAGTCCTATATCGCCATGATGCAGGCCATGGGCTCGACCATCGTCGCCGTCGACCTCAGCGAGCTGTACCTGGCGCTCAGCCAGAAGGTCGCCGACGGCCAGGACACGCCGCCGTCGGTGGTCAAGTCGAACAAGTACTACGAAGTCCAGAAGTTCGCCTCGAAGACCGACCATGTCATGACCAACTCGTACGCCATCATCAATCCCAAGTTCTTCGACGGGTTGGCCAGCGAGGAGCAGGCGGCGGTGCTGGCCGCCGGCCAGGACGCCACGCTCTGGCTGCGCGCCTACACCCAGAAGGACGAGAAGGACGCTTACGACTTCCTGGCATCGAAGGGCATGACCGTGGATTTGACGCCCGACATCCCGTCGTTCCAGGCCGCCACTGCCGACGTGATCGGCAAGTTCCCGGACCTGTTCCGCCCCGACCTGGTCAAGCTGGCGCGCTCGGCGACGGCCTGACGACACCCGCTCCAGCCGCGAGAGGCGCCGATGATCGAACGCGAGGTATCCATCTACACCCGGTACGGCCAGCAGCCCGCCTTCGTGGCCTGGCCGGACGGCGGCGACCGCTATCCGCCGGTGATCCTGTACATGGACGCGCCGGGGATCCGGGAAGAGCTGCGCATGATGGCGCGGCGGATCGCGGCCCGCGGCTATGTCTGTCTGCTGCCCGACCTGTACTACCGGATCGGGCTCTTGCGCTTCGACGTGCAGCGCCGGACCGAGGCGATGTCGGTGGTGATCCGCGCCGCCATGACCAGCCTGACCAACGCCCAGGTGGCCGAGGACACCGGCGGGATGCTCGCTTTCCTCGATTCCCTCGATGCGGTCAAGCCGGGCCCGGTCGGCTGCGTCGGCCATTGCATGAGCGGCCCGTTCGCGCTCACCGTCGCCGCCCGCTTCCCGTCGCGGTTCGCGTCGGCGGCGGCGCTCTACGGCGTCGGCATGGCGACCGATCAGCCCGACAGCCCGCACCGCGTGGTCGACCGGATCAAGGGCGAGCTCTATGTCGCGTTCGCCGAGGTCGACCCATCGGTGCCGGCCCAGGCCATCACCGACCTCAAGGCGGCGCTGGAGCAGCATCGGGTGCGGCACACCCTGAAGGTCGTCGCCGGCACCCATCACGGCTACCAGTTCGCGGCCCGGCCCGACTACGAGCCGTCGGCCTCCGAGGCGACCTGGGCCGATCTGTTCGACCTGTGGGAGCGCACGTTGCGGTGAGGCAGGCGGTCGCCTTGCGCCGCTGTGCCCGGGCTGCGAGCGGCCTCGGCCTGCGCGCGGCGCTCGACGCGCTGGCCGCGACCGGCGAGGTGCTGGCGGTGGCGGCGCTCGTCGCCGATGTCGCCATCACCTTCGCCAGCACGGCGCTGCGCTACCTGGCGGGCGCCGACCTGCCGTGGGCGGCCGACATTTCGACCCTACTGATCGCGGTGACCGCCTTCGTCGGCGCGCCGGCGCTGTTCCGGCGCAGCGGCTTGATGGCCTACACCGCCCTGGTGGAGCGGCTGCCCCCGCGCGCCGGCGCTACCCTCCAGGCGCTGGGCCTGTGGATCGCCGTGGCGGTCGCAGCCCTGGCGCTGCTGCGCTATCCGACCTTCCTCTCGATGCAGGCGCGCCAGGCCTTGCCGGTGCTCGGCCTGCATGCCGGCTATGCCGCCCTGTGGCTGGGCATCGGGCTGGTGCTGCTGGTGCTGTTCGCGCTGGAGCGGCTGGCGGCGCTGGGCCAGGTGAGCCTCCGCGCCGCCGTTCCGGTGGTGCTGGGCGCAATCGCGGTCGCCGCGGGACACTGGGGCTACGCCGCCGGGGTCGTCGAGGTCGAGCCGTTCTGGCTGATCCTGCCGGCGCTGGCGGCGACGTTCGCTGCCGGCACGCCGATCCCGCTGATCCTGGCGCTGGGCGGCGCGCTCTATTTCGTGCTGACCGGCGACGCGCCGCTGGTCGCGATCCCGTCGGCGCTGCAATACGGCGTCGGCAGCTTCCTGTTGCTTGCCATCCCGTTCTTCATGGCCGCCGGCGTGCTGATGGAGGTCACCGGCATGGCCCAGCGCCTGGTCGAGATGGTGCAGCGCTGGGTCGGCCACTGGCCCGGCGGCCTGCTGATCGCCGAGGTGGTCGCCACTTACGTGTTCTCGGGCATCAGCGGCTCCAAGGCTGCCGACATGGCGACCATCGGCGCGGTCATGAAGGGGCCGATGCGGGCGCGCGGCTATCCGGCGTCGGAGTTCGCGGCGGTGCTGTGCGCCTCGGCGGCGATGTCCGAGACCGTGCCGCCGTCGCTGGCGATGCTGCTCCTGGGCTCGGTCACCAGCCTGTCGGTGGGCGCGCTGTTCATCGCCGGCATCGTCCCGGCGCTGGTGCTGACGCTGGCCCTGATCGTCGGCGTGGTGCTGCGCGCCCGGCGCTATGGCTGGGCGGCGGGCGAACCGTTCGCCCTGGGCCGGGCTGTGGCCGGGCTCGGGCCCGCGCTGCCGGCGCTGGGCGTACCGGCGATCGTCATCGGCGGTATCGTCGGCGGCCTGGCCTCGCCCACCGAGTCGGGCTCGCTGGCGGTGGTCTATGCCCTGGTCGCCGCCGTGCTGGGCGGCCGCCGCATCGGCGTGGCCCGGATCTATGCGGCCTTGCGCGACGCCGCCCTCACCGCCGGCATGATCCTGCTGCTGGTCGCCGCGGCCAACCTGCTGGCCCAGGCGATCGTGGTCGACGGGCTGGGCACCGCAGTGGCGGCCGCGCTCGGCAGCTTCCACGGCCGTCTGGGCTTCCTGGCCTTCAGCGTCGGCGCACTGATCGTGATCGGCTTCCTGCTGGAAGGCTTCCCGGCGGTGCTGATCGCGGCCCCGATCTTTCTGCCGGCAGCGGCGCATATGGGCGTCGACCCACTGCAGTTCGGCATCCTGCTGATCATGGCGACCGGTATCGGCGTGATGCTGCCGCCGCTGGGCATCGGCTTCTACATCGCCTGCAGCGTCGGCGACGCGCCCGCAACGCCGGCCATGCGCGCCAGCCTGTCCTACAACCTGTGCCTGCTCGCCGGCCTGGCGATCGTCGTGCTGGTGCCGCCGCTCACCCTGTGGCTGCCGCACCTGCTCGGCCTGGCCTGACAACAGCGCCCATCGGGAGGGAACCCTCATGCCCATGATCACCCGCCGCCGCCTGCTGGGCACGGCCGCCGCCTCGGCAGCCGCGGCCGCGCTGCCGATGCCGGCGCTGGCGCAGCGCGTACGCAGCTTGCGCCTGGGCAGCCCGCAGCCCACCGGGTCCAATTACCACAAGGCGGCGATGACCTTTGCCGAGGAGGTTGCCAAGCTGTCCGACGGCCGTCTCAAGATCGAGGTGTTCCCCAACTCGCAGCTCGGCAGCATCAAGGAGATGCTGACCGCCGTGCAGCTCGGCACCCTGCCCATGAGCCTGGCGGTGCCGGCCTGGTACTCGGGTTTCGTCAAGCCGATGGACGTGTTCACCCTGCCGTTCCTGGTCGGCTCGCCCGACCGCCTGCGCGCCGCGCTCGACGGCCCGCTCGGCGACGCGATCCGGCCCAAGGCCGCCGCCGCCGGCTTCCACTTCCTGGGGTGGTGGCTGATGGGCGCCCGCCACATGGTCAACAATGTCCGGCCGATCAACCGGCCGGCCGATGTCGCCGGACTGAAGATGCGGGTCATCTCCAGCCCGGTCTATATCGAGATGTTCCGCACCCTGGGCGCCAACCCGGTGGTGCTTGACTCGGCCGAGATCTATCTGGGCCTGCAGCAGAAGGTAGTCGACGGCCTGGAATATCCGGTGCCCGACCTGATCGACGCCAAGCTGTACGAAGTGTCGAAGTTCATGTCGCTGACCGCGCATGTCACCGATTTCTTCGTGGTGTCGATCAACCAGGGCCTGTGGGACGGCTTCTCCGACGAGCAGCGCGGCGTCTTCGATCAGGCGATGAAGGCGGCGATGGACTGGGAGTGGCAGGCCCAGCCGGCGACCACCGCGGCCGCGCTCGAGAAGCTGGGCGGGCTGATCCAGGTGAACCCGATCGCACCGGCCAACCGCGCCCAGTTCGTGGCGGCGACCAAGGCGATCTACCCGCATTATGCGGCATCGATCGGCCAGGACGTGCTCGATCTGGCGACCCGCCAGCTCGCTGCCTGACCGGATCCCGGGCGGAGGACAGGGATGATCAAGATAGCCGTGCTGGACGACTGGCAGCGCATCGCCGAGCAAAGCGCCGACTGGGCGCCGCTGCGGGCGCGCGCCGCGGTCACGATGTTCCACGAGGCGTTCGCGGGCGAGGACGACGCGGCGCAGAAGCTGGCCGACTTCGAGGTGGTGATGGCGATGCGCGAGCGCACCGCCTTCCCGGCCTCGCTGGTGCGCCGCCTGCCCAAGCTCAAGCTGTTCAGCCTGACCGGGATGCGCGCCGCCTCGGTGGACATGGCCGCGCTCCGGGCCCAGGGCGTGGTGATCACCGGCACCGACGGCGGCGGCACCGGCACGGCCACCGCCGAGCTGGCGCTGGCGCTGATGCTGGCTGCCGCGCGCGGCATCCCGCAGGCCGACGCGGCGATGCGCCGGGGCGGCTTCCAGGACGGTGTCGCGCCAGGCTACGAGCTGTCCGGCCGCACGCTCGGCCTGCTGGGGCTGGGCAAGCTCGGTCAGGCGATGGCTCGCTATGGCGCCGTGCTGGGCATGACCTGCATCGCGTGGAGCCAGAACCTGACGCCGGAGAAGGCCGCGGCCGGGGGCGCCGCCTACGTGTCGAAACAGGATCTGCTGTCGCGCTCGGACGTGCTCGGCGTCCATCTGGTGCTGTCGGACCGGACGCGCGGGATCCTGGGCGCGGCCGAGCTCGCGGCGATGAAGCCGGGGGCGCTGCTGATCAACACTTCGCGCGGGCCGCTGGTCGACGAGGCGGCGCTGGTCGCGGCGCTGGCCGCCGGCCGCATCTCGGCCGCGCTCGACGTCTACGACCGCGAGCCGCTGTCGGCCGACCACCCGTTCCGGCGCCTGCCCAACACGGTGCTGACGCCGCATCTGGGCTATGGCTCGATCGCGACCTTCCGCGACTTCTACCGGCAGTCTATCGAGAACGTGCTGGCCTTCCTCGACGGCGCGCCGACCCGCGTGCTGGTGGCCGGCTGAGGGGAGTGCATCCATGCAACCGGATCGAATCGAAGCCGCCGTCGCCGCCCTGGTCGCCGCGCGCCGCACCCGCACGCCATTGGCGGCGCTGCCCGCGGGCTGCCAGCCGGCCGACATGGCCGAGGCCCATGCCATCCAGGACGCCACCGCGGCCCGGCTGGGCGAGCGGGTCGCCGGCTGGAAAGTGGCAACGGCGCCCGACGGCACGCTGATGCGCGGCGTGATCCTGGGCTCGCGCTTGTTCGACAGTCCGGCGTCGCTGCCCGCCGCCGACATGCCGATGCTCGGCATCGAAGGCGAGATCGCGTTCCTGTTCGACCGCGACTTGGCCCCGCGCGGCCAGGATTACAGCGTCGACGAGGTGGCGGCCGCCACCACCGCCGCGGTCGGCATCGAGATCGTGGCGACCCGCTTTGCCGACTATGCCGCGACGCCGCTGTTCGACCGCACGGCCGACTGCATGTCGAACGGCGCCTATATCGTCGGCACCCGCCGCCCCGACTGGCGCCAGACCGACTGGTCGACGCTGCAGGCGACGCTGCAGGTGAATGGGGCAGTGGCGGTGCAGAAGACCGGCGCCCATCCCACCGGCGACCCGATCCTGCCGGCCGTGGCGCTGGTCAACGCGCTGCGTCTGGGCCCGGGCGTCAAGGCCGGTCAGCTGATCACCACCGGCACCTGCACTGGGCTGCATCTCGCCGCGCCGGGCGACCGGCTGGCGGTGGAGTTTTCCGGCTTCGGCCGCGCCGAAGTGACGGTGACGTCGTAACGCTGGGAGACCGCACCCCGATGCCGTTCTTGACCGTGCCCGGCGGGCACATCCACTACCAGGAGCAGGGCGCCGGTTATCCGGTGCTGCTGTTCGCGCCGGGCTTCCTCAGCTCGCGCATCGAGCGCTGGGCCGCCAACCCGGCGCGGCCGGGCGTGGCCCAGGACTGGGTCGACCCGATCCCGGTGCTGTCCCGGCACTTCCGAGTGATCGCGCTTGACGTGCGCAACGCCGGCCGGTCGCGGGTCGCGGTCACCGCCGCCGACGGATGGGACTCCTACACCGGTGATCACCTGGCGCTGCTGCGCCATCTCGGGATCGAGCGCTGCCACGTGATGGGCGCCTGCATCGGCGTCTCGTTCGCGCTGTCGCTGTGGGCGACGCAGCCTGCGATGGTCACCGCGATGGTGCTGCAGAACCCCATCGGGTTCGCGGGCAACCGCGCCGAGGTGCAGGCCGAGTACGACCAGTGGGCGGCCCAGATGGCGGCGCGCGCCGACATCGACGCCGGCCTGCTGCCGGCCCTGGGCCAGCGGCTGTTCGGCGGCGATTTCCTGTTTGCCGTGTCGCGGGACGACGTCGCGCGCTGCCCGGTGCCGATGCTGCTGATGCCCGGCGACGACCGCATGCATCCGGCCGAGACCTCGGCGGACATCGCCCGCCTCGGGCCCGCGGTCGAAGTGGTGGCGCCGTGGAAGGGCGCGCAGCACCGCGATGCCGCGATGCAACGGGCGCTCGACTTCTTCCGCCGCCACCAGCCTGCCGGGTGACCGTCATGACCAACCCACCGATCCGCGTCGGCCTCATCGGCGCCGCACCCGACCGCGGCTGGGCCGCCAACGCCCACATCCCGGCACTGACGGCGCTGCCGGACTACGCGCTGGCTGCCGTCTGCACGACGCGGCAGGACAGCGCCGAAGCGACCGCGCGAAAATTCGGCATCCCGGTGGCGCTGGCCGACTGGCGCGCGCTGGTCGAACGGCGCGACATCGACCTCGTGATCGTCGCGGTCAAGGTGCCGGCCCACCGCGAGCTGGTGCTGGGGGCCCTGGCCGCCGGCAAGCATGTCTTCTGCGAATGGCCGCTCGGCGTCGACAGCCGCGAGGCCGAAGCGATGCGGGCAGCGGCCGAGGCCAGCGGGTGCCGGCACATGGTCGGCCTGCAGGGGCGGATGCACCCGGTGCTGACCCATGCCCGGGCACTGATCGAGGGCGGCGCCATCGGCCGGATGCTGTCGGTGACACTGGTGTCGTCGCTGGCCAGCTGGGGCCCGCGGCTCCCGGCATCCGAGGCCTACCGGGCGGACCGCGCCAACGGCGCCACCGGCCTTACCATCCCCGGCGGCCACTCCTTGGACTCGCTGGCCTATTGCGTCGGGCCGTTCGCATCGCTGTCGGCGGTGGTCGCGACCCAGCATCCCCAGACCGAGATCGTCGGCACCGGGCAGATCGTGCCGGTGACCGCGCCCGATCAGGTGATGGTGGCCGGCCGGCTCGCGTCGGGCGTCTTGGCCAGCGTCCACATCAAGGCCGACATCGCCGTGCCCGAAGGCGCGCGGCTGGAGATCAACGGCACGGACGGCGACCTGCTGGTCACCACGCGGACCCGGCCGGGCCAGGACCCGGTGGGCATCCAGCGCGCCGAGCTGGTGCTGAGCCAGGCCCGGCGCGGGTCGCGCGAGTTCGTGGCGGTTCCAGTGCCCGACGACGGCCTGCTGCCGGCCGCGGTGCCGCCGGGGCCGCCCGCCTACACGGGCCGGCTGCTGGTGCGGCTCGCCCACGCGATACGCACCGGCGCGCCGGCCGAGCCCGATTTCGCCGCGGCGCTGGCGTGCCACCGCCTGCTCGACGCCATACAGCGCGCGTCCGACACCGGGCAGCGCGTCGAGCTATAGCGGACGGCAGGGCAAACGCCGATACCTCCTGCCACCTGACTCGGCTCAGGCCAGGACCTGCTGCGCGGCCGCCCGGCGCAGCAGGTCCGTCAGATGCTCGGCGGCAGGCGTCAGCGGGATTGCCGCGCGCTGGATCAGGAACAGCGACGGGCCGGCAAGCCGCTCCTTGACCGGCACTTGGCGCACGAAGCCGGCCAGCAGCGGCGCGGTGGCATATTGCCGGGGCGTGATCGCCAGCATGTCGGTGCTGATCATGCCGACCAGCATGGTCAGCAGGGTCTCGGCCCGCAGGCCTAGCCGCGGCGGCGGCAGCCCGTGGCCGAGGAACAGGTCGTTGAACTCGGCCTCGGGGTCGTTGGTGATCGACGTGGTGATCCAGTCGGCGTGCACCAGATCGGCCAGCGTCGTCGCATGCTGCAGCGGATGGCCCTTGCGCGCGATCACCACGCGATGGTTGTCGAAAAGCTTGTCCAGCCTGAGCCCGGGTGCCACGGCCGCCGTCCGCAGCGGCCCGACGAAGAAGTCGATGGTGCCGTCGACCAGGCGGCGCTCGACCATCGGATAGGGGCCCTCGATCAGCCGCAGCTCGACCCGCGGATAGCGCCGGCGGAACTGCGGCAGCGCCGACGGCAGCAGCGCGATGTGCGACAGGCTGGACAGGCAGGCGACGATGCGCCCCTGCACGTCGCCCTGATGCTGCGCGATCTCTTCGCGGGCGCGGCTCAGCTCGTGGAACGCCGCCCCGGCGCGGCGCGCGAACATCTCCCCGATCGGCGTCAGGACGGTGCCGCGCGCCCGCCGCTCGACCAGCGGCGCGCCCAGCTCGCGTTCCAGGTCGCGCAGGCTGCGGCTCAGGGCCGGCTGGCTCAGCCCCAGATGCTTGGCCGCGGCCCGGATGCTCCCCGTCTCGACGAGCGCCAGCAGGTCGCGCAGGTGGTGCAGCTTCATGCTCTATGCCTACTAGGCATCGCTCGGTCAAAACCGGCGACTGTTCGTTTATGCGCGGCCGCCTAGCCTGACCGCAAGCATCGCGACAAGCCCTGCGCCAATGCAGCGGGCGCTGCCGGGAGGAAAGACCATGGCCGGCTATTCGGTGTTCAACGACGCCTCGGTGCGCGACTACCAGACGAAGTCGGCGCAGTGGACGATCGGCAAGAATTTCGACCGCACGGGTGCCTTCGGGCCTGAATTCGTCACCGCCGACGAGCTGCCCGCCGGCGCCCGCGGCCTGCGGCTGCGGACCCGACTCAATGGCACGGCGGTCCAGGATGCCTCGACCGCCGACATGATCTTCGATGTAGCGTCACTGGTTGCGATCCTGAGCGAGGCGATCACCCTGGCTCCTGGCGACGTCATCGTGACCGGCACGCCGGCCGGCGTCGGGCTGGCGCGCAAGCCGCCCCTGTGGATGGCGCCCGGCGACCGCTGCGAGGTCGAGATCGAGGGCATCGGCCTGCTCGCCAACCCGATCGAGGACGAGGAAGCCTGATCGCAAGAACCATGTAGGGGAGGATCCGGAATGCTGGAGTCGAACCACGCGCGCCGCCCGGATGTCCTGGCGGTCCATTCGCTCGATCACTTCAGTTTCGCCGTGCCGGACCTGGCCGAGGCCCAGCAGTTCTATCGCGACTTCGGCCTGCACGCCGAAGCCGACGGGGCCGATCTGGCCCTTTCGGCCGTCGCGCTGCCCCATCGCTGGGGGCGACTGACGCCGGGCCCGCGCAAACGCCTGGGCTACCTGTCGTTCGGTGTGTTCGCCGACGACCTGCCTGTTTTCGCCGACCGGCTGCGCGCCCGCGGCCTGCTACGCTCAGCGCCGCCGCAGGCCGAACCCGGCGTCGACAGCCTGTGGCTCACGGATCCGGACGGCACGGCGGTCGAGCTGCGCATCGCCGGCAAGTCGAGCCCGGACCGCAAGGCCGGTGCGGTGCCGCGTCCGGCCGCGACCGCCCATCGCGCGGCGCCGCTCCGGGGCGCCGCCGCGCCGGTCCAGCCGCGGCGCCTGTCGCATGTCCTGCTGTTCTCGCCGGACGTGCCGCGCGCCGCCCGCTTCTATGTCGAGGTGCTGGGCCTGCGGCTGTCCGACAGCGCCGGCGACGTCATCGCCTTCCTGCACGGCGCCCACGGCAGCGACCATCACCTGATCGCGTTCGCCAAGTCCGAGGCCCCGGGCTTCCACCATTGCAGCTGGGACGTCGGCGCGATCGACGACATCGGCCTCGGCGCCATGGCGATGGCCGAAAAGGGCCATCGCGCCGGCTGGGGTCTCGGCCGGCATGTCCTGGGCTCGAACTACTTCCACTATGTCCGCGACCCCTGGGGCAGCTATTCCGAATACTCCTTCGGCATCGACCATGTTGGGGCCGACTGCGACTGGCCGGCGGCCGACCATCCTGTCGAGAACAGCTTCTATCTGTGGGGGCCCGAGCCGCCGCCCGAGTTCGTCCGCAACCTGGAGGCCGTCTGAATGGCCACCGCCCAGGACACCGAAGTCCTGGTCGCCGGCGCCGGGCCGGTCGGACTGGCGCTGGCGATCGAGCTCGGCCTGCGCGGCATCCGCACGACCGTCCTGGAACAGCACGCGCGGACCGGCAACCAGCCGCGCGCCAAGACCACCAACGTGCGGTCCATGACCCACATGCGGCGCTGGGGCATCGCCGACCGGATCCGCGCTGCGGCACCGCTCCCGGCCACCTATCCGACCGACGTGCTGTTCGCCACCCGGTTGTTCGGCGAACCGCTGGCGCGCATCGAGAACGCCTTCCACGGCGCGCGGCGGCGCGACGAGCGCTTTCCGGAGCCGGCGCAATGGATCCCGCAATATGCGGTCGAGGCCGTCCTGCGGGAACGGGCCGCCAGCCTGCCGGCCGTCGAGCTGCGCTTCGGAACGCGGCTCGAGGCCTTTGCCCAGGACGCCGATGGCGTCACCGCGACGGCGGCGACCGCCGCGGGCGACCGGCTGACGATCCGCGCCGCCCATCTCGTGGGGGCCGACGGCGCCCGCAGCACCGTGCGCAAGCAGCTCGGCATCGCCATGGCCGGGCGCTACGCCTACAGCCACAATTATGGCGTGGTCTACCGCTCGCCGGGATTGGCCGCGGCCCATCCGCACCCGCCGGCCATCATGTATTGGCTGGTCAATCCCGACGCACCGGCGATCACCGGTCCGATGGACCGCGGCGATGTCTGGTACTTCATCCAGCCGGTCGCCGACGCCGCGGCCGTGCCGACTCCGGACGGCGCGGCGGCGACGATCCGCCGGGCCGCCGGCCGTGACATCCCGGTCGAGATCCTGTCGCTGGATCCGTGGTCGGCCCACAGCCTGGTGGCGGACCGCTACCGCGAGGGCCGCGTGGTCCTGGCCGGCGACGCCTGCCATCTGCATCCGCCGTTCGGCGGCTACGGCATGAACATGGGCATCGGCGACGCGGTCGACCTCGGCTGGAAGCTGGCGGCGACGCTGCGTGACTGGGGCGGCCCCGCCCTGCTGGACAGCTACGCGGCCGAGCGCCGGCCGGTGCACCGGACCGTCGTCGACGAGGCCGTCGCCAACAACGCGGTCCTGGCCCGCGATCTGCTGCCTGAAGGCGCGCTCGGGGCGGCGGCCGCGGCGACGATCCGCGCCCGCAAGATCCGCGAGTTCGACACCTTGGGCGTGGTGCTGGGCCTCGGTTACGACGGCTCACCGCTGGTCGTCGCCGACGGGTCGAGTCCGCCGCCCTGGCATCACGCCGAGTTCCGGCCCACCGCCCGTCCCGGCCATCTGGCGCCGCATCTGTGGCTCGATGGCGGCGCGTCGCTCTACGACCGGCTCGGCCCGGACTTCACCCTGCTGGTGACCGACGCCGCCGACGAGGCCGACGACGACGCCGGCGTGGGCCGGCTGGTCCGCGCCGCGGCGGGCCGGCTGCCGCTTTCCGTGCTGCGCGTCGCCGAGCCGCGGGCGGCGGCGCTCTACGGCGCCCGGCTGGCGCTGATCCGGCCCGACCAGCATGTCGCCTGGCGCGCGGACCATGCGCCCGCCGATCCCCGCCCGCTGCTCGACCGCGTCCGCGGCGCTTGAGAGGCCTCCCCATGCCTGCACCCGACACCACCATCGATATCGGCGCCCTGATCGACGAGCGGCCGCTCTCGCGCTTTCAACAGGGCATCCTGCTGCTGTGCGGCGCGGCGGCCGTCCTGGACGGCTGGGACACGTTCTCGATCGGGGTCGCCGCACCCTCGATCGCCGCGAAGATCGGCATGCCGCTGAGCGGGCTCGGCGCGGTGTTCTCGTCGGCGTTGCTGGGCGCCGCGGTCGGCGCGGCCGCCTTCGGGCCGTTGGCCGACCGCTTCGGGCGCAAGCGCCTGCTGGTCGCCGCCCTGATCCTGTTCGGCCTGTTCACCGCGGCGACCGCCCGGGCCGACAGCGTCGCCGTCCTGCTGGCCGTCCGGTTCCTGGCCGGCGTGGGGCTGGGCGGCGCCACGCCCAGCTTCCTGGCGCTGGCGTCGGAGTATGCGCCGTCCCGCATCCGGGCGACCGTCACCAGCGCGCTGTGGGCCGGGTTCCCGCTGGGCGGCATGCTGGGCGGCTTCCTCAATGCCTGGCTGGTCGGCGCGTTCGACTGGCCCTCGCTGTTCTATGTCGGCGGCGCGCTGCCGCTGCTGCTGGCCCCGGCCATCGCCTGGCGCGTGCCGGAATCGCTGCGCTTCCTGGTCGCTCGGGGCGCCCCGGCGGATCGCCTGCGCCCGATCCTGGCGCGGCTGGCACCGGAGCATGGCCCGGCGCTGCCGGCGCGCTCCGCGGCGCCGGCCCCCGGCCTGCCGGTGCGCGCGCTGTTCGCCGACGGCCGGGCCGCCAACACGGTGCTGGTCTGGGTGCCGTTCTTCCTGGCGTTCGGGGTCCTGGCCATCGTGGTGCTGTGGACGCCGAGCCTGCTGCGCCAGCAGGGCATGTCCGCCGCGGCCGCGGCCACCGTGGTCGGCTTCCATGGCCTCGGCGGCTTCCTGGGCATGGCGGTCGCCGGCCGGCTGCTCGAGCTGTGCGGTCCGATCCGGGCGCTGGCCCCGGCGTTCGTCGTCGGCAGCCTCGTGACCGCGGCGCTCGGCACCGTCGGCCAGTCGGTCCCCGCGGCGGCGCTGTGCGACGGGCTGGTCGGCCTGTTCGTCGGCATCGGCGCGTCGGGCATGATCGGCTTCAGCGCCCTGATCTATCCCACGACCATGCGCTCGTCGGGCATCGGCGCGGCACTCGCCATGGGCCGGGTCGGCCAAGTCTGCGCCCCGCTGGCCGTAGCCGCCATGGTCCAGGCCGGCTGGAGCATCCCGGACATGTTCCTGTGGCTCGCGGCGGCGCCGCTGGCCGCCGCGGCGGCGGTGCCCTTGGTCCAATGGACGCGCCCCCTGGCGGGCGCGCTGCGGCCAGCGCCCGCGTCCCGGCCTGCAGCACCCCCGGCGGGCGACATGGCCGCCCGAACTGAGGTTCTGAGCGGGACGCACTACCGGCACTGCTAGACGTCCGAGAGACAACCCACACAACATATTGCGTCAGACGCGCCGGTGACCGTAGCCTACAACCATGATGCCGATAGAGCTTCTTACCCGCCCCGTTGCCGGCCGGACCGACCCTGAGCAGCAGGTCCTGTACCTCAAGGCGCTGATCGGCGAAGCCACGTCCCGGGCCGTATTCCTGGATTGCCTCGGCCGCCTCGGCGCCGGCCCCGATGGCCGGGCGTGGAGCGCCCGGACGCTCAACCCGATTCTCCAGCGCCTGCAGGCCAAGGGGCTGCTGGACGAGACGCTGGCCTATCCGACAGCGCACCGGGACCGCCTGATCGCCGAAGCGCTGTCGTCGCCCGCCGGCCAGGCCTTGCTGCGCGCCGTCCGGGACGTGCTGCCGCCGGACCAGCCGAACCGCCATTGGTACGATTCGAAGACGGTCGAGGCGGACACCGATCGCTGGATGCGTCTGGCCGTCCATCTCAACGATGTCGACGAGTTCAACCGGCTCCAGGAACTGCGGGCGCGTCATTGCCGGACGGCGCTCGGCGCGATCGCCAAGGCCTTCGCGTCCGCCCACGTGGGGGCGGCGTGGCTGTCGACCCGCGCCCCGGTCTTCCAGGCGGCGATTCTCTCAGCCAAGACCGAGCGGCTGATCGCGACCGGCCTGCCCGTCCCTGACCATGACGAACTGGTCGAGCAGGCCCGGCGCGACTGTCGGGCCGACCCCGCTCTGCTGCCGCTCTGGCCCCTGGTCGCCGACGCCGACCTGCTGCACGGACGGCTCGCCAGCCTGGCCGAGCACATTGCCGCGCCGCCCCCCGGCCTGCGCGAGGATCTGGTGCCGACCTATGCCGGGGCGCATGCGCTGCTGTCGGGCGACATCCCGGGCGCCGTCGCCCGCTTCGCCGAGGCGCTGCGCCTGCACCGCAAGGTCACGCGCAAGCGCAAGGGCCGGCTTCCCGACCATCTGGAGCTGCTCCGCCTGACCGCTCTGGTCGGCGCCGACGACGCCGCCCTGCATGCCGAGATCGAAGACGGCCTTGAGGGCAAGGAGCGATCTCCCGGGTTCGTCGCGATCCGCGCGCTGCTCGAACTGGCCCGCAACCGGCACGGCCGGGCGAACCATGAGGCCGGCGCAAGCCTGGGGGCGGCGTGGGTGATCAATCCGCCACCGCTCGAGACGGCGTTGGGCGGGATTGCCGCCTTGCTGGTCGGTCACGAACGGGCCAGGCGCGACGTCGGACAGTTCGCGCGACTGTTTCGCCTGGTCGAGCACACGCTGCCCCTGGTGGCGGGAGTCGTCGCCGAAACACTGGAGCGGGTGTCGGAGACCCCTGCGAGATATCGTGCGCTGCTGGCCGCGCCGGATCGGGAGGTCAGGCTGCGCTTCACCGGCCTGCTGAAGCAGAAGGAGCCCTGGGAGCGGGTCCTGGACAGCGTCGAGGCGCTGCTGGCGCCGGCCGGGACACCGCCGACGGCCGAGCCGGCGGTGAAGCCGCGGCGGCTGGTATGGATGGTCGATCCGGATGGCGGCGGGATCCAGCCCCTGGAACAGGCGGTCCAGGCACGCGGCGGCTGGAGCGCGGGCCGTGCGGTCGCGCTGAAGCGGCTGCAGGCCGGCGATCCGAAACTCGATTATCTGGACGATCACGATCGTCGCGCGGCCCGCACCATCCGCGTGGTTGACGGCTGGAACCGCTACGGCCAGGACGAATACGAGATCCAGCCCGCGCTGACCCTGCCGGCCCTGGTCGGGCATCCCCGGGTGTTCGACCGGCGCGCGCCGGCCGTCCCGGTCGAGCTGGTCGCCGGCCGGCCGGAGCTGGTGGTGTCGGCGGGCCAGACGGGCTTCCGACTGGCGCTGTCGCACGCTGCCGTCGAGCCCGGCGCGATCATCGAAGTGGAGGCGCCGGGACGCTGGCGGGTGGTCATCGTGGACGACAACGCCGTGGCGGTCGCCTCGATGCTGGGACCCGGAGGGATCCAGGTCCCGGCCGGCGCGCGCGATCGGCTTGCCGCATTGGCGCGCACCGCGGCGCCCGGCCTGCCGGTCCGCCTGGACGCGACCGACCTGGACGACGGCAGCATCGACGAGGGCATCGCCGCCCCCGTGGTTCGTTTGACGCCGCTGGGTGCGGGGCTCAAGGTTTCGCTGGTGGTGCGCCCGTTCGGCGCCGACGGCCCTCATTTCCTGCCGGGCGTCGGCAGCCGAATGGTCAATGCGCAGATTGCCGGCCGGCTTGTTCGGGTCCGCCGCGATCTCGGGCGGGAGCAGGCCGCGGCGCAGGCGCTCGCCGGCGCCTGTCCCAGCCTTGGCGGCGAGGGGCCGGACTGGACGCTTGACGACCTGTCATCCAGTCTGGAGCTACTGGCCGAGCTGCGCGCCTTGCCGGAGCCAGTCACCCTGGAATGGCCCGAAGGCCGAACGCTGGCTGTGCGCGGCGACCTCACGGCCACGAGCCTGAAGGCGAGCGTCAACGGGGCTGCCGACTGGTTCACCTTCGGCGGCAGCGTGACGGTCGACGAGGACCGCGTGCTCGACCTTCAGGACCTGCTGGAGCGGCTGTCCCGGGCGCAGGGCCGCTTCGTCCCGCTCGACAATGGCGACTTTGTCGCCTTGGACCGGCATTTCCGGGCTCAGCTCGACCGCCTCAAGCTGCTGGGCGAGACTCAGGGAAGCGGCGTGAAGCTGTCGCGGGCGGCAGCCATCGCAGTCCGCGACCTGCTGGACGATGCCGGATCGCTGAAGGCCGATCCGCACTGGCGGGCGTTCGCGCGGCGCCTGGACGAGGCCGCCGCCTGGCAACCCGTACTGGCGCCCGGCTTCGAGGCCGAGCTTCGCGACTATCAGATGGCGGGGTTCGCCTGGCTGGCGCGTCTGGCGCGGTGGGGCGCGGGCGCATGCCTGGCCGACGACATGGGGCTCGGCAAGACGGTGCAGGCGATCGCCGTGATGGCCACGCTGGCGCCGCAGGGGCCCTGCCTGGTGGTGGCGCCGACCTCGGTCTGCGGCAACTGGGAGGCCGAGCTCGCCCGCTTCGCCCCCGGCCTCAACGTCCACCGCCTGGCCGAGGCCGGCGATCGCAGCGACTTGCTGGCCGCCCTGGGGCCCGGCGACGTGGTGATTGCCTCCTACGGCCTGCTGGTCCGCGCGGAGGAGCGGTTGACGGCCGTGTCGTGGGCCGCGGCGGTGCTCGACGAAGCCCAGGCGATCAAAAATGCCGAGACCCTGCGCGCCAAGGCGAGCCTACGGCTACAGGCCGGATTCCGGCTGGCGCTGTCGGGCACGCCGGTGGAGAACGATCTCGACGAACTGTGGAGCCTGTTCCGGTTCGTCAATCCGGGCCTGCTCGGCAGCCGGCAGGCATTCCAGCGCCGGTTCGCGACGCCCATCCAGCAAGGCCAGGACGCCGGCGCTCGGGCGGCGCTGAAAGCCCTGCTGCGTCCCTTCCTGCTGCGCCGCAGCAAGGCAGCGGTGCTGGCGGAATTGCCGCCGCGGACCGAACAGACGCTGCTGGTGGAGATGGGCGCCGAGGAGCGGGCCTTCTACGAGGCGCTCCGCCGGCGGGCGCTGGACCGCCTGGCCGAGGCGGGCGACGGCCAGACCCGCATGCATATCCTGGCCGAGATCATGCGGCTGCGGCAGGCCTGCTGCCATCCGGCGCTGGTCGAAGCCAAGGCCGCGGTGCCCGCCGCCAAGCATGCCGCCGTGCTGGAGCTGATCGACGAGCTGCGCCGCAACCGGCATCGGGCGCTGGTCTTCAGCCAATTCGTCGGCCATCTGGACAAGCTGCGCGGCTCGCTCGATGCGGCCGGCATCCCCTACCAGTATCTCGACGGTTCGACGCCGGCGCGCGAGCGCGAGAAGCGGGTCGCGGCCTTCCAGGCGGGCGAGGGCGCCCTGTTCCTGATCAGCCTGAAGGCCGGCGGCGTCGGTCTCAACCTCACCGGCGCCGACTATGTCGTGCATTTGGATCCGTGGTGGAACCCCGCCGTGGAGGACCAGGCCTCGGACCGGGCGCACCGGATCGGCCAGACCCGGCCCGTCACCATCTATCGGCTGATCGTCAAGGACAGCATCGAAGAGGGCATCGTGGCCCTGCATCGGCGCAAGCGCGACCTTGCCGACGCCTTGCTGGAAGGGGCGGACGCGGCGGCCCGCCTGTCCGAGGCGGATCTGCTCGACCTGATCCGGGGATGAACCGGCAGGGCATCAATCGCGACGCCGCGGTCGAACATCAGGCCGGTGCGGCAATACCCGGCGACGCAGTCGGAATCGGGCCGGGCGTCGCCGCGGGCGCGTGAGCCGAACAGCACCACGCGCTCGAGCCGCGACCCATAGAGGTCATCGAGGACGGCGCGGAAGCGCGTCAAAATCGGATCGGCGAGCGGTGCCCTGCCCATGACCCGTCCCTACGCGTTGCCGCCCAGCTCCGCCTCCACGATGCCCAGCCAGTAGGCGGCGCCCAGGGTCAGGATCTCGTCGTTGAAGTCGTAGTGCGGAGTGTGGACGTAGTGGCAGCCGCCCTCGGAATCGACGCCGTTGCCGATCATGATGTAGGCGCCGGGCTTGACCTGCAGCATGAACGCGAAGTCCTCCGCGCCCATGATCGGCGTGGTGTTGCCGTCGACCTTGTCCGCGCCGACCAGCGACGTCGCCACCCGCACCGCGAGCGCCGTCTGCTCGGGCGCGTTGACCAGCGGCGGATAGCGGCGCTGGAAGTGGTACTTGGCGGTGCAGCCATAGGCGGCGGCGATGCTGGTGGCCAGCTCGCCCAGCCGGCGCTCCAGCAGGTCGCGGACCGCGGGCGTGTAGCTGCGGGCGGTGCCGCGCACCATCACGTCGCACGGGATGATGTTGGGCGAATCATAGTTGCCGGCGGTGATGTGGCCGACGCTGACCACGGCGGCGTCGAGCGCCGAGACGTTGCGGCCGATGATGGTCTGGGTGGCGAGCGCGAAATTGGCCGCCGGCATCATGGGATCGGTGCCGCGGTTGGGGAAGGCGCCGTGACCGCCGGTGCCCTGGAACTCGGCGGTCCAGGTGTCGCTGGCCGCGGCCATGGGGCCGGCGCAGATCGCGAAGGTGCCGACGGCGTGGCCCGGCATGTTGTGCATGCCGTAGATGGCGTCGCACGGGAACAGCTCGAACAGCCCCTCGTCCATCATCACCTTGGCGCCGCCCTTGCCCTCCTCGGCCGGCTGGAAGATCAGGTGGACGGTGC
>CAZEFK010000098.1:661-26155 GCA_964511405.1 uncultured Comamonadaceae bacterium | reverse complement strand
TCAAACCGACATCGGCGCCAGCATCGCCCGGCAGTGGTACGACCAGGACAAGGTCGACGCCATCGTCGACGTGCCGACCTCGTCGGTGGCCCTGGCGGTGCAGCAGGTCACGCGCGAGAAGGACAAGGTGTTCCTGATGTCCGGCCCGGGCTCGTCGGACCTGACCGGCACCCAGTGCTCGCCCAACGGCATCATGTGGACCTACGACACCTACGCCCTGTCGAAGGTCGCGGGCACCGCCATGGTCCAGCGCGGTGCCAAGGCCTGGTTCTTCGTGACCGCCGACTATGCCTTCGGCGACGCCCTGCAGCGCGATGCCGCGGCGGTGGTCAAGACGGCCGGCGGCACGGTCCTGGGCAGCGTCCGCCATCCGCTGAACACGCAGGACTTCTCGTCATATCTGCTGCAGGCCCAGGCCTCCAAGGCGCAGGTGGTGGCGCTGGCCGATGCCGGCGGCGACACCCAGACGGCGATCAAGCAGGCGGCCGAGTTCGGCCTGCAGCAGGGCGGCCAGCAACTGATCGCGCTGCTGTTCCAGATCACCGACGTTCACGCCGTCGGGCTGCAGGCGGCCCAGGGCATGATCATGACCGAGGGCTTCATCTGGGACCGGGACGATCAGACTCGCGCCTTCTCCAAGCGCTTCCTGGACAAAGCGGGCCACATGCCGACCATGATCCAGGCCGGCGTCTACTCGGTCGTCGGGCACTACCTGAAGGCGATCCAGGCGATCGGCACCGACGCCGCCAAGGCGGTGATCGCCCAGATGAAGGCGACTCCGGTCAACGACCTGTTCGCCCACAACGGCCATATCCGCGAGGACGGCCGGATGGTCCACGACATGTACCTGGTGCAGGTGAAGACCCCCGCCGAATCCAAGGGCGAGTGGGACCTGTACAAGGTGCTGGCAACGGTCCCCGGCGACCAGGCGTACCGGCCGCTGGCCGACGGCGGCTGCCCGCTGGTCAAGAAGTGACGGCCGAGATGATCGAGGAGGGAGGTTGGAGAGCCTGATTTGTCCGAGGAAGAGGAGTAGGATCGCTCGGTGATCGATACACTCAAGACCGCACGCGACCTCCGGACCGCCGGCTTGCCCCAGGAACAGGCCGAGGCCGTCGCCCACGCCATCAGCGAGGCTCAGCAGTCGCAGTTGGCGGATCTCGCGACCAAGGGCGATCTGCAAGCTGTCAAGAGCGATCTGCAAGTTGTCAAGGCCGAGTTGAAGTCGGATATCGAGATCCTGCGCCGCGATCTGACCATCAAGCTGAGCGGCATGATCGTGGTCGCCACCGGTGTGCTGCTCGCAGCCATCCGCTACTTGCCGCCATCGCACCCGTAGCCCGCGTTCAGACGGCGGCTGCCCGATGGTCAAGAGGTGACGCGGGCCAGCGCCCAGTAGAGTCGCGCCAGCGACAGCGCGGCAGCAGCCGCGGTGCCGAGGGCCAGGCCCCACCACATGCCGGCGGCGGGCACGGCCGCGCGCCCGGCCAGCAGCAGCCCGGCCGGGACGCCCACACCCCAGCTTCCGGCAACCGCGATCAGCAGCGGCCCCTTGGCATCGCGCAAGCCGTTGAGGGCACCGCCCGCGGCCGACTGCACCGCATCCAGGATCAGCAGGCAAGCCACCGCCGCATCGGCCCGGTCAAGGCAGGTCCGCGAGATCCGTCAGCGACGATCGGTGGGCCCGCCCTGCGGCGCGGGCCGCAGGGCTTGCCAGGGGGCACGGGGGCAAGGTGGTCTCATGCCGACGCAGCCCTCCCCGGCCGAAGGATCGAGGACGGCAGCTTGAGCCGGGCCCGCCGGAATCGCAACGTCGGCGCCGGCCTGGCGTTGTCGGGAGGCCGTCTCTCGCGCAGCGGAGCACCGATGGCTCGCCGCGGCTCGACCCTCGCCGCCCTGCTCGTCTTGACCAGCGCCGCCGCACACGCGGCCGGCGATCCGGCCGTCGAGCGGGAGGCCTATATCCGACGCGCCCTCGCCCCCCATCCCGAACCGGCGATCGTCGCGCACAAACGGCTGACCGCCGCCGGCTCCGGGGTCTATGTGACCGCCCACGAGATCGTGACCAACGACCACGTGGTCGAAGGCTGCGCCGCCGTGACCAGCCGGACCGACGGGTCGGATTGGGCGCCGGCGCGCACGACCGGGCGCGACGCGGCGGCTGATCTGGCCGTGCTGACCAGCGACATGGCGTCGTCGGCCCCCGCCGCCGTGCCGGCGCCCGCCGAGTCGGACAGCGATGCGGCCCGCTTGGCGGTGGTCGGCTTTCCCGAACTCGGTCGCCTGACCATTCGACCGGTGCTGGTGACGGCGGCGGCGCGGCCGGCCGATCTGATCTCGACCCGGCCGGCCTTTCCGCTGCGGGCCACCCTACATTTCGGGAACAGCGGCAGCCCGGTGCTCGACCCGGCGGGCAACGTGGTCGGGATCGTGTCGAAGAAGATCGACAGCGTTGCCGTCTATCGGGCGTCCGGACGGCTGGTCGAAGATCTCGGTTTGGCGGTCTCGGCCGACACGCTGCGCCGCTTCCTGGATGCCCACGGCGTCGCCTATCGCGGCAGCCGGGCGCCGCCGGTCCCGGGGCCGGGGCTGCTCGACAGGGCCCGCCGTTTCGTCGTTCAGATCGGCTGCTGGCGCTGAGGGCTCGACCGGCCGGCGGCAATCCGGTCGCGCACGGCGGCGGCAATCGTAAACGACTCCCGCCGCGCCGCGTGGTCGTAGATCTGCGACGTCACCATCAGCTCGTCGACCTGGGTCAGGTCCAGGAAGGCGCGCAAGGCCTGCTCGACGGTCGCGGGCGAGCCGACCGCGGCGTAGCGCAGGGTCCGATCGACGTTGGCGCGCTCCGGCGGCGTGGCATAGCTGTCGATGTCGTCGATCGGCGGCGGCAGCTGGCCGGGCGTGCCGCGGCGCAGGTTGATGAACTGCTGCTGGTGCGAGGTGAACAGCCCCCGCGCCGTGGCATCGTCGGCCGCGGCGCACACGACCACGCCGGCCATGGCATAGGGCCGGTCCAGCTGCGCCGAGGGCTGGAAGCGGCCGCGATAGATCTCCAGCGCCGGCAGCAGGTCGTCGGGCGCGAAATGCGAGGCGAAGGCGAAGGGCAGCCCGAGCATGGCCGCCAGCTCCGCGCTGTACAGGCTGGAGCCCAGCAGCCAGACCGGCACGCGCAGCCCGGCGCCGGGCACGGCCCGGATGCGCTGGCCGGGTTCGGCCGGCTCGAAATAGCGCATGAGCTCGATCACGTCCTGGGGGAAGCGCTCGGCCGCGGTGGCAAGGTCGCGACGCAGGGCCCGCGCCGTCGCCATGTCGGTCCCCGGCGCGCGGCCGAGGCCCAGGTCGATGCGGTCGGGATAGAGCGACGCCAAGGTCCCGAACTGCTCGGCGATCACCAGGGGCGCATGGTTGGGCAGCATGACGCCGCCCGAGCCGACCCGGATCCGGCTGGTGCCGGCCGCGACATGGGCGATCACCAGGGCGGTGGCGGCGCTGGCGATGCCCGGCATGTTGTGGTGCTCGGCCAGCCAGTAGCGATGGAAGCCCAGCGCCTCGGCGTGCTGCGCCAAGTCACGGCTGTTGCGGAAGGCATCGGCGGCGGTCGCCCCCTGGGGGATCGGCGACAGGTCGAGAACCGAGAACGGGATCATCGGGCAAGGCTCGCGTCGTGGCGGCCGCCGGGGCGGCCTCGATCCCACGAGGTGGGGATGCGGCGGCGGCTCGGCTAGCCGAGCGGCAGCAGCGCCTCGAACCAGCACATGTCCGCGAAGCGGCAGAAGGCCGGCGGCCGGAGCTCCAGCACCGGGGTCGTCCGCCGCAGCACTGCGAGGCTTTCGTCCAGGACCGCTTGCCAGGCCGGCAGGCGGTCCTCGGGCAGCCAGTCGATCATGTAGGCCAGCGTGATGTGGAACACGTAGCGGTCGTGATCGGGATGGCGGTAGCCGAACGGCTCCGACAGGGCGTCGCGCCACGCCGCCAGGGACCGCTCGTCGTCGGGCGTCGCGCCGGCCACGGTCACGCCAGTCGGCACCACGTCGATCGCCTTGACGCGGAACGGGCCGCAGCCCCGGAAGCCGTCCAGCCGCCGCCGGTAGAGCGCGGTCATCGTGTCGATCGCGGTATCGGCCGGGACATCGGGCGGCCAGTAGGGCTGCGCGCGGCGGTACTCGATGATGCCCTGGAACAGGGTCATGTGCAGGCTGGGCAGCGGCGTGAAGGCCAGCGAGGCGGCATCGGGCATCGCCATCAGGCGCGTCCGCACGCCGGCCAGCGCGGCGGCCGTGGCCGAGCCTTCGACCAGATGGCAGACCACGGTATTGCCGGGCTCGGGCAGGAACCGGCCCTGGCGGTCGTAGCGGGTGCCCAGGTGGCGCGGCGGGCGGTCGTTGGCAGCCGCGGAGAAGCGCTGCAGCGTTGGTTTGATCGTCATGCCGCCCGCTTGCCGTGCAGCACGCCGCCGGTCAAGGGCCGCGGCGCGCCCGTGGTGGTCGGCAGGCTGAGCGGCAGGCCGCGCAGGCTGCGCACCGCCAGGTAGGCGAAGGCCTGTGCCTCCAGGGCATCGCCTTGCCAGCCGACGGCTTCGACCGGTTCGACCGGCACACCCAGGGCCGCGGCCAGGCCGGCCATCAGGGTGCGGTTGTGGCGGCCGCCGCCGGTCACCAGCCAACGCCGCGGCGGCCGGGGCAGCAGGCCACGCGCCCTGGCCACCGATTGCACGGTGAACGCGGCCAGGGTGGCGGCGCCATCGGCCAGTCCCAGCCCGTCCACCCGGCTCACCGGAAAATCGTTACGGTCCAGGGACTTCGGCGCCGGCCGAGCGAAATAGTCATGGTCGAGCAGCGCCGCCAGGCGCTCGGCGTCGACCTGGCCCGACGCCGCGATGGCACCGTCGGCGTCGTAGCGAGCGCCGGTGTGGCGGTGGATCCAGTCGTCGATCAGCGCATTGCCCGGCCCGGTGTCGAAGGCGACGAGGGACGGGCCGTCGATGACGGTGACATTGCCGACGCCGCCCAGATTGAGCACCGCCACCGGCGGGTCCAGGTCGCGGGCCAAGGCGGCATGGTAGAGCGGCGCCAGCGGCGCCCCCTCGCCGCCCGCGGCGACATCGGCATGGCGGAAGCGGTCGACCACGGGAATGCCCAGGCGCCGATGCAGCGCCGCGCCGTCGCCGAGCTGCCGGGTGAAGCGGCGCTCCGGCCGATGCAGCACCGTCTGGCCGTGATAGCCGACCACGCCGACATCGGCGGCACGCAGGCCCTCTTGCCGCAGCAGGGCCTCGACCGCAGCGGCATTGGCGGCCACCAGCTCGGCGTCGAGGTCGGCCAGCGGATCATGTTCGGCCCGCCCGGGATCGTGGACGACCGCAGCCAGGCGCTGCCGCAGGCCCGCGGTGTAGGGCACCGTCAGCCAGCCGCCGAGCCGCCCGACCCGCTCGCCGTCCGTCTCGATCACGGCGGCGTCGATGCCGTCCAGCGACGTGCCGCTCATCAGCCCGATCGCGGTCATCGACACGGGTTGCATTGACCAGCCTCCGCAAAGGTATCCTAATGGTCTTATCGGGACCGCAGTAGAAAGACAACGGTGGCGATCCGCCCCTTCCGCCCCGACGACCTGGAGCCGGTGGCTGCGCTGATGCGCCAGGCCATGGGCCTGCCGGCGATCGACGCATCCCTGATCGCCCGTGACATCCTGCTCGATCCCGGCTTCGCGGCCGACCACCTGCTGGTCGCCGACGCCGCCGGCGGGTGCGCCGGCTTCGTGCTGGCGCCGCGCCTGGACCCGCTGGGGCCGGCCGGCACCGGCTGGATCGCCGCCCTCGGGGTCCGGCCCGACCACCAGCGACGCGGCATCGGCCGCACGCTGGTCGAAGCGGCGCTCGCCGGGCTCCGGCGGGACGGCGCGACCCGGGTCGATGTTGCCGATATGCCCGTCCGCTACCTGCTGCCCGGCATCGACCGCGAGGCCCACCCGGCGGCGTACCGGCTCCTGACCGACGGCTTCGGCTTCCAGATCCGCGACAGCGTCGCCTCCATGGGCATCGGCCTGGCAGATCTTGCAGCCTCGGCGCCCGACGCGATCCGCGCATGCGCGCCGGGCGAGATCCCGCTGCTGCGGGCGTTCCTCACCGCCGAGTTCGAGCCCGGCTGGTGGGCCCATCTCGAGCGCTCGATCCGGGCGCGCCTGAGCGGCGACCCGACGCCGAGCGCCGTGCTCTGCCACTGGGAGCACGGCCTGCCGGTCGGCGCCGTCCACTATCGCGGCAACCGCTTCGGGCCGCTGGCGGTGGCATCTCGGCTGCGCGGGCGCGGCGTCGGCGCCGAACTCACCCGGGCGGCCCTCGCGGAGATCCGGCGGCACGGCTTCGCGGACGCCTATTTCCTGGTCGCCAGGCCCGAGGTCGAGCCGTTCTATGCCCGGCTGGGCTTCCGGGTGCTGCGCCGCTTCACCCGGCTGACGCTGGCGCTGTAGCCTCGGCCCGCGCCCGATGCCCGGGCGCCACCTCGCGCCAGGCCGCGGGCGGCGGCTCGAAGCCCAAGGGGCGCACCAGCGACGGCACGTCGCTGGTGTCGACCGCGACGGTGCGGCGAACCTCGACCGACGGCACCGCGGCGATGAGCCGGCGGGTATAGGAATGCGCCGGGCGGGCCAGGACTGCCGCGGCATCGCCGACCTCGACCACCTGGCCGGCATACATCACGGCGACCCGGTGGGCGATGCGCTCGACCACCGCCATATCGTGGCTGATGAAGAGATAGGCGAGCTCCAGCTCGCGCTGCAGGTCGACCAGCAGCGCCAGCACCTGCGCCTGGATCGACACGTCGAGCGCCGACACCGCCTCGTCCAGCACCACGACCTCGGGATCGAGCATCAGGGCCCGCGCAATGCACAGCCGCTGCCGCTGGCCGCCCGAGAACTGATGGGGATAGCGGCCGAGGCAGTCGGGCGGCAGGCCGACCCGCTGGAGCAGGCGACCCATGCGGTCGCGCAGCGCCGCGTCGATGGCGCGGCCGGCAGCGACCGCCGGCTCGGCCAGCAGGCTTTCGACCCGCAGGCGCGGATTGAGCGAGCCGAACGGGTCCTGGAACACCATCTGGACCGGCTTGCGGCGGCGCGCGGCCGCGGCGACGCGGATGTCGCCGCGGGTCGGGCGCACCAGGCCCAGGACGGCGCGGGCCAGGGTCGACTTGCCCGACCCGCTCTCGCCGACGATCGCGAGCGTCTCGCCGCGGCGGAGCTCGAGGTCGACGCCGTCGACGGCGTGCACGGCGCCGGCGCGGCGGCGCAGCAGCCCGCCCCGCACCGGGAAGCGCACCGCCAGGCCGGCAACCGCCAGGATCGGCGGCGCCGCCGCAGCCGGCGGGCGGACCGCCCGGCCATGGGTGAAATGCGGCACCGCCTGCAGCAGGTGGCGGGTGTAGGGATGCTGCGGCCGGGCGAGCACGTCGGCGAACGCCCCCTGCTCGACCGCCCGGCCCTGCTGCATGACCAGGATCCGGTCGGCGATCCCGGCCACCAGCCCGATGTCGTGGGTGATGAACACCAGCGCCAAGCCCATCTCGCGCCGGAGCTCCGCCAGCAGCGCCAGGATCTGCGCCTGCACCGTGACGTCGAGCGCGGTGGTCGGCTCGTCGGCGATCAGCAGCCGCGGGCCGCAGGCCAGCGCGATCGCCATCATGACGCGCTGGCGCATCCCGCCCGACAGCTGATGCGGATAGGCGCCGAGCCGGCGCTGGGCGTCGGGGATGCGCATCCGGTCCAGCATGCGCCGCGCCGCCGCCCGGGCGGCCGCGCCCTCCAGCCCGCGATGCAGGCGGAAGGCTTCGGCGATCTGCGCCCCGACCGTCTGCACCGGGTTGAGCGAAGTCATCGGCTCCTGGAAGATCATGCCGATCTCGGCGCCGCGGACGCGCCGGAGCACCCGCTCGGGGGCCGCGGCGAGGTCGATGACGCGGCCGTCCGCGGCGCGGAACGCGATCCGGCCGCCGGTGACCCGGCCGCCGCCGAAATCGACCAGGCGGTTGATCGACAGCGCCGTGACCGACTTGCCCGACCCGCTTTCGCCGACGACCGCCAGGGTCTCGCCGGCGGCCAGGTCGAAGCTCACGCCGTGGACGACCTCGGTGGCGCCGAAGCCGACCTGCAGGTCGCGCACGGAGAGCAGCGGGTCGGTCACGGCCGGGACGGCCGGCTGCGCGGATCGACGATGTCGCGCAAGGCATCGCCGAACAGGTTGAAGCCCAGGATGCCCACCATGATCGCGATGCCCGGGCCGATCATCAGCCAGGGCGCGGTCTCCATCAGATTGCGGCTGTCGCTCAGCATCAGGCCCAGCGACGGGTCGGGCGGCTGGGTGCCGAGGCCCAGGAAGCTGAGCGCCGCCTCGGTCAGCAGCGCCCAGGCCAGCGCCAGCGTCACTTGCACGGTGAGCGGCGCGGCCAGGTTGAGCAGCAGATGGCGGGTCAGGATGTAGCCCTGCGCGCTGCCGAAGGTGCGCGCGGCCGCGACGAACTCCCGCGCCTTCAGCGCCAGCGTCGGCCCGCGCGCGACCCGGGCGAAGATCGGCGTGTAGACCACCGCGATGGCCAGCGCGCTGGTGAGCGTGCCCGGGCCCGCGACCCCGACGATCAGCAGCGCCAGCAGGATGGCCGGGAAGGCCAGCAGGACGTCCATCACCCGCATCAGGCCGGTGTCCCACCAGCCGCCCCACCAGGCGGCCAGCAGCCCGGCCGGAGTGCCGAGCAAGGCCGCGGCGGCGACCGACAGGAAGGCGACCACGAAGGAGGCGCGGATGCCGACCATCAGCCGGCTCAGCACGTCGCGCCCGAACAGATCGGTGCCCAGCGGATAAACCGCGTCGGGCGCATGCAGCCGCGCCAGCGGGTGCTGGGCCAGCGGGTCGTGGGGCGTGAGGCCGGCGGCGCTGGCCAAGGCGATCAGCAGGTAGGCCAGGATGATCAGGCCGCCGACCCGGCCGCTGCCATGGCGCGCCAGCGCCGTCAGCAGCCTCATCCGCCGCTCTCCAGCCGGATGCGCGGGTCGAGCGCGGCATAGCCTACGTCGACGGCCAGGTTCAGCACCATGAAGTTGGCCGCGATGAACAGCACCGAGCCCTGCACCAGGGCGTAGTCGCGCTGGGTGATGGCGTCGAGCACCAGCCGGCCGAGCCCGGGCAGCGCGAACACCTGCTCGACGATGACCGCGCCGCCCAGCAGGTAGCCGAACTCGACGCCGCTGAGCGTGACCACCGGGATCAGCGCATTGGGCAGGGCGTGGCGCCAGATCACCGCTGCAGCCGAGGCGCCCTTGCTGCGCGCGGTGCGGACATAGTCGTCGCCCAGCACGTCCAGCATCGCCGACCGCGTGATCCGGGTGACCGACGCCGCGAAGGCGAAGCCCAGCACGACCGCGGGCAGCAGCAACTGGCCGAGGTTGCCGAGCGGATCGCGGCCAAGCGGCACGACGTCGCCCATGGCCGGAAGCACGCCGAAGCCGACCGACAGCGCGAAGATCATGAGCAGCGCCAGCACGAAGCTGGGCGTCGACTGGCCGAGCATGGCGATCACCCGGACCACCGCGTCCGACGGCCGCTCGCTGCGGGTGGCGGCGAACACGCCGGCCGCGACGCCGGTGGCCAGCGCGATCGCCATCGACAGCAGCGCCAGCTCCAGCGTCAGCGGGAAGTGCTCCAGGATCACATCAAGCACCGGCCGGCCGTAAGTCGTCGAAATGCCGAGGTCGCCATGCAGCACCGCGACCGCCCAGCGCCCATACTGCACCAGCAGCGGCTGGTCGAGGCCGAAATAGGCGGCGAGCGCGGCCCGTTGGACCGGCGTCAGCAAGCCGGCCTCGGTCCCCAGCATGGCGATGATGGCGTCGCCGGGGACCAGCCGGATGGCCACGAACACGATGACCGAGACGCCGAACAGGACGATCGGGAAGCTGCCCAGCCGCCGGGCGAGGTAGGTCATGGCGCCGCGGCGGCCGTCCGGTTCCCTACGGCAGCGTCACCCGGGCGAGGCCGAACAGGCTGCCGGTGGGCGTCGGCACGAAGCCTTTCACCTTGGGCTGCTGCGCCGTGTAGGTGTTGGGCGCGTACAGCCACACCCAGGGCGACGCCTCGGTCAGCGCGTGCTCGAACTGGGCAAAGATCGCCTTGCGCTTGGCCGGGTCGGTCTCGGCGCGGCCCTGCTGCATCAGGCCGTCGAGGGTGTCGTCGATGTAGTTCGCCACCTTCTGCAGGTTGCCGGTCTTGGTCCAGTAGCGGTTGTACATGGTGTAGGGATCGGCGCGGCCGCCGTTCTCGGCCACGGCCATATCGAAGTCGCCCTTCAGCCAGCGGTCGACATAGACCTTGAGCTCCATCATCTGGATCTTGAGCTTGACGCCGATCTGGGCGAGCTGCGCCTGCAGCACCTGGGCCTCGGCGGCAGCGGTCGGGGGCTCGCCGGTCGCGGCGATCACCGTCGCCTCGAAGCCGCCGGACTGGCCGGCTTCGGCCATCAGCTGCTTGGCCCGGGCAAGATCGGGCTTATAGCAGAACAGCTGGGCGGGATCGCTGGCATAGGCCGGGATGGTCAGCGGCCCGGTGATCTTGCCCTCGCCCAGCGCGGCAGTGTCCAGCACCTGGCGGCGGTCGACGGCGCAGGAGATCGCCTGCCGGACCTTCAGGTTGTCCATGGGCTTGCGCGACGGGTTGAGCTGCAGCACGTGGTAGGACAGGCCGGGCTCGCGGTTGAGCTGCAGCTTCGGCTCCTTGGCGATCAGCGAGGCGACCAGGGGATCGTTGACGAGGGCGAAGTCGACCCGGTCGGCGCGCAGGGCCGCCACGATGGCGGTCTCGTCGGGCAGCACGCTGATCGTGATGCCGTCGACCCCCGGCTTGCCCGGCGCCCAGTCGGCATTGGCGACCAGCACCTCCTTGGCGTTGGGGCTCCATTCCTGCAGCTTGAACGGGCCGGAGCCCACCGCCTTGGTGGCGATCGAGCCGTCGGCGATGGCGGCGGCCGGCGCGATCGCGGCGTTGATGTCGCCCATGGCGGTCAGGATCGGGGCGTCGGGCTGCGACAGCCGGAACACCACGGTATGGTCGTCGGGCGTGTCGATGCCGGCGATCGACAGGAAGTTGGCGCGGGTCACCGCCGCCGTCTTCTCGTCCAGGATGCGCTGGAACGAGGCCTTGACGTCGGCCGCCGTGACCGGCGCGCCGGTGTGGAACCGAGCCTTGGGATCGAGCTTGAAGGTCAGTGTCTTGCCGTCGTCGGTGAAGGCCCAGCTCGCGGCCACCGCCGGCGTCACCTGCAGGTGGGCGTCGAGGCGGACCAGCGGCTCATAGACCAGTTCCAGCAGGCGCAGCGACGAGAACGCCGTCTGCTTGTGCGGGTCGAGGCCGGTGGCGTCCTGCGCCCAGGCCATGCGCAGCTCGGCCGCATCGGCGGACGCCACGCCCAGCAGGGCCGCGACGGCAACCCCGGCCATCCCCATCAGCCCCATGCGCCTGGTCATCGCCCCCTCCCCTCCTGTTCAGATGTTCGCCAAGTATTGGCCGGGGGGCCGGACCGTCACAAGACCTTTCCCATACCAATTACGCACGCGTCATAGGGGCCGATCGGTCCCGGCCTTCAGCCCGGCCCGCGCGAACTCGCCATAGAACCGCGCCAGGGCGTCGACCGCGGTCTCCAGCAGCCGCGCCCCGCCCTCGGGCGTCGCTGCCGCCGGGTCGCCGACATAGCCGCAGTCGCCGGCGCCGAAGATCGGCGGCCACCAGGCGCCTGCTGCGGCGATCGGGTCCTGGTTGGCGCCGCCGCGCAGATAGGGCTGGCCGAGCCGGGGCGGCAGGCCCCGCGCCCGCTCGGCGATCAGCGCCGCCTGGCCGGGCGGCTTGGATGCCATCATCGCGCCGGTCTCGAACTCGCAGGCATGGCCCACGCCCTGGTAGGCGCCGGCCAGCTGCGCGCGCCAGGCCGGCTCGCCCGGGCTCCAATAGTTGACGAAGCCGACCTCGATCCCGGACGTGCACAGCCCGGTGACGATCCCGGTCAGCGGCCCGATGTTGCCGCCATGGCCGTTGACCACCAGGATCCGGCGAAAGCCCTGCGCGGCCAGGCAGCCGACCACGTCCTCGACCAGGGCGGCGAAGGTCGACAGGCGCAGCGTGATGGTGCCGGCCCAGCTGGCATGGTGCGGCGAGAAGCCGAACATGGGCGGCGGCAGCACCAGCACGTCGGGGGCCGGGCAGCGCTCGGCCGCGGCGAGCGCCACGGTCCAGGCCGAGTGGCTGTCGCAGTCGACGGGCAGGTGGTCGGCATGCTGCTCGACCGCCCCGACCGGCAGCACCGGCAGGGCGCCGGCGGCGCGGGCGGCGCCGATCTCGGCGCGCGTGAGGTCGGCCCAGGCATGGCTGCGGATCACGGTGTCCTCCCCTCGACAGGACCATCGACATGGCGAAAGCTCTCGGTCACCGAGGCCAGGGTCACGCCGAACTTGCTGATGCGGGTGCGGTTGAGCAGGGTCTGGTCGGGGAGCAGGTACATCCACTGTTCCAACCACACCGTGCGGAAGCGGGCGCCGGGCTCCAGACGCAGCTCGTAGGCCCAGCGGCAGGCGTTGCCATAGCCTTCGGCGGTCGCGATCCCGACGATCTCGGCCGAGGTCGCCTGGTAATGATGGTCGTCCAGCCGGCGGATGACGAACGCGCGGTCCTGGCGGCGACCGTCGGGAAAGACCAGGCTCTGGTCCATGGCGACCCGGTCGCCGTCGCGCCGGCCGTCGATCCGGGTGGTGACGACGCCGGTCGGCGCCCCCGCCCGCGTCTCGAACACACCCCACGATTCCAGGTGGCCTTCGAAGAACCGGTCGCAGGCCAGGGGCGGCTCGCGCCCGGCGAACGAGTCGGGCGGAACGCCGTCGTCGCAGGCGGCGAGCGCGCAGCAGACGACAAGGATGGCAGCACGGGATCGGGACGACATGGCCGGCAACCTAGCCGACCGCGCGCCGATCATGGAATGATGCCGACACCGTTCCTGGGGAGGAGCCGATCATGGAGCAGCCGCTGGCGATCGAGCCTGGCCTGCGGGCGGTGGTGACCGCCGGGGCGTCGGGAATCGGCCGGGCCATCGTCGAGGCGCTGGCCGGCACCGGGGCCCGGGTCCACATCTGCGACGTCGACCGCGAGGCGCTGGCGGCCTGCGCGGCGGCCCTGCCCGACATCGGCACCACCCTGTGCGACGTCGCCGATCCCGATCAGGTCAAGACGCTGTTCGACACTGCGGTGGCGCGGCTGGGCGGGCTCGACGTCCTGGTCAACAACGCCGGCATCGCCGGCCCGACCGCGGCCGTGGACGCGATCACGCCGGCGGATTGGCGGCGGACCATCGATGTCGACTTGAACGGCATGTTCTACTGCACCCACTACGCCGTGCCGCATCTCAAGGCGGCGGGCGAGGGCGCCATCGTCAATCTGAGCTCGGTCGCCGGGCGCCTCGGCTATGCCTTCCGCACGCCCTATGCCGCGGCCAAGTGGGGCGTGATCGGCCTGACCCAGAGCCTGGCCAAGGAGTTGGGCCCCCACCGCATCCGGGTGAACGCGATCCTGCCCGGCATCGTCGCCGGCGACCGCATCGAGCGCGTCATCGCCGCCCGCGCCGACGCCACCGGCCAGACGCGCGACGCGGTCGCAGCGCAGATGCTCGAGCGCGTCTCGCTGCGCCGCATGGTCCAGGCCAGCGACGTCGCCGCCATGGTCCTGTTCCTGTGCTCGGACGGCGGCCGCAACGTCTCGGGCCAGTCGTTGAGCGTGTGCGGGAACGTCGAGACGCTGTGATCAGTCGCTGACCAGGCCCGCCCCGTGGCGGCGGCGGATCCGGTGCACGACCCGCCAGACCAGCAGCACGACCACCGGCACCGCCAGCGCCGACCAGAGCGCCGGGTCGAGCCCCAGGCCGCCGTCGTGGAGGCCCTCCAGCACGTGGCCGATGAGCCCGATCACATAGTAGCTGATCGCCGCCACCGACAGGCCCTCGACCGTCTGCTGCAGGCGCAGCTGCATGTGGGCGCGCTGGTTCATGGCCGTCAGCAGGTCGCGGTTCTGCTGCTCGATGCCGACGTCGACCCGGGTGCGCAGCAGGTTGGCGGCGCGGGTCAGCTTGCGCGACAGGTTGGCTTGGCGCTCCTCGACCGTCGCGCAGGTTCGCATGGCCGGCGCCAGCCGCCGCGACAGGAAGGCGGCGATGGTGGGATGGCCGGACTGGGAGCGCTCGCCGATGGCGGCCAAGCGCTGCTGAACGATGCCGTCATAGGCCCGGCTGGCGCCGAAGCGGTAGCTGGACGCCGCGGCGTCGGCTTCGGCCCGGGCGGCCAGCGCGGTCAGCTCGTGCAGCAGCTCGGCGTCGGCCGCGATCCCGTCGGTCTCGGTGGTAGCCTGGGCGATCCGGGTCAGCCCGTCCTCGATCGCCTTGACCGACGGCGCCAGCCTCTGGGCCATCGGCAGGCCGAGCAGCGCCAGCAAGCGGTAGGTCTCGATCTCCAGCAGCCGCTGGGTCAAGGCGCCGGCCTGCGCCGGCGTCAGGCTGCGGTCGGCCACCAGGATGCGCACGAAGCCGTTGGCGCCGACCCGGAAGTCGGTTGCGACCAGGGCGGCGCCGTCGTCGACCAGCGACAGCGCCAGCGACGCCGGATCGAACAGCGCCGCCGGGTCGGCCACCCAGGCGGCCGGCACCAGATGCAGGTCGACGGCGGCCAGCAACGGGCCGGGCGGCGCCGGACGATCGGCCGGCGCCCCAAGCCCGGTCGGCGGCGGCATGAACGGCACCCCGTCGCCGCCGCCCGCCAGCTCCCAGGTGTAGGCGGTGTACTCGCTGTGCTGCTCCCAGCGCAGCCAGCCCTCGGGCAACCGCAGGGTGCAATGCTTGGCCTCGGCGCTGGGGCCGGGCTTGCCTTGCGAGGCGCACAGGGCGCCGAGCGCCCGCCGGTCGGCGGCCGCCGCGGCGGCGTCGGTCATGAACGCGTAGTGGAGCAACCGGGTCGGCGTCGGGATCGGCAGGAACGGCCGGGCGTGGACCTCGCCCAGCACTTGGTCGCGGAGGGGATGCAGGTCCATCGATACCGTCCGTGGGTGGCGCCTGCGCGCTTGTAGCGCAAGGCCGGGGTCGCGGTCATTACGCGCCCCGCTCCTCGCTGCGCGCGCCATACACCGACAGCCCCCGCCGGTTCTCGTCGATGGCCAGGCCCTGGTTCAGCGACGGGAAGGCGCGGTCGGTGCAGTCGGCGCGCGGGCAGACCCGGCAGCTGACGCCGATCGGCACGATCGCCGAGGGGTCGTCCAGGACCAAGCCGTCGGCATAGGCCAGCTCGCGCGCATAGGAGACCGAGCAGCCCAGGCCGATCGCCAGGCGCGCCGAGCGGCCCCCGGCGCTGCCGAGGCGGCCGTCGGGGCGGCCGACCGCGACAATGGTGCGGGCGATGCAGAAATAGGTCGCGCCGTCGGGCATGCGCGACACGGCCGTGCGCAGCAGCCCGGGCGTGGCGAAGGCGTCGTAGACGTTCCAGCGCGGGCAGGCGCCGCCGAAGCGCGCGATGGTGATGCCCGACGCGCTGAAGCGCTTGGAGATGTTGCCGGCCAGGTCGACGCGCAGGAAATGGAAGGGCACGCCGGCCGCACCCGGGCGCTGCAGGGTGGTCAGGCGATGGCAGACCTGCTCGAAGCTGGCGCCGAACCGCCGCTCCAAGAGGCCGATGTCGTAGCGGGTGGCGCGCGCCGCCGCCAGGAAGCGCTCATAGGGCATCATCACGGCGCCGGCGAAGTAGTTGGCCAGGGCGAAGCGCGCCAGGCGGTCGGACTCGGGGGTCGTGAACTTGCCCTGGGCCGCGATGCGGTCGATGGTGGCGTGGTGGCGCAGCACCGCGATCTGGTGCGCCAGCTGGAACACCCGGCTGCTCGCCGGCAGCAGCTCGGACAGGAACAGCCGGTGGCTGCGCGGCTCGTAGTGGCGCAGCAGGCCGGGCTGGGCGTCGGCCGGCTCGACCACCACGTCGACGGCGCAGCGCGCCGCCAGGAAGTCGGCGAGGCCGGCATACAGGCGCGTCAAGTCCAGCTCGGCCTCGCGCCACAGCGCCTCGGCCGCCGCTTCCAGCTCCTTGATGTGGTTGCCGCGCGCCTGCAGGAAGTCGGCGACTTCCTCGGCCGGCATGCCGACCGGCGCCGCCGGCTCGGCGTCGCCGTTCACGGGCGCGTCGACCGGAACAGCGCGGCCGTGGCCGCCGCGATAGGCCTGGTACAGGGTCAGCACGGCGCGCCCGACATGGGGCGCGCCCTCGGCCAAGTCCTTGACGTCGGCGGTCTTGAGCTCATGGCCGTCGAACAGCGGGTCGGCGAACACCTCCATCAGGTCCGACAGCAGCCGGTGGTCGTCGCCCTCGGCGGTGAACTCGGTCAGGTCGACGCTGAAGCGCTGCGCCAGCTTCAGCAGCACCGTCACGGTCACGGCCCGCTGGTTGTGCTCGATCAGGTTCAGGTAGCTGGGGCTGATGCCCAGCTGCTCGGCCATCTGGGTCTGGGTCAGGCGATTGGCCTGGCGCAGGCGCCGGACCCGGGCGCCCAGCCGCGCTTGGCTCATGCGGGCCTCGTAAATCTGTTACAGACATTACACTTGTAAAATGTGTGTCTGTCAACAGACACAAGGTTTCTTCAACAAAGGCAGACCGTTATCGACTTTCACAGCGTTCACAGGGTTACTCTGCTGCAACGCAAACAAAACCGAAAGCCTCACACCGATGACCACCACCCCGACCACCCCCGACCGCTGGCAGGGCATCCGCCGCGACTACACCGCCGCGGATGTGGAGCGGCTGGCCGGCTCCCTGCGGCTCCGCCACACCCTGGCCGAGCGCGGCGCCGCCCGGCTGTGGACCCTGCTCCACCAGGAGCCCTATGTCGCGGCCCTTGGCGCGCTCACCGGCAACCAGGCCATGCAGATGGTCAAGGCCGGCCTGAAGGCGATCTATCTCAGCGGCTGGCAGGTCGCCGCCGATGCCAATAACGCCGGACAGATGTATCCGGACCAGAGCCTGTATCCGGCCTCGAGCGTCCCCGACGTCGTCCGCCGCATCAACCGCACCCTGCAGCGCGCCGACCAGATCGAGCACAGCGAAGGCAAGTCCGGCACCGATTGGTTCGCGCCGATCGTCGCCGACGCCGAGGCCGGCTTCGGCGGCCCGCTCAACGCCTTCGAGCTGATGAAGGCGATGATCGAGGCGGGGGCCGCCGGCGTCCACTTCGAGGACCAGCTGGCGTCCGAGAAGAAGTGCGGCCATTTGGGCGGCAAGGTGCTGATCCCGACGCAGGCCTTCATCCGCACCCTCAACGCCGCCCGCCTGGCGGCCGACGTCGAAGGCGTGCCGACGCTGCTGGTGGCGCGCACCGACGCCCACAGCGCTCAGCTCATCACCAGCGATGTCGACGAGCGCGACCATCGCTTCTTGACCGGCGAGCGCACGCCCGAGGGCTTCTTCCGCCTGAAATCCGGCTGCGGCGTCGAGCACGCTATCGCGCGCGGCCTGGCCTACGCGCCCTATGCCGACCTCATCTGGTGGGAGACCTCCACGCCCGACCTGGGCGAGGCACGCGAGTTCGCGACGGCGGTTCACGCCCAGTTCCCGGGCAAGCTGCTGGCCTACAACTGCTCGCCCTCGTTCAACTGGGCCAAGAAGCTGGCCCCCGAGACCATCGCCCGCTTCCAGCAGGAGCTGGGCGCGATGGGCTACAAGTTCCAGTTCGTCACCCTGGCCGGCTTCCACAGCCTGAACTATGCGACCTTCAGCATGGCGCGCGGCTACGCCGAGCGTGGCATGGCCGCCTATTCCGAGCTGCAGCAGGCCGAGTTCGCGGCCGAGCCCCAGGGCTACACCGCCACCCGGCACCAGCGCGAGGTCGGCACCGGCTACTTCGATCAGGTGGCGCTGGCGATCTCGGGCGGCCTGTCCTCGACCACGGCCATGGACGGCTCGACCGAGCACGACCAGTTCCACGACAAGCCCGCCCGTCCGGTCCAAGCGGCGGCGGAATAACCCCTCCCCCTTCGAATTCAAGGAGATCGATCATGGGCAAGCGTTTTTGGGTGATCGGCGGCGAGTACCGCGACACCAACTTCACCGAGACGACCGCGCCGGCGACCGCGCTGGGCCCCTTCCCCAGCTATGATGCGGCGCTCCGGGTGTGGCAGGACCTCGCGGTCGCGACCCGCCCCCACGCCCACGTCCGCTATACCATCGCCGCCGACGCCGCCCGCGCTGCCAGCTAAGGTCCGGGTTTAGGGGGGAACCGATGGGCGCGCCCCGGCGCGCCCATCCTGTCTTGCGAACCCGCAACCGACACGTTTTGCGGGTATGTCGCGATGAATATATCCACGCCAGCTGAATTTTTCGGCCCAGCCCCAGTTTGTCCAACACCTGGATCGACTTTGCGCTATCGTTAAGGCGAACGATTCTAAATCGGACGCGATGCGCCTCGGTTCGGACAGATGGGTCGCCCGGTTCTCCAGCCGGCGCAGCGCGCCGGAAAGCGGCGCGTCTTACGTCGTCTGCACCGCCGACACCGATCGATCGGACTGGCATCCCGACATCGCCCGCTTCTTCGATTATTGGCTGTCGATCAGCCCGCCGGGCCTGCTGCCCGGGCGGCAGCATTTCGACCCGCTGCACATTCCGCAGCTGATGCCCCGGGTGTGGATGCTGGACGTGCTGCGCGACCCGCTCCGCTTCCGCTACCGGATGGCCGGCACCAAGGAGGTCGAGACCCTGCAGCGCGAGGTGACCGGCCTGTTCTTCGACGATGTGCACGGACCGATCGGTCCCAATGAGGGCATCATGGGCCGCTTCCACGTGGCCCTCGACCAGGGGGCGGCCACCTACCGGAAGGGCTCGGTGCTGCTGCGCCATCACGACGACCACCGGACCGTCGAAAACTGTACGGTGCCGCTCGCCCGCGACGGGCACACGGTCGACATCCTGGTCACCTGCTCGGTGCTGTTCCGCCGCAACGGCCAGCCCAACTAGAGTCGTCGATGACCGTCACGGCGCGTCGACGCTGTCGCGATAGGCGTGCGGATGGCCGCGATAGTCCTCGATGATCCAGCCGTCACCGTCGGCCATGGCGAAGACCGGGCCGATCGGCACCTTGCCGGCGCCACCCGGCAGGTCGAGCATGTAGCTGGGCTGGCACAGCCCGGACAGGTGGCCGCGCAGCGACCGCATCAGCGCCTGGCCGGCCGCGATCGGCACCCGGAAATGGCCGGTGCCGCGGGCGAGGTCGCCATGATGCAGGTAATGGGGCTTGACGCGGGTCTCGACCAGAGCCCGCATCAGGTCCGCCAGCGCCGCCGGATCGTCGTTGACGCCGCGCAGCAGCACGCTTTGCGACAGCATCGGCAGGCCGGCGTCGACCAGCCGGGCGCAGGCGGCGCGGGCCTCGGGCGTCAGCTCGCGGGCGTGATTGCAATGCAGCAGCACATAGACCGGACAGCGGCCCTTGAGCGCCGCAACCAGATCAGGCGTGATCCGAGCCGGGTCGACTACCGGCACCCGGGTGTGGAGGCGCAGCACCTTGACATGGCCGATAGCGTTGAGGCGCGCGACCACCTCGCCCAGCCGCCGGTCGGACAGCATCAGCGGGTCGCCGCCGGTCAGGATCACCTCCCAGATCTCGGGCCGGTCGGCGATGTAGGCGAGCGCACGGTCGAGGGCGGCCCGGGTCAGGACGCCGCCGCCCGGCCCGACCTGCTCGCGGCGGAAGCAGAACCGGCAATAGACCGGGCAGGCATGCAGCAGCTTCAGCAGGGCGCGGTCGGGATAGCGGTGCACCACGCCTTCGACCGGGCTGTAGGGCGCATCGGCGATCGGGTCGGCCAGCTCCTCGGGGCGGACGCGCGCCTCGGCGGTCTGGGGCACGAATTGCGCCGCGATCGGGTCGTGCGGGGCCGTGCGGTCGATCAGCGCCAGCATCGCCGGGGTCACGGACACGGCGAATTGCGCAGCCACTGCCCGCAGCTCGGGACCGGGCGCCGGCAGCACGCCGGCAGCCGCGAGCGCGTCCAGCGACCGCGCCGATGTCGGGACCTCGGATGTCATGGCCCGGATATAGGCATGGGCGTCCCCTCGGCGGAAGCCTTGGTGACCGTTGCTTAACCGCCATGCGCCAACAGTTCGCGGCATGGCTTCGATCACCTGCGGCCGGCGCCGCGTCTGGCTTGGCATGTATGCCTTGCCCGAGCTCCAGGACGACCGCATCAGGCTATGGGCGGCGATCGCGGCCGGACTGGCTGCGGCCGGCGTGTCCGGGGTGCCGGCCGAGCCGGAGTGCACCGACGCGCCCGAGGCGCTGTGGCGCGATCCCGACCTGCTGCTCGGCGAATGCTGCGGCTATCCGCTGCTGACGCTGCTGGCCGGCCGCCCGGCGGTGGTCGCGACCACCATCCATGCCGTTCCGGGCTGCCGCGGCACCCGCCACCGCAGCCGGCTGGTGGTCCGGCTCGACCATCCGGCCCGCCGTCTCGCCGACTGCCGCGGGCTGCGCGCGGTGATCAACGACTGGCACAGCAACACCGGCATGAACCTGCTGCGCCATGCCGTGGCGCCGCTGGCCGGCGGGCGGCCGTTCTTCGCCGCCGTGACGGTCACCGGCAGCCACGCCGCCAGCCTGGCGGCGGTGGCCGCCGGCGCGGCGGACCTGGCGGCGGTCGACTGCGTAACCTGGGCACTGCTGGACCGCCACCGCCCCGGCCTGACCCGCGGCCTCAGGACCATCGGCAGCACGGCGCTGTCGCCGCAGCTGCCGCTGATCTCCAATGCCGACCGGGCGACGGTGGCCGCGCTGCGCCGGGTGCTGCGGGCCGTCGGCCGTGATCCCGCCCTCGCCGCGATCCGGCGGCGGCTGTGGATCGACCGCTTCGCCGTGCTGGCGCCGGACGCCTATGGCCGCGTGCTGGCTCTGGAGGCGGAGGCGGCCGCGCGGGGCTATCCGCGCTTGATGTGATCAGCCGGCTTCCAGCAGATAGCGCCGATTGGCCCCGGCGACCGGCCGGGCATTCAGGGGATAGAGCTTGGCGAACAGGGCCAGCTGGTCGGCGGAGATCTCGAGCGGGGTCTTGAGCACCGTCCAGGTCACGATCTCCGAGCAGGGCGGTGTCGTGAGCGAGCCCTCGTAGCGATAGAAGCGCTTGGTGTCGGGGATCAGCTGGGTGGGATTGACCTTGTCGGGGAAGCTCTGCTCGGAGCCTGATGCCGTCGGCATGATCCGCCAGATCGTGTCGATCACGGGATTGGCGTTGCCGACCATCATGAACACGCCGAGCACCGCCAGCTGGCCCGACGGATGGTCGTGCACCAGGTGCAGCTCCATATCGAGCGCCCGGCCGGCCAACAGGTGCTCGCTGGGATGATGGAAGTGGAACTGCTTCAGCCGGTAGGTCTCGCCGTGCATCCGCATGACCGAGCCCGGCTCGGCATTGACCTGGATGGTGTGGCCATTGTTGACGATGTGCAGCGCCATCGGCTTGTAGTCGAGCTGCACCGGCGCCAGATCGGCGCGCACGCCATCGGCCAGGTTCACCGGCGACTGCTCCGAGCCGACCGAACAGGCGCTGAAGCCGGGATCGAGATTGCTCCACTGGGCCGGACCGGTCTCGCCGTCATAGCTCCAGTGCGCGGCGTCCGCCGCCCAGCTGCGGCCGACGCACAGCGGACAGGCCGCGGCGGCGCCCGCGCCCGCCATCAGGCGCAGCAGATCGCGTCGAAACATGACAGGCCTCCCCCAGCTTCCCCTGTCGAAGCCTATGCGCGGAGCGTTTACAAATCCAACTTCCGGCGAACCAAGGCCCGTTCATGAATCTCGACGACCGGTATCAAGGCGCGCACTCCAACGTCCGCTTCGACAATGTCACCGAGTGGCTGCTGGCGCGGCTGCCGGCCGGCGCGCGGGTCCTGGAGATCGGCCCCGGCGACCAGCCCTTTCCGGCCGCCACCCATTTGGTCGACCGCAAGCGCTGGGCCGCCCTCGCCGACGAGCGCAGCTTTGCCGCAGTCGACGTCGAGATCGAGCCCCTGCCCTTTCCCGATGGCCATTTCGACCTGGTCTACTGCCGCCACGTGGTCGAGGACCTGCACCGCCCCTTCCTGTTGCTGCGCGAGATGCAGCGGGTGGCGCGGACCGGCTATGTCGAGACGCCGTCGCCGCTGACCGAATGCACTCGGGGCGTCGATGCTGACGGCCAGGCCGCCTGGCGCGGCTACCATCACCACCACTGGCTGGTGTGGGCGCATGCCGGCCGTTTGAAGCTGCTGCGCAAGACGATCCAGCTCGAGCACCTGGAGCTGAGCCGGCCGATCGCGCCGCTGCTGGCGCAATCGCCGGGGCTGCTCAATACCTACTTCTACTGGGACGCGCCATTCGTGGCCGAGGACGCCACCATCGACCGCATCCCCGACATCGACGACATCGATGTGCCGCAGCTGCCCGCCGACTATGGCGAGCGGGTGGTGCGCGCGCTGATCGAGTCGCAGGCCTCGATCAACGCCTTCCTCCAGCAACTGCCGGGTGTGGCGGGCTACGACCCGGCGCGGTGATCCGCAAGCCAGGGGCCGGCGCTTCGGGCCTCGGCCTCGTGGCCGCGCTCGCGCCAGGTCTCGGCCAACGCGTCGGCATACCAGGCCTGCATCGGCGGCAGTGCCAGCAGCCGCTGCGCATAGGCCGCAGCCGGCTCCGGAAGGGTCAGGCCATAGGTCTGCACGCGCATCGCGACCGGCGCGAAGAAGGCATCGACGGCGGTGAAGGCGCTGCCCGCCAGGAACGGCCCGTGGAAGCGGTCGAGGCCCTGGGTCCACAGTTCGGCCAGCCGGTCGATCTCCTGGCCCAAGGCCGCGGGCACCTCGGACAGGCGCACCCGGATCCCGCAATTCATGGTGCAGCGCGCCCGCAGCGTGCCGAAGCCGGCATGCATCTCGGCCGCCGCGCAGCGCGCCCAGGCCCGGGCCGCGGCGTCGGACGGCCACACGCCGGCATGGCGCTCGGCCAGGTATTCGGCGATCGCGAGCGAGTCCCACACCACTGTCCCGCCGTCGACGAGGCACGGCACCAGGCCGCTCGGCGAGAAGGTCCGGAACGCCTCGCGACTGCTCCCTTCCCCGAACGGAACCAGGCGCTCGGCGAAGGGCACGCCGAGCATGCGCATCAGCAGCCACGGCCGCAGCGACCAGGACGAATAGTTCTTGTTGGCGATATAGAGTTCGTACATGTCAGCTCCCAGATAGGCCGTCCGCTACGCGTGTCCGTTACGGGCCCTCAGCCCGCCGCGCGCGCGGGCTCGGCACGGGTGGCCGGCAGCATAGGCGCCAGGGCCGGCAACGACAGGGTCGCGCGCAGGCCCGGATGGTTGTCGGCAAGCTCCAGCTGGCCCTCGTGCAAGGTCATGACCGCGGTCACCAGGCTGAGGCCAAGCCCGTTGCCGGGCGTCGTGCGGCTCTGCTCCAGCCGCACGAAGCGCTGGACCACGCGGTCGCGATCGGCCTCGGGGATGCCGGGGCCATGGTCGGCGATGGTGATCTCGACCCGGTCGCCGGCCAGGCGCAGCTCGACCGCGATCGCGCCGCCGCCGCGCGAATATTTGATGGCGTTGTCGACCAAGTTGGCGATCGCTTGGAACATCAGATGCCGGTTGCCGCGGACGACGGCCGGGCCGGCCAGTTCGTGGGTCAGCGCCAGGCCGCGCACCTCGGCCACCGGCTCGTACATCTCGACCACGTCGCCGACCAGCAGCTCCAGGTCGATCGGGATCATCTCGCCACGGCTGGCGCCGGCCTCGGCCTGAGCGATCGACAAGAGCGCGTTGAAGGTCGACAGAATGGCGTCGGTCTCCTGCACCGACTGCTCGAGCGCCTGGCGGTACTGGTCGGCGTCGCGTCCCGACATCAGGGTCACCTCCAGCCGGGACTTCAGGCGCGTCAGCGGGCTGCGCAGGTCGTGGGCGATGTTGTCCGAGACCTCGCGCATGGCCAGCATCAGCCGGTCGATCTGCTGCAGCATGTTGTTGAGGTTGACCGAGAGCTGGTCGAACTCGTCGCCCGAGTTGCGCACCGGCACGCGCTCATGCAGGTCGCCCGAGATGATGCGCTGGGTCGTGCGGTTGATCGCATCCAGGCGCGAGCGCATGTTGCGGCTCATGATCACGCCGCCGACCATGCCCAGCGCGCCTGTTATGATCAGCGCCCACACCAGCGATTCCACGATCAGCGCCTCGAAATCCTGCAGCTCGCGGGTGTTGCGGCCGACCAGCAGGCTGTAGCCCTCGGGCAGGGTGTAGGAGCGCGCCCGCGCCAGCACCGGGGCGCGGCCGTCGTCGGGCTTGCGCGGGATCTCGAAGCTCATCCAGGCATTGGCGGTGCGCTGGACGTCGTTGGGCCACTTGTCGATGTTGCCGGCGACCGGGGTGTAGTCGCCATCGGTCAGCAGATAGACCGAATCGCCGGTGCGGTCCTGGGCGATGCGCTCCTTGATGAACTCGACCACGCCGTCCAGCCCGGCATCGCGGTAGCGCTCGGACACGGCGTAGGTGTCGGCCATGATCGTGGCCTGGATCTGGCGGTCGATGAAGCCGACCGTGGTCTCGTAGATGAAGCCCAGCATCAGCAGGACCGAGACCCCGAACAGCGTCATGTAGACCAGCACGACCCGGAACGACCAGGTCCTCAGGAAGCGGATCGGCGACTTCAGCATGGATCCCAGGCCTGCGCCCGCGGCCGGCGGCGGCCGGTCAATCGCCAGGGGCGCGGAGAACATAGCCCGAACCGCGGACGGTGTGGAGGAGCGGCTTGGCGAAGCCCTTGTCGATCTTCTGGCGCAGCCGGCTGATATGGACGTCGATGACGTTGGTCTGCGGATCGAAATGGTAGTCCCAGACATGCTCCAGCAGCATGGTGCGGGTCACCACATGGCCGGCGTTGCGCATCAGATATTCCAGGAGCAGAAACTCGCGTGGCTGCAGGTCGATCTCCTGGCCGCCGCGGTGGACGGTGCGGGCCAGCAGGTCCATCTGCAGATCGGCGACGCGCAGCTTGGTCTCGACCGCTGGCCCGCCGCCGCGCCGGAGCATGACCTCGATTCGCGCCAGCAGCTCCGAGAAGGCATAGGGCTTGGTCAGATAGTCGTCGCCGCCGGCCTTCAGGCCCTTGACCCGGTCGTCGACGGCGCCCAGCGCGCTCAGGATCAGCGCCGGCGTGGTCACGCCCGCGGCACGGATGCCCTGGATGATCGACAGCCCGTCGACATGCGGCAGCATGCGGTCGACGATCAGGGCGTCGTAATTGCCGCTCATCGCATGGAACATGCCGTCCTTGCCGTCGGCCGCATGGTCGACGACATAGCCGCTTTCCTTGAGACCCTTGATCATGTAAGCGGCGGTGTCGGCATCGTCCTCGATCACCAGAATGCGCATCTCAATGGATTCCGCCGGCAAA
>CAZEFK010000098.1:0-651 GCA_964511405.1 uncultured Comamonadaceae bacterium | reverse complement strand
GTGGCTACCTGCCCACGGGTTAACAGCTGCTCCATATCGGCACCTTTCGATCGGATAGCCAACGGTCGATGCGCGCACAATGACGCGGCCCGCCTATCCGGGCGCTGGCGCCCGGGTTAATCATCCTCCATTCGATACGAACGCGAAACTGAGGGAGATCCCACCATGGCGCGCGACCTCACCCACTGGATCGGCGGCAAGGCCGTGGCCGGCCGCAGCGGCCGCTTCGGCGACGTCTACAATCCGGCCACGGGCGAGGTGACCGCGCGGGTGCCGCTGGCCGACGGCAGCGAAGTGGCCGCGGCCGTGGCCGCCGCAGCCGCCGCCTTCCCGGCCTGGGCCCAGACGACGCCGCTGCGCCGCGCCCGCATCATGTTCAAGTTCAACGAGCTGCTGAACCGGGATCGCGAGGCCCTGGCGCGCGTGATCAGCGCCGAGCACGGCAAGGTGTTCTCCGACGCGGTCGGCGAGGTCACCCGCGGCATCGAGGTGGTCGAGTTCGCCTGCGGCATCCCGCAGCTGCTGAAGGGCGAGGTGACCGAGCAAGTGGGCAGCGGCGTCGACGCCTGGACGGTGCGCCAGCCCCTGGGCGTGTGCGCCGGCATCACGCCGTTCAACTTCCCGGCCATGGTGCCGATGTGGATGTTCCCG
>CAZEFK010000097.1:0-26617 GCA_964511405.1 uncultured Comamonadaceae bacterium | reverse complement strand
CTGGGCCACGAACAGCGTGGCCAGCGTCATGTAGATGTTGGTGCCGTCGAGATTGAAGGAATAGCCGGTCGGGATCACGAGCCCGACCACAGACTTCGAGCAGCCCAGGGCCTCGAGCTTGGCCATCAGGGTCGGCAGCGCCGTCTCGGACGAGCTGGTGCCCAGCACCAGCAGCAGCTCTTCCTTGATGTAGGCGATGAAGCGCAGGATCGAGAAGCCGCAGATCCGGGCGATCGCGCCCAGCACCAGCAGCACGAACAAGGCCGCCGTCAGGTAGAAGAGGGCGATCAGGCCCAGCAGGTTGCCGAGCGCCGCCGGCCCGTACTTGCCGATCGTGAACGCCATCGCGCCGGCCGCACCCAGCGGCGCCAGCCGCATGACCATGCCGACCACGCCGAAGACCGCGTGCGAGGTCTGATCGATCAGCTGCCGCAGCAGGGCGCCGCGGCTGCCCATCGCCATCAGCGCAAAGCCGAACAGCACCGCGAACAGCAGCACCTGCAGGATATCGCCCTTGGCGAAGGCGCCGGCCACGGTGTCCGGGATGATGTTCATCAGGATCTGGACCAGGCTCTGGTCCTTGGCCTGGGCGGCAAACTTGGCGACCTGGGCGGCATTGGCGCCCGAGGCCGGGAAGCCGTCGCCAGGGCGCACGACATTGCCGACCAGGAGGCCGATCGCCAGAGCGAAGGTCGACACCATCTCGAAATAGAGGATCGCCTTGCCGCCGACCCGGCCGACCCGCTTGGCCCCGGCCACGCCCGCGATGCCCGAGACGACGGTGCAGAAGATGATCGGCGCGATCAGCATCCGGATCAGCTTGATGAAGCCGTCGCCGAGCGGCTGCAGCGCCACGCCGGCGGCGGGATCGAGCCAGCCGAGCACGCCGCCGGCGACGACCGCGGCCAGGACCTGGACGTAAAGGATGCGCCAGACCGGCTTGCGCTCGGCCGGCTGGGCCGGGATGGCGGGGGTGGCGAGACTGTGGCTGCTCAAAGCGTCCTCCCTGCTGTCAGACAGACTGGTTGGGGACGCTGGAGAGCACGGCGCGTGCCAGGATGCGGGGCCGTGGGACTCAGGGCGATCGGGCGGGGCGTGGGCGGAAACCGGCACCGAGGACGCGGGACCTGTGCGGATTTCCGCCGTGCCTACTCGAAATCGCGCCGCGCCAGGCCGTAGCGCTTGAGCTTGTCGTAGAGGGTCTTGCGCGGCAGGCCGAGCTGGGCGAGCACCGCGGCGAGGTCGCCGGCGTGGGCGGCCAGCGCCGCCTCGATCTGGCTCTTCTCGAAGCGGTCGACCTGCTCGGCCAGGGTCAGGGGCTCGGCCGGCGGCGGCTCGTCCAGGTCGAGCACGAAGCGGTCGGCGGCGTTCTTGAGCTCGCGGACATTGCCGGGCCAGTCCTGGGCCGCCAGCCGCTGCAGCAGCTCGGGCTCGGGCCGGCGCGCCGGGCGGCGGTAGCGCTCGGCCGCCAGCGCCACGAAATGGGCGAACAGCAGCGGCACGTCCTCGCGCCGGTTCCGCAGCGGCGGGATCGGGATGGTCACCACGTTCAGCCGGTAATAGAGGTCGGCGCGGAAGCGGCCGGCGCGCGCCTCCTGGGCCAGGTCCAGCTTGGCCGCCGCCACCACCCGCAGGTCGACCGGCACCGCCTCGTTGGTGCCGAGCGGCTGAACGACGCGGTCCTGCAGTACGCGCAGCAGCTTCACCTGCAGGCCGAGCGGCATGCTCTCGATCTCGTCCAGGAACAGGGTGCCGCCGCTGGAATGGGCGATGCGTCCGACCCGGCGCCGGTCGGCACCGGTGAACGCGCCCTTCTCGTGGCCGAACAGCTCGCTCTCGACCACGCTCTCGGGCAGCGCCCCGCAATTGAGCGAGACGAACGGGGCCGTGTGCCGCGGGCTCAGCCGATGCAGGGCGCTCGCCACCACTTCCTTGCCGCTGCCGGTCTCGCCGACGATCAGCACGTCGGCGTCGGTGTCGGCGACCGCCGCCACGGTGCGGCGCAGCCGCTCGATGGCGGCGCTGCGGCCGACCAGGCCGGTCGCCTCGGGGGCGGCCAGCCGCGAGCGCAGCTCGCGGTTTTCCAGGACCAGCCGGCGCTTCTCGGCGGCCCGGCGTACGGTTTCGGCCAGCGCCTCGGTGGCGAAGGGCTTCTCGATGAAGTCGTAGGCGCCGGCGCGCATCGCCGCGACCGCCATGGCGATGTCGCCATGGCCGGTGATCAGCACCACCGGCAGGTCGGGGTCGAGCGCCGCCAGCCGCCGGTGCAGCTCCAGCCCGTCCATGCCGGGCATGCGCACGTCGCTCACCACCACCCCGGGCCAGTCCGGATCCAGCCGGCGCAGCGCCGCCTCGGCCGAGTCCACGGCCTCGGCGGCGAACCCGGCCAGGCTCAGGGTCTGGGTGGTGGCCAGGCGCACCGCGCGGTCGTCCTCGACCACCAGCACCGGAACCGGTGCGGTCACCGCGGGCATGGCAGCCACAGCGTGAAATCAGCGCCGCCGTCGGGATGGCTGGCGCCGGCGATGCGGCCGCCCAGCGCCTCGACGATGTCGCGGGAGATCGACAGGCCGAGGCCCAGCCCCTGGCCCGGCGGCTTGGTCGTGACGAAGCTGGCGAACAGCTGCGGTGCCACCTCGGGCGCGATGCCCGGGCCGCTGTCGCGCACGCTGAGCGCGACGCCGCCTGATTCGGGCCAGGCCGCCACCGTGATCGCCCGCCGCGGCGCGTCGGCCACGGCGTCCAGGGCGTTCTGCAGCAGGTTCAGCAGCACCTGCTCCAGTCGCACCTCGCCGGCGGCGACCGTCAGGTCCGGCGCCACCTCCACCTCGACGGCGACGCGCAGCGCGCGTCGGCGCGGCTCGACCAGCGCCAGGGCGCGCTCGACGGCGGGCTGCAGCGCGACCGGCCGCGCCTCGTCTGCGCTGCGGCGCGCGAACGCCTTCAGGTGATGGGCGATCCGGCCCATGCGCTCGGTCACCGACACGATTTCGCCCAGGTTGCCGGAGACCTCGGCGGCGCGGCCGCGCGCCAGCAGCACCAAGCCGTTCTCGGCGAAGCTGCGGATCGCCGCCAGCGGCTGGCTCAGCTCGTGCGCCAGGCTCGCCGACAGCTGGCCCAGGCCCGCCAGCTTGGCCGCCTGCACCAACTCGCCCTGGGCGTCGCGCAGGCGGCGGTTGGCGGCCTCCAGTTCGGCCGTGCGCTCGCCGACCTTGCGCTCCAGGAGGTCGCGCACCTCTTCCTCGCGGCGCCGTTGCCGGCGCACCTGGTCGCGGCGGCGCAGCAGCACCGCCAAGCCGGCGACCGCCAGGCCCGAGATCAGCACCGTCAGCAGCACGGCCCGCCCGGCGCGCGTCCAGGCCGGTCCGATCGACACCAGCGTATAGAGCTGGCCGGTGCCGCCGGGCAGCGGCGCCCGCGCCAGCAGGTAGCGACCGGCCTCCGGGCCGTTGGCGATGCGCGCCCAGTCGCGGCCGAACTGCACCGGCAGCGGCACCAGGTCCGGCATCGGATAGCGCTGCTCGGCCCGGATCCGGGCCTGGGCCGCTTCGCTCAAGGGACCGACGGTGCCGTAGCGCCAGGCCGGGCGGTTGGTCAGCACGACCACGCCGTTCTCGTCGGTGACCAGCACGATCTCGGGCGCGTCCTGCCAGCCGCGTTCCAAGGGCACGATGTCGATTTTGGCGACCATCACGCCGGCGACCCGGCCGTCGGCCTCGACCGGATAGGACAGATAGTAGCCGAGGCGCCGGCTGGCGGTGCCGAGCGCCACATACTGGGCCGCCCGGCCGGCGATCGCCTGGCGGTAATAGGGCCGGAAGGCATAGGTCTGTCCGACGAAGCTGTCCGGCTGGTCCCAGTTGCTGGACGCGACGGTCAGCCCGGTCGGGTCCAGCAGGTACAGCACGTCGGCGCCGGTCGCCCGGGCCGCCTCGGCGAGCCGGCGGTCGAGGCCGTCGCGCGGCTCGGCCTCGAGGCCGCGCCGGACGTCCGGGTCGCGCGCCAGCAGCAGCGGCACGTTGGCATAGCGCGCGACCGTGCCGGCGACCGCGCCGGCATAGACCCGCGCGCGCGCGGCCGCGGTCTCGCCCAGATCGGCGCGGACCGCCTGGAACGCGCCATAGGCGACCAGCCCGTCGACCGCCCCGGCCAGCGCCAGCGCCGCGGCCAGCCACGGCCACAGCCGGGAGCGGGCGGAGGCAGCGACAGCGGGAACCGGCAGGCTGGACAGGGACAAAGCAAGCGCTCGGCGGGTGGGGCGGCCCATTCTAGCGCCAGGCCGGCTCAGGTCACGCGGGGCCTTGACAGGACGGGCGGCGCTCCCGCCCTTGAGGCAGCAGCTCCACCTGGGACCTGGGACATGAAGCCTCGACATCCGGAAACGGCCGCCCCGGCGGACAGCGCGGCACGGCAGGGCGTGGCGCCCGTGATCTGCTATCCGATCGACACCCTGCCACCGGCCGACCTGGCGGCGTACCGCGCCGCCCGCGCCGGCTGGACCAAGGTCGCCGAGGTCCGGGTGCCGCCGCGCGATGCGCGCAGCTTTTCGGTGCCGGCTGGGCATTTCTTCCGCATCGTCAGCGTCGAGGGCCCGCAGGTCGGCGACCTCGACCTGTGGAACGCCGACGACGTCCAGGAGCGGTTCTTCTCGGGCAAGACGCGGGCGCTGCACGGCACCCATCTGTCGATCGGCGACCGCCTGTGGTCGAACCTCCCCTATCTCCGGCCGATGGCGACGATCACCCAGGACACGCTCGACTGGTACGGCTTCGACCAATGGGGCGGGGGCGTGCACGACGTCATCGGCACGCGCTGCGACCCCTACACGAACCGGCTGCTGCACGGCACCGACTATCATTACTGCTGCCATTCCAACCTGACGCGGGCCTTCGCCGACGCGACCGGGCAGACGCTGAGCGCCGCCGAACCCCATGTCCACGACGTGCTTAATGTGTTCATGTGCACCGGCTTCACGCGGGACACCGGGCAGTACTTCATGAAGCGGACGCCGGTGCGGCCCGGTGACTTCCTGGAGTTCTTCGCCGAGATCAACCTGCTGGGCGCGCTGTCGGCCTGCCCCGGCGGCGATTGCGGCGCGGAGCATTCCAGCGATGTTGCCGCCTGCCATCCGCTGCTGGTCGAAGTCTATCGGCCGCCAGCGGCGCCCGCGGGTTGGCAGCCGCCAGCCCGCAACGCCTATGGCGGCAGCCATGGCCGCTGAGCGTCGCGCGCCATGACTCGGGAGCCTTTCGGGCAGTTGCCGGACGGGGCCGTGGTCGACCGGATCCGGCTGGCCGCGGCCGACGGCTTCGCGGTCGCGATACTCACCTACGGCGCCGCCGTCCAGGCCTTGGACGTGCCCGATCGCGACGGGCGGCTGGCCGATGTCGTGCTGGGGCACGACACCCTGGCCCCCTATGTCGCCGATCGGCGCTTCTTCGGCGCGACGGTCGGGCGCTATGCCAACCGGATCGCCGGCGCCGGCTTCGAGCTGGACGGCGTGCCCTATCGGCTGCCGCGCAACGATGGCCCGAACAGCCTGCATGGCGGGATCGAGGGCTTCGACCGCAAGGTCTGGACGGTGGCGGCGGTCGGCGACCGGCCCATGCCGTTCGTCACCCTGGCCCATGTCAGCCGCGACGGCGAGGAAGGCTATCCCGGCACGGTGACGACCCGCCTGACTTACAGCCTCTCGGGCCCGACCGAGCTGACGATCGCGATCGAAGCGGTGACCGACCGCCCGACCGTGGTCAACATCACCCATCACGGGTTCTTCAATCTCGGCGGCGCCGCGGCCGGCGGCGATATCCTCGACCACCGTCTGACGATCCACGCCGACCGGTTCCTGCCGGTCGACGCCCAGGCCATTCCACTGGGCGCGCCTGACTCGGTCGCCGGCACGCCGTTCGACTTCCGGACACCGCAGCCGATCGGCGCCGGCATCCGCGTGGCCCACGAGCAGCTTCGCCTCGGCCGCGGCTATGACCACAATTTTTGCCTGGGCGAGGGGCGGACGGCCCAGCCGCGGCCGGCGGCGCGGGTCGAGCATCCCCCGTCGGGCCGGGTGCTCGAGCTGCTGACCGACCAGCCCGGGCTGCAGCTCTACACGGGCAACTTCCTGGACGGCGCCGCCCTGGGCAAATATGGCCGGCTGTACCGGCAGTCCGACGGGCTGTGCCTGGAGCCGCAGACCTGGCCGGACAGCCCCAACCGGCCCGGCTATCCGTCGGCGCGGCTGGATCCCGGCCAGACCTACCGCCACACGTCGATCTACCGCTTTTCGACGGCCTGACCGTCCGACCGACCACCCTGGGGAGGCCCGACCATGGCGCTTCTGGTCCTGATTGTGCTGATCGTGCTGGCGCTGATCGCCAGCCTGCGGGTGGTCCGCCAGTATGAGCGCGGCGTGGTGCTGACGCTGGGGCGCTATTCCGGCACGCGGGATCCCGGCCTGACCGTGCTGGTCCCGCTGCTGCAGTCGATGTTGAAGGCCGATATGCGGGTCATGGTGCATGTGGTGCAGCCGCAGGACGTCATCACCAAGGATAATGTCTCGGTCAAGGTCACCGCCGTCGTCTATTTCAAGATCGTCGACGCCGAGAAGGCCCTGCTGGGCGTCAAGAACTATGACGGCGCGATCGACCAGTTGGCCCAGATCACCTTGCGCTCGACGATCGGCCAGCACCGTCTGGACGAGGTCCTGGCCGAGCAGGACAAGCTCAACCAGGCGATCTCGGTGGTGGTCGACCAGCGCACCCACGCCTGGGGCATCGCCGTCGACCATGTCGAGATCCGCAGCGTCGATCTTTCGGCCGACATGATCCGGGCCATGGCCCAGGAGGCCGAGGCCGAGCGCGGTGCCCGGGCCCGCGTCATCACCGCCCGGGGCGAGCGCGAAGCCGCCGAGGAACTCGCGGCGGCGGCCCGGATCCTGGGCCAGGAGCCGACGGCGCTGACCTTGCGCAGCCTGGCCACGCTCAAGGAGATCGGCGCCGAGCAGAACACCATGATCCTGTTCCCGGTCGCCATGGAGACCCTGGTCGGCCCGAACGCCGCCTTGGCCGCCGGGCTGGCGCGCGCGGTCACCACGAGCCCGCCGGCGGCGGCTCCCGGGGGTGCCGGTCCGAAAGGGGCGTGACCGCGTCAGCCTCAAGCGCTAGCCGCCTCAGGGGCGGCTGTGCCGTCCGACCCGCCGCTCAGTGACGCAGGATCCGGCTGAGGAACTGCTGCACGCGCGCCGAGCGCTCGCCGCCGAAAAACGCGTCGGTCGGGCAGTCCTCGACGATGCGGCCGTGATCCATGAACAGCACGCGGTCGGCGACTTGGCGGGCGAAGCCCATCTCGTGGGTGACGCACAGCATTGTCATGCCGTCGCGCGCCAGCTCGGCCATCACGTCCAGGACCTCGGTGATCATTTCGGGGTCGAGCGCCGAGGTCGGCTCGTCGAACAGCATGGCCAGCGGATCCATCGCCAGGGCACGGGCGATCGCCACGCGCTGCTGCTGACCGCCCGACAACTGGCCGGGATACTTGGCGGCATGCCCGGCCAAGCCGACGCGGCCGAGCAGCGTTCGCGCGCGGTCGGCGGCCTCGGCCGGGGCGCGTCCCAGAACTTTGCGCTGAGCGAGGGTCAGGTTGTCCAGGATGGTCAGGTGCGGGAATAGCTCGAAATTCTGGAACACCATGCCGATGCGGGCGCGCAGCCGGCGCATGTCGGTTGCGGGATCGCCGACCCGAGTGCCGTCGACCGCGATGCTGCCCGAGTCGAACGGTTCCAGGCCGTTGACGCATTTGATCAGGGTCGACTTGCCCGATCCCGAGGGGCCACACACGACGACCACTTCGCCGCGCGCGATGCTGGCGGTGCAGTCGGTCAGGACCAGGACGGCGCCATAGCGCTTGCTGACATTCCGGATCTCGATCATCGGGCTCATGGGGCTGTCGCAGAGAAGCGGTCGAGGGCGAACGGCGCGACGTCCAGGTCGGCGCGGCCGCGGGACACCAGGTCGGCGGTCAGGCGCGCCACGATCGGCGCCAGGGTGTAGCCGTTGGACGTGACGGCGTTGAAGAAGCCGGGCCGGCCGGGGGCGGCGCCCAGGATCGGCGCGCCGTCGATGTCGACGTTCATGCCGGCCCAACTGCGCACGACATGCAGGCCGGCCAGCTGCGGCAGCACGCGGTTGGCGATCCAGAGGTTGCCCTCGACCGAGTCGCGGATTGCCAGGTTGAAGCGACGGGCCGCGTCGAACCGGGCGGTCCAGCCGCCGCCGATGACCAGGGCGCCGCTGGCCATCTGTTTCAGACTCAGATGGCGGTCGGCATGGGCGACCAGCTGGCCGACCAGGGGCGCGGCCGGTTCGGTCACGATCATCTGCAGCGGCGCGCTGTAGACCGGCACGTCCAGCCCGACCAGGGCGGCGGTGGCACGCGACCACGGCCCGCTGGCATTGACGATGGCGCCGGCGCGGATCCGGCCGCGCGAGGTGTGAATCTCCCAGGCCGCGCCGGCGCGCCCGATCGCGACCACATCGGTGCCGCGCAGGACGCGGGCGCCGCGCCGGCGAGCGCCCTCGAGCACGGCATAGGTCGCCCGCAGCGGGTTGATCTTGCCTTCCTGCGGCGCGTACTCGGCGCCGATCAGCCGCTCCGACAAGGCCGGGGCGAGGGCGCGCAACTCGGCCGCGCCGATGATCTCGTTGGCGATGCCGTGGCGGCGCTCCAGGGCTGCCTTGGCCTGCAGGAAGCGCAGCCCGGCCTCGTCTTCGGCAACCATCAGGCCGCCGGTGACGCGTACGTCCAGATCCTCGTCCAGCTCGTCCTGCAGCGCCTGCCACAGCGCTACCGAGGGCGGTCCCAAGGGCAGCGTGGCGGCGGCGGGCCCGCCGCCGGCCTCGGCCCTGGCGCCGAAATCGAAGGCCAGAAGCTGGACGTGCAGGCTGCCGGCATTGGCGCCCGAGGCCTGCAGGTTGGCGTCGTCGCGGTCGACCACCAGCACGTCCTGGCCGTCGCCCGCCAGGTAGTAGGCCAGGCAGGCGCCGACCACGCCGGCGCCGATCACCAGCACCGCAGCCTCCTGGTCGGGCAGCGGCGCGGTCTCGCCGGGCCGGGCCAGGTTGGGCGATGGCGCGCGGCGGTGGCCGCCCCATTCGCCCTTCTCGAACGCGAAGGCGCCGGCCGGCATCGGCTTGGCCGGCAGCCGCGGCGCCAGGCCCTGCTCGACGCCCGGCGGCCGTCCGGTCAGGTCGGCAATCAGCCGCGCTGCCGTGCTTGCGCAGTAGCGGCCTTGGCAGCGCCCCATGCCGAGCCGGGTGTTGCGCTTCAGCGTGCCCGGCGTGTCGTGGCCACTTGCGATCTCGGCGCGGGCGCGACCGAAGCTCACCGCCTCGCACCGGCACAGCGGCGTCTCATCGAGTACCTGGTCCAGCACCACCGGCGGCGCCCGGAACAGGCGCCACAAGGCGGTCTGGAATTCGGTCGCGCGGCCGGCCCCGCGGCGCGCGCGGACCGCCTCGTGGGAATCCGGGTCGGCTAGCCCCAGCCGACCGGCGGCGGCGATGCCGGCCAGCGTGCCGCGGGCCAGCGCCAGGCGCGCGCCGCCCAGGTCGGCGCCGTCGCCGACTGCGAACACGCCGGGGACGCTGGTGGCGCCGTCCGCGTCGGTTTCGGTCGCCAAATAGCCGAGATGGCGGTCGACCCAGCGATGCGCGCAGCCCAGGGCGCGGGCGAGCTCGGTGGACGGGATGAAGCCGTAGCCCAGGCACAGCGCGTCGGCGTCGTAGATGGTCGCGTCGGCCGCCTGCAGGCGGCCGGTACCGTCCAGCGGCGCGACCCGGACACGGTCCAGTTGGCCGTCACCGTCGGCGGCCAGCACGGCGTGCGACCACAGCACCGGCACGCCGGCGCGCCGCAATCTGGTCAGATAGCGCAGGCCGTCGCCGATCAGGTCGGGCGCGCTGCGCAGAGCGGCCAGAAGGGGGCGCCAGTCGGCAGCCGAGGGACGCGGTGCGCTCTCCAGGACCGCCGCGACCGACACGCCGGCCGCGACCAGCTCGGCGGCCAGCTGCAGGTTGAGCGGTCCATTGCCGGCGATCACCACGCGCTGGCCCGGCGCCACCCGATAGGCGCGCAGCAGCGTCTGGGCCGCCCCGGTGGTCAGGACGCCGGGGAGGGTCCAGCCGGGGACCGGCGCCGGCCGCTCATAAGCGCCGGTGGCCAGGATCAGCTGGCGCGGCCGGTACAGCACGGCACGGCCGTCGACCAGCGCCGCCACCTCATCCGGCGCATAGGCCCCCCAGACCGCGGCCTCTTGCCGGATCGTGACCCCGGCCGCCCGGGCTGCGGTCACCAGCGCGGCGCCGTCCCGGTACTGACGGTCCGGGGCGGGTTGGGCGCGGTGCGACGGCGCCAGCGGCTTGTAATACTGGCCCCCGCTCTCCGGCCGCTCGTCGAGCACCACCGTTCGCGCGCCGCGCCTGGCGGCGGCCCCGGCGGCCGCCAGGCCGGCCGGACCGGCGCCGATAACCAGCACGTCCACGGGTTCGTCGGCGGGGGCGGCTGTGGGCGGCGATGCAGTCAGCGGCGCCAGCACGGCCGGCGGCTGCGAGCGGATGTCCTGTCCCGCGGCGATCTTGGCCAGGCAGGCGCGCTGGTTGGCCCGACCATCGATCGTCACCAGGCACTCGAAGCAGGCGCCCATTCCGCAATGAAGGCCGCGCGGCTCGCCGGAGCGCGTCAAGCGCAGCGCGGCGATGCCGTGGGCGGCGAGGGTCGCGGCCACGGTCTCGCCCGCGAGGCCGGTCAGCGGCCGGCCGTCGAAGGTGACGGCAATCGATTGGCCAGTCGGTCGGATACGGGGATCGGCAAGTCGCAAGGGCGGGGTCGAGGCGGCGGTCATGGGTGTTGTCACAATAGCTGGACATTCGCATACGGTCCATATACGACTAGTATAACGGCACGATGAAAAAATAGGCAATTGGCAAGGACGCTGTCGAATGACGTCGCTGCGCGGCACCTACACGGTCCTGATCACGCCCTTCACGCCCGACGGCGGCGCGGTCGATCTCGCGGCGCTGGCGGCGCTGGTGAACTGGCAGATCGAACAGGGGATCCATGGCCTGATCCCGCTCGGCAGCACCGGCGAGTTCCTGTCGCTCACCCGCGACGAGCGGGCGGCCGTGATCGAGACCTGTATCGCCACCGCGGCCGGGCGCGTCCCGGTGCTGATCGGCACCGGCGCGGAATGGACGGCCGACGCCGTCGCGTACGCCAAGGAGGCCGAGCAGGCCGGTGCCGACGGCATCATGGTGATCCCGCCGTTCTACAGCGCGCCCACCGAGGACGAGCTGTTCGAGCACTACCGGCGGATCGGCGAGGCGACGGCGCTGCCGATCATGGTCTACAACAACCCGGCGACCGCCAATGTCGACCTGACGCCGCCCACGGTGGCGCGCCTGGCTCAGATCGACAGCGTCCGCTACATCAAGGAATCGACGCTCGAGGTTACGCGGGTCCGCGACATCATCGAGCTGTGCGGCGACCGCATGACGGTGTTCGCCGGGATCCTGGGCTACGAGTCCTTCTGGCTGGGCGCGCAGGGCTGGGTGGCGGTGTGCTCCAACCTGCTGCCCGGGCCGTCGGCCCGGCTGTTCGAGCTGGTCGCCGACGCCGCCGACCGCGATGCCGCGCTGGCCCTCTACAAGCGGATCCTGCCGGTTGTGCGCTGGGTCGGCGGCCATCGCTACGTGTCCGCGACCAAGGCCGGCCTGGCCATGATGGGCCTGCCGGTCGGACCCCCGCGCGCGCCGCGCCTGCCCTTGCCCGCCGTCGATGCGCCGCGCCTGCGTGCCGATCTGGCGGCGCTCGGCCTGATCGGCGTGTTGCGCCCTGCTTCGTGACCACCTGAGTGAGGAGAACGGACATGCCGATCGAGACGGTGTTGAAGGCCGGCCTGCGCGTCCTGCCGGTGCTGGGCGGGCTGGCGCTCGCAGGCGCCGCCGGGGCCCAGGACTGCAGGCCCGCGGTGCCCGATGCCGAGCTGGTCAAGCCGGGCACCCTGGTGATGTCGACCAACCCGACGCTGCCACCCATGCAGTTCGTGGACTCGTCGGGCGAGCTCAAGGGCATGCGGATCACGCTCGGCACCGAGATTGCCAAGCGGCTGTGCCTCAAGCCCGAATATGTCCGGATCGAGTTCTCGGCCATGATCCCTGGCCTGCAGGGCGGGCGCTGGGACCTGATCGACACCGGCATCTTCTGGACCGAAGAGCGGGCCAAGCTGATGCAGATGATCCCTTACGAGCAGCAGGCGATCAGCATCTCGGTGGTCAAGGGCAACCCGCTGCACGTGACGAAGCCCGAGGACCTGGCCGGCCGCACCATCGGCGTCGAACTCGGCGGCTTCGAGGAGGCCAAGCTGCGGCTGCTCGACAAGTCGTTGACCGAGAAGGGCCTGAAGCCGCTGACCATCCGCACCTTCGACAATTTTGCGACGGCCTACCAGGCGCTGAAGGCGGGGCAGACCGAGGCCAGCGTGGCGATCGACGCGACCGCGGCCGAGTACGCCAAGCGCGGCGACTTCGACCGCGCGCTGTCCGGCCTCTATCCGGCCCCCGTGGCGCTGGCGATGAAAAGCAAGGCTCTGAGCGACGCCGTGCTCAAGGTGCTGAACGACATGCAGGCCGACGGCTACTACGGCAAGCTGATGGCCGAGTATGGCTTGCTGGCCAATAGTGGCGCCTTCGTCGTGAAGGGCCCGAGCTCGTAGGGCCCGAGCTCGTAACCGCAACCGCGCCGCGCTCCGCTCGCCCGGGCGGAACGCGGCGCCTGTAGGAGCCGAAGACGGTGTGGAACTGGGGCGGCTTTTTGGAATATCTGGGCAACGGCTACCTGCTGCGGGGCGCCCTGACCACGCTATGGCTGACCGTGGCCGCGATCGTCGGCGGCTTGCTCGTCGGCGGCCCGCTGGCGCTGTTGCGCTTGGCGCCACAGCGCTGGCTGTCGGTGCCGGCCCGGACCTATATCTGGGTGTTCCGGGGTACGCCGCTGCTGGTGCAGCTGATCATCATCTTTACCGGACTGCCGCAGCTCGGCCTGAAGCTGTCGGTGGTGCAGTCGGCGCTGCTGGGCCTGGTGCTGAACGAGGCAGCCTACCTGGCCGAGATCGTGCGCGCCGGCATCTTGGGCGTGCCGTCCGGGCAGGCCAATGCCGGCCGGGCGCTGGGCCTGAGCTCGGCCCAGGTCATGACCTACATCGTGATGCCGCAGGCCGTGCGCATCGTGATTCCGGCGCTGGGCAACAGCGTCAACGGCCTGCTCAAGACGACCTCGGTGACCTCGGTCATCTCGATGGAAGAACTGCTGCGCAGCACGCAGATCCTGATCCAGGAGAGATTTCTGGTCCTTGAACTGTTCACGGTGGCCGCACTCTACTATCTGTTGATGACGTCGGTCTGGGACCTCATCCAGCGCCGCATTGAACATCGCTTCGGCCGCGCCTACCGCGCGGTGGAAATCGCCGAGGCCTATTGAGGGGACCACCATGACGCCCGTCGCGAAGCCATCGGCCTCCGTCGATCCGCTGTTCGCGAAGTCCGCCAATCTCGGCGACCAGACCTACCAGCACCTGCGCGACCTGATCCTGAGCCGGCAGATCCCGGGCGGCGCACCGGTGCCCGAGGGGCGGCTGGCCGAGCGCCTGCAGGTCTCGCGCACGCCCATGCGCGAGGCGCTGATCCGGCTGGTCGGCGAAGGCTTGCTGGAGCGCACCGACGACCGGGCCTACCGGGTGCGTAGCGTCACCACCCGCGAGTTCTTCGAATGCATGAAGATCCGCGAACTCCTGGAATGCTACGCGGTCGAGACCGCGATCCCGCTCGTGCGCGACGACGACCTGGCCGCGCTCCGGCAAGCGCTGCTGGCGCTGCGGCGGGCCGGCGACGACGACATGGCGCACTGGCGGTTCGACAACCGCTTCCACGCCTTCTTCGCCCAGGCGACCGGCCAGGAGACCCTGGCCCGCACGATCGGCCAGATGCGCGTGGTGGCCCGCCTATTCCGGCTGTCCAGCCATCTGCACCGCAATAGCGAGAATGACGAGGAGCATTTGGCGATCCTGGAAGCGGTCGAGCGTCGCGACATCGTCGACGCGTCCGAGGCCATGCGCGCCCATCTGCGCAATCTGCAGATGGACGTGCGCCGCGCCATCGAGGCCGAGGCCAGCCCGATGGCCGCCACGACCTGGGTCCGGCGGTCGTGAGCGGGCCGGTCGTCTACCTCAATGGCGAATTCCGTGCCGAGGCCGAGGCCCGGCCCTCGGTGTTCGACCTGGGCTTCCAGTTCGGCGACGGCGTCTATGAGGTGGTCTCGGCCTGGCGCGGCGTGTTCTTCAAGCTCGACGCCCATGTCGGCCGCCTGCAGGACGGGCTGCGTGCGGCCCGGCTGGAGACCGGCCTCGACGCTGCCGGCTGGCGCGAGGCCATCCTGGAGACCGCCCGGCGCAACGGCCTGCGCGATGCCTCGGTCAAGGTGATCGTGACCCGCGGCGTGCTGCCGGCCGGGACCTCGGACCTGCGGCGGGCCCGTGCCAACGTCTTCATCATGGCCACGCCCTACGGGTTCCTGGGCACCGACGCGCAGCGCCGCGACGGCATCCGCCTGCAGATCGGGCATCAGCGCGGCATGGCCGCCGACGCGCTCGACCCGCGCTACAAGCATATCTCGCGGCTGCAGTACCAGCTGGCCCGCTTGGAGGCGCTGGAGGCCGGCTATGACGACGTGGTGTGGCTGAGCCCGCAGGGACATGTGGAAGAGGCGCCGCGCTCCAACCTGTTCCTGGTCAAGGCCGGCGTGCTCCGCACGCCGGCGCTGGGCGTGCTGCACGGGATCACCCGCGAGACCTTCCTGGAGCTGGCCCAGGAACTGGGCGTCCCGTTCGAGGCCACGGCGCTGACCGCCTACGACCTGTTCACCGCCGACGAGGTCTTCACCTGCAGCACCTCGGGAGCGGCCCTGCCGGTGCGCGAAGTCTCGGGTCGGCCGATCCCCGACCCGGTACCCGGACCGGTAACGCAGCGGCTGAACGCCGCCTATTGGGCGATGCGCGAGTCGGGTCGCCACGGCGACCCGATGTAGCATCCGTCGGGTCGCTACGGCCACTCGGTGTAGGCGTCCCGTACTCGATGCCGCGCGCGGCTTGGCCGAGGCGGCGGAGGCCTGGCGCGGCATTGAATGGAGCGCCGCGCACCGGGCTGCACCCCCTTGACCGGTTCCGTCACAACCGGTTTCATGAAACCGGTTTCAAGTGCCTGAGCGCCCCGTGGCCCGCAGCCCCCGCGCGTCGCTGAACATCCGGGATGTCGCCAAGGCGGCGGGCGTGTCGCCGGCCACCGTCTCGCGCGCCTATGGCCAGCCGCATCTGCTGAGCCGCGAGACCATCGCCCATGTCCGCCAGGTCGCCGAACGGCTCGGCTATGTGCCGAACCATACGGCGCGGGCGCTCAGCACCGGCCGCGCTGGGAACATTGCGCTGGTGGTGCCCGACATCACCAACCCGTTCTTCGCGGCGCTGATGCGCGGCGCCCAGGCGCGGGCGCGCGACCGGGGCTACGCCACCTTCCTCGGCGACTCCGACGAGACGCCGGAGCTGGAGGACATGCTGCTCGGCAAGCTCGCCGCCCAGGTCGAAGGCTTCGTGCTGGCCTCGTCGCGCCTGCCCCGGGAGCGGATCCTGGAGCATGCCCGCCGGCGGCCGCTGGTGCTGGTCAATCGCGACGTGGCCGGCCTGCCGCGGGTCCTGTTCGACAGCGGCCCGAGCTATGCCCGCGCGGTCGAGCACCTGGCCGGCCTCGGCCATCGTACGGTCGCCTATGTGGCGGGGCCGGCCCGGTCCTGGTCGAATTGCCAGCGCCTGGCCGCGGCCACCGCCGCCGCCGGGCGGCTGGGTCTCCGGCTGGTGCCGATCGCGACGTCGCGCCCGAGCTTCGAGGCCGGTCAGGCGGCGACCGACGGCCTGATCGAGTCGGGTGCCACGGCAGCGCTGGCGTTCGACGACGTCATGGCCCAGGGCATCATGGCCGGCCTGGCCGGCCGCGGGCGCTCGGTCCCGGCCGATGTCAGCATCGTCGGCTGCGACGGCATCCTGGCGCCGACCGTCTATCCGCCGCTGACCTCGGTCGCGCTGCCCTGCACCGCCGCCGGCGCCCGCGCGGTCGACCTGCTGGCCGAGGTGATGGCCGGGTCGGTTGCGGACCCGCCGCGCATCAGCCTGCCGGCCGACCTCGTCGTCCGCCGGACCACCGCCACCCTCGCCATGACGGACCCGACATGATCCAGATCCATGTGGAACCCACCAAGGCGCGCCTGGGGCAGGCCGCCGCCGCGCTCGGCGCCGCGGCGATCCGCGACGCCCTCGCCGCCCGCGGCCGCGCCACCATCGTGGTCGCCACCGGGGCCAGCCAGTTCGAGATGCTGGACGCGCTGGTGAGCGCGGACGGCATCGATTGGGCGCGGGTCACCGGCTTCCACCTCGACGAGTATATCGGCTTGCCGGAGGGCCACCCGGCCAGCTTCCGGCGCTACCTCAAGGAACGCTTCGCGTCCCGGCTGCCCCGGCTGGGCGCGTTCCACTTCATCGACGGCGAGGCCGCCGACATCGACGCCGAGCTCGGGCGCCTGGGTGCGCTGATCGCCCGGCACCCGATCGACGTCGTCTTCGCCGGCATCGGCGAGAACGCCCATCTGGCGTTCAATGACCCCCCGGCCGACTTCGGCGCCACCGAGGCGTTCCGCCGGGTCGCCCTGGACCAGCGCTGCCGCCGCCAGCAGCTGGGCGAGGGCTGGTTCCCCACCCTCGGCGACGTGCCGGCCGAGGCGATCAGCATGACCGTGCCGCAGATCCTGACCGGCCGCCTGGTCGTCCTGGCGGTGCCCGACCGCCGCAAGGCCGAGGCCGTGCGCGCCACCCTGGAGGGGCCGGTCACGCCCGACGTGCCGGCCAGCATCCTGCGCCGGCACCCGGCCTGCCACCTGTTCCTCGACCCGGACTCGGCCGCGCTGCTGCGGCCGGTTCCCAGCGCCGTCGGGGGCTGACCGCGCCCCGCGACCGTGCCGGTCGCCGGGTCACCCCGGTTCCGGCAGGTCGGCGGCGGGCAGGGCCCAGGGCGCCCGCGAGTCCCAATGGGCATTGATCGCGGGACGTTCGCCCGGGTCGGCGTCCAAGGAGCCCGCGGGGATGATCATCTCGCGGCCGCTCCGGGTGGCGTGCGGCAGCGGTGTCCCGCAGGTGCCGCAGAAGCTGGTCGAGAAGCTGCGCGCGCCGGGCAGATCGAAGCGCGTCACCTGCGCCTCGCCGCGCAGCCATCGGAACGCCGCCGGCGGCGCGTAGAGGTTCGCGGCATGCCCGCTGCCGGTCGCCTTGCGGCAGCGCGAGCAGTGGCAATAGACGAAGCGGCCGACCGGGCCGGTCACCGCATAGGCCACCGCGCCGCACAGGCAGCTGCCCTGGATCATCGTGCCGTCCACTTCGTGCCTGACGTTCATTCAAGCGGCCGGGCGCAGCGGATACGCCCGCACGAGGATCTCGGCAGGGATCGCGAGTGCCGCCGACAGCCGCCGGATCATCTCGAGCGTAAGCGGCCGCTTGCGATTGAGCACCTCGGCGATCCGGCCGCGTGGCCCGATGAGTGGCTCGAGATCGCGCCGGGACAGGCCGCGCTGCTCCATCATGAACAAGATCGCGTCGATGGGGTCGGCCGGCGGCATCGGATGGTGCCGGGCCTCGTAGGCCTCGACCAGGGTCACCAGCACGTCCAGACGCTCGCCCTCAACCGAACCGGCCTCGGCCGCCATCAGCGTCTCGATCTCGGCAAGCGCGGCCTTCAGGTCCGCATCGGTCCGGATTGCTTTGATGTCCATGCCTCACACTGTATCCCCCGGGCAGGCTGAGCACGATGATGATGAGCACTAGGGTTGAAACGAAGGTGCCGGAGGGGCGGATTGCGATCCGATTCGGCATTGGCGCCCGACGCCGCTAGAGCGCCGAAGAGAAGGGCCGGATCGTGGCGGAGACTCTGGTTCCGGTCGCGGTCGTGTCGGAGGTGGCGCGGCGGCACAAGGCGAAGCATGGGCAGATGAGGACGGCCGCCAGGCGCTGGCGATGGTCGACGAGGTCGCGCCAGACCTCATGATGATCGACTTCGCCATACCGGACCTGCCGATCGTGTTCGCGAGCGGCGAGCGCGAGCGAGCGGGTCGCAGTGGACGCACCCGTGCTGCGAAAGCCCTCTCGGATGGACGAGCTTCGGGCCGCATTGGCGGAGGCGCTCGGCACGCGGCGCGTCCTGAACTGAAATTGAACAGAGCGTTGCGAGGGCGCCGCCCCGCTCAAGCTCTTGGCAGGGTCTAGTCCTCCAGGTTTGCAACTTCCCGTAATCGCGCCCCTTCTGTGGAACGGTTCACAGGAATCCCAGCTGACGCGACGCGAGCGCCCGGAAGGGTCTGGTCTGAGGGCTCCGACGCGTGCAGTCGCCAGCGGGGCGGGAGCATTGGCGTCAGCAATGGACGGGGGTCGCGTTTATAGCCTTGCTTAATTCGGAGCCGGTTCGCGATGCCCGGCACGTCCGGGTGTGCGACCCGGGCATACTTCGAAATCTCACAGAACAGGTTCTGACAATCGATTGGTTGAAGTCGGCGGCCGAATAGGCCTGGAAAGACGATACCGTGGGCCTCGAACTCCTTTTCCTGCCGATCCGTCACCCAACGGATGAGGTGCTCGGGCGTCCGCCCGCCCGTCGAGGCGAAGCACTTCGAAATGCCGTCGAGCGCGCCCGGTCCCGCAACAACGAATGCATCCTCCTCAAAGTTCAGCATGTCCGAGTAATTGAGGTCGATAGCGTACTGGAATGCAAGGAACGGCCCGAGACCAGGGTAGCGCAGGATGCGCTCGTAAACGGAGCCAAGGTCCGGAGCCTGGCACAGTCGCTCCGCGAGCCGATCGGCCATCATGGTTTCTATCAGCCGCAGATGGTTGGTGTGCTTGCGAGCGGCTCCGAAACCGGGCGCCGGCATGATGTAGGCGGCGGAGTAGATGCGGTCGCCACGCGCCATCAGGCCCGAGAGGGTCTGGTCAAGAGCGTCGAGATTCACACCTGCCCATGTTAATGGACCATGCGCCTCCTCCAGCGCCTCCCACGTCTCTATCTTGTTGAAGATCTTGAACAGGATCGTGCGGAAGAACAGCTCTGAGGGCGTTTGCGGCCGGTCGGGGTTATACTGCACCTCACGGATCAGATACTGACTGACCCGGTCCGTGGCGCGATAGGTATTTGTGAACCGATAGGTTCTTAGGATCGGGTCCGCGGTCCAAGGCGCCGGACCGCCCTGTAGACGCCGCAAATAGATGGCGAGACGTTCCGCAGCGAAGCGCCAGTAAGTGTCGAAGACCTTAGTGGGCTGGGGCGGTGAGGATGGGGACCGGTGATACGCAAGCTTCGGAATTTTCTCTCTCCACCGGTCGCAGATTCGCTCAGCGCATTATAGTGAGAGTCAACGCACAGGTCAGCAGGCCCAGGCGAGGGGAGCATGGAGAATGGCGGCACCGGGCGAACGGCGGGTAACGGCGGCGGAGTTCGAGGCGCACGCGGCCAAGACCGACCAGCTGAATGAGGGCGATCTAGACACGGCGGTGCCGGGGCTTGTCGGCGAGGTCGGCAGCTTGGTCAGCGCGTTCAAGAAGGAGCGGCGCGATACCGACGGCTTCTTCGGCTATCATGACGCCGTCGTCGAGGAGCTGGGGGACGTGCTCTGGTATATGTCCGCCATCGCGCGGCGAGGTGGAACGTCGCTGGTCGAAGTCGTCACGCGCGCCACCGGCTTCCAAGGCGTCGCCGAGGCCGTCCGCTTCGAGGATCTGGCGCAGGGCGGGGCCGTCCGCCCCGAGGCGTTCGAGGCCTCGCTGCTGACGCTCGCCGGCGAAGCTGGCGATCTTGCCAAACGGTTCGCGATCGGGGCCTATCGCGACAATCCCGACGCCCTCCGTGGCGACCTCATCAAGTTGGTGCGTCCGCTCGCCGAGGCGGCCGCCGCGGCCGAGGTCCGGCTCGATGCGGCGGCTGTAAAGAACATCGACAAGCGCGAGGATCGCTGGCCGACCGAGCAGCGCTTCCCGGCGCCGAAGGACGAGGGCCTGCACATCGATGAGCAGCTACCCCGCCGGATGCGGGTGCTGATTTACGAACGGGAGGTAAACGGCACGACGTACGTGTTCCAGAAGTCGGGCAGCGTTCTGCTCGGCGACCGGCTGACCGACAATCACCTCCCGTTCGATGACTACCGCTTCCACGACGTGTTCCACCTGGCGCACGCGGCCATGCTCGGCTGGTCGCCGACTACGCGTGCGCTACTGAAGATCAAGCGCAAGAGCCAGAAGGCGGTTGACGAGAATGAGGATGGGGCCTGCGCGAACCTGATCGAGGAGGGGCTCACGACCTGGATCTTCGAGATGGCAAAGCAGCACCGCTTCTTCGCCAACACGCCGAAACTTGGTCTCGACCTTCTGAAGGACATCAAGCGCTTCGTGCGCGGATACGAGGCCGAGGCGCTGCCGATGTGGCTCTGGGAGTCCGCCATCCTCCAGGGCTATGCGGTCTTTCGCAAGCTCCAGGAGAAGCGGTCCGGCGTCGTGATGACGGATATGGACCAGCGCCGCATCTGGTTCGAGCCGATGACCGAGGATGACCGGCGGCTATGCGGCCTGGGCTGAGCTGTTGATCAGGCGGCAGCGGTCGAGCAGCGCGTTCGCCTCGGCGCCGGTCCAGCCCTCGACCACCCCGTCGCGTGTGCTCTTGCCGTGGTCGATCTCGGCGTGCGTCGAGATGCATGTGAGCGAGCCCATGCCGGCGCCCGTTTCGGCCGAAACGAACGCCATTAGCCGCCCTAGGCCGATGAAGTTGCCAAGGCCGCGCGCGATATAGGCGTGGTTGCGGTACATGACCGTCAGCAGGAGGCGGTTGTCGTGGGTGAGCTTGAAGCTGAGGAAGCTCAGGCACTGTCTGTTGGAGACCTTGCCGGCGTCTCGCGCGGGATCGAAGATCGTCATCTCATACGCGTTGCGGTAGGTGCGGTCGGAGGCGACCTGTCCCTTCATGAACTGTACCAGGTCATCGAGCGGGTTGATGAGTTCCACCTTGCCGCTTTTGATCTTCTTCCAGGCCGTCAGCCGGTCGAAGTAGCGGCCCCAGTCGCGTGTCATCTGCTTCATGCGCGGCAGCACGATATCTCGATAGACGCCGTAGAAGGCCTCCGGCCCATGCCGGTCGTAGAGACTTTGCGGAAAGATGGTGTTGGCCACGCCGCTCAGCGTGTTGCGGTGGTGGCCGCGCAGGAAGGCATCGACCTCCCGGATGATCGCTGCGTCAGTGGCGCTCTCGCCGAGCGGATCGGCGATGTCGATGACGACATTATGGGCTTCGCCGCCACGGGACTGGACGGCGATAGCGGCAGCAAGCCAGCCCTGAACGTTGGTCGGCTGTGGTTCGATCGGCAGGTACATGGGCTACAGCTCCCCGGCCATGGTCGCCGCGACCAGGAGGCGCGGGTTGAGATAGGCGATGTCGAGCCAGGCGTGACCGTCGAGCGCCCAGCCCTCGCCCCAGGAGTTCCGAATCAGGATGAAGCGATCGCTTCCTCTGAGACCGTGGCCGACTGCGACAAGCGCATGGACCCGCTTGGGTTCGAGCGGCTCGTTCGCGGAGACCACGCCGTCCGGCCCGGCATCGAAGAAGCTGCGCGAGAGGCTCATCGTGAACAAAACCGGCCGGTCCTGGTCGAGTTGGGCCGCGATCTCGTCGACCGTGGCGCGCGTCGGCGTGCTGTCCCGTCGAAAGAGGGGTTCGGTCGAAGCCGGCGGCGCGTAGCTCGCTAGATCGGTGAAGATGGTAGCGATATAGGGCCAGACTGCTTCGACGGGCTGGCCGTCGCAGCGCAGCGTCGCGAGCATGGTCGCGAGGCTTAGGCCCTCATGGGGCTGGGCGCCGTCCCGCTTCAGGGCATGGTAATAGGCCCATTCGACCGAGAGCGGTTCCCAGCCCGGCCGAGCGCCAGCGTGCGCGTCGCTGCCGGCGAACGCCATGCAGGTGGGACGCGGATCCTGATCCCGGGCCGGACCGAACTGCCGGCGCAGGTCTTTGACGATCGTGATGGACATCACGCCGCCTGGAGCACCCGCATCAGCTCGGGCTCCCACATGCCCGGCTCTTCCGGGCCGCGAAGCTCATAATGAAGGTGAAGCTCCTGCAGCACCTTGCCAGGCATCCAGGGCCGCTGCTCCTTGAATGTCACCGCACGACTGACCCGCCCGCTCGATTGCGCCGTCACCTTGCGGGTGAGCATGGCCCCGGCCCGCTCTTCATCCCCTTCCTGGTCGTCTGCGACGAGGGCGAAGCCGGCGGCCCTCAGTTCGTCGAAGTTCCAGAGATAACCGGCGCTGCTGTTCTCGCGCAGGCGAACGACGAACAGATCGTGCCGGCCACCTTCGATCAGGAGTCCCTCATCGCGATCCGTGAGCAGCCACGCGTCCGACCTCCAGTCCGACGGCTCGTAGTCATCGAGAAGCTCGCGCTTGATCGTCTTCGGCTCGAACGAAAGCAGACGCTCCCGTTGAGCACGCGTGATCGCCTTGTGCCGCTCAAGGACATAGCAGGTGGCGCTGTAGCTCGTGCCGAGGCGCAGCGAGAGCTGATAGGCCGTCGCCGGTTCGGCGAGGCTTTCCGGGGCCCAGCCCTGACGCTGCACGATTAGCGCCAGAAGCCAGGCGGGCGCGAGGAACATCGATGCGAACGCATCGGCCTCGCGCTCCTGGCGTTCGAGCCGCGTCGTCACCGAGAAGGGCGAGCGGCGCAGGATCCCCTGATCATCGAGGCTGGGCTGATGGCGCATATAGAGATGGCCGAGTTCGTGTGCCGCAGTGAACCGCTGGACGGGAAGGGGTCGCTTCGTCGTGATGAGCACGCCCGGCTCCTCGGCGGGCACATAGGCGCCGAGCAGCTTGTCGAGCGGCTGAAACATGAGGGTCGCGCCGAGCTTGCCGATGGCGGCGAAAACGTCGACGCGGCAGCCGTTGCTGCGTTCGAGTGCTTCCCTGACGCCGAGGTCGCGATGCAACGTATGCGCGGCCTTGACGCCCTTCAGGATGGCGTCTCGCTGGTCAACCACCGCTCGCCACCCGGGTTTTCGCACGCGACTTCAGGAAGTCGGCGAAACGGGCGAGTTCCTGTCGGTCTTGCGACGACAGGCTCGCCGCGGCCCGCGCGACATGCGCGACCTCATCAGGCAACTCCGCCTCCGGCGGGTTCTCCTCGCCCGTAAACCAGCTGACGGGCCGCTGATACAGCTTCGCCATTCGAGCGAGTTCAAGGGCGTCGACCTTTCGCTGCCCGGCTTCGATATGCGAGAGCGCACTGCGCGGAATGGCGAGGTGTCGCGCGACGTCGTCCTGCTTTAGCCCGACATACTCGCGGGCGACACGTAGCCGCTCACCGAGGGTTTGCCGATCGGGCTCCGATCCGGTCGCGAAACCGGCTGGCTGGTCATTCATGGTGCTGCTTCTCCTTGACGAGATCGACCCAGACGGCGCGAGTTTCGGCCATCAGGCCCGCAACGCAAGCCTCCGCATCCTCGTAGCCGCCACGTGGCGCAAAGGACGCGGGCAGGCTGACGCCGAGGATTTCCTCGATCGCGCAGATGATCTCGACGACGACGAGAGAGTCGATCTCGGGCTCGCACGCGCTCGTCGGCCGCGGCCGGAGCACATTCTGGGCGCAAACCTGATCGGTAAGCGCGTCGCGGATACAGCACTCGATTTCCCGAGCGGGGAAGCTCGGCTCGCTCACCATTCTCGAATGGATGCCCATCGGAGGCTCCGTCTGGAAACCTGACGCCAATATAGGTCGTGTTCGATTTTCAGACAAGAGGTGACGGACAGGTGACGGAGAAGCTTCTTCGACCGCTACAGCAGGGTAGGCGTCCGGCGAGGCCGCCTGGTTGGCCGCCTTATACGCCAAGGCGCTCGCAATAGAACCGCCCGTGCAACTGGGTGCACGGCTGCGATGGGGCCCCATTGGCTATGATATTGGCGGCGGATCCCGCAGCGCGGCTAGCAAACGGTATGCCGACCAGAGCCACGATTCAGTCCGCCTGGTGTCGATTGCCTGCGGCCATCGCCGGAGTCCTCACACGTCAAAGCGTACCACCGCCGCTGGACCGGTAGTGGACTGCTATGCAGATCGCCCAGCGTGCAGGGCCAAGATAGGGGCCGCGACACGGCGTCCCCAGGCCAGGCGCATGGGTGTCGGGGAGGGGCAAGGTGCTGGCGAGGCGGTCAAATGCAGCCGACTGGTTGCCGGTCTTATGCACCGCGCATCGACATTCCGCTAGTTGATCGGATGCGGAGATGGCGGATGCTGTCCGCCATCTGCACTTGATGCCGGCTGAATGTCAAGGTGATCGACTTCGTGGCGCCGCTTAACGTCGCGCTGACTTGCGCACGACGTCGCGGCCGGTAGGCCTATCTGACCCGGACCTGCCGAGGCTCAAGGCGGCGCACGACATGGCCGTCGACCCTGAGTTGGACCCGCTCACGCTCCACCAGGGGCGCGAAGTCGCGCAACATGCGGGAGAGCAGTGCGTCTCGTACCTCGAAGTTGTGGCGAGTGCCACGAACTGCGGCAACGTCGGTGAAACCAGAAAGCGCACCGAAGCCGGCCGCACGCGAAATTGCCCTTTGAGCACGCCACCGGGCATCCTCTGGGGCGTTGGTGTCGATGACGCCGACCGCCACGGAGTGGCGCTGCGTTCTACGCAGGGCTACGGGCTTCAGACGGGATGGAAATTTGACTACTGACACGTAAGACCTCCGTGGTTTATTTGGAATAATGCTGTGAAACTGCGCCCGCGCTGATATCCAAAAGGCGCGCGACAAATGCTTGCTTGACATCTGCGCGTCGACAACAGGCAATGAAATCGCGGCCAAATTCGGTCATTCGGCCGCCGTCGGTTTTTGCGTGAGCTCTCAATTCTTCAACGAGGCCGGCTTCGGACTCTAGGAGTTTGACCAGCCGTCGGATAGTCTTCCCAGCTTCCATCGCCTCGTCCCCTCATAATCAACGCATTTTCCAATATTCTAAACAAGAAATCATCAAATCTAAATTAGATAAATGACATAAGATGGACGGATTATGGGCGTGTTGCCTCCGACAGTTGCTGAGCGAATGCGGCTGCGTTCAGCTGCCTGCCGTCCGGCGGGCCGGGCGCCGAGCTGGGTGCGAGGTCGCCAATGGCACCTTAACCGCTAGCCGCGAGGGCCGCCTTTCGGAACCAATGACGAGGCCTGAGGATCTGCTCGTGGTCGAGCGTCCGACGTCCTGGATGATAGTGGGCTGGGTTCGTATGGTCGACTACTCACCCGTAGCTCCCGCAGCATTCCCGTGCGCATGATCTGCCTGCCGACCGCACCGCAGAAGCCTGGATTGCCGCCATCGCTGCTGCCAAGTGCTGCCAAATTCACACGCGAACGGGGCACAAGCCGGCCACAAACCAACCGGGTCGGCGCCGCGACGATACCGATAAACCATCGAAATATCGTACGGTTGCGAATGATGGGCAAAGTTGCCGGCCTTGCGTCACCGGGCTGGCGCGGGTACGTGATGACTGATGCCTTAGCGGCGAGCTGCACCATGCGCACGACGTTGGCGATCGACGATGATGTGCTCCTTGCTGCCAAGGCGATCGCTCGTCAGCAGGGCCGCAGCGTGGGCGAGGTCGTGTCCGACTTGGCGGGTCGCGCGTTGCACCGACCTCAGCCCTCGGCAATGCGCAATGGCATCCCGCTGCTGCCGCGCGGCGACGGTCCGGCCGTCGTTACCCTCGACACCGTCAACGCGCTCCGCGATGAAGCGCCGTGACGTTTCTGCTCGACGTCAGTGTCCCGCCAGCCAAGTTACCGACAGCTATCTGCTGGCGCCTACGGTGGCTCATGGCGGGCAGCTCGCGGTGAAGGGCGGAAAGGCCGGCCTCCATCTCATCGCCGACCGATAGCGGCCGCTCGCGGTTTGGGCAGCCTGCCCGGATTCCGGGCAACGCGCGCGATCCCGGCGCAGGATTCGCGGCCATCGCCGTCCTGCCCACCAAATAAGCAACTGGCACAACGGTTGCTCCAGGCGCTCCAGATTGGCGGCGAGCGCAAAGGAGAGCCCGTGTCTTATCTCGTTCCATCGGAATTCGTGACCAAGATGGTCGACGCCGGCGAGGCCAAGATTTTCATGTCGGCGCGGGACACCGTGGTGCGCGCTTACATGGCCGGCGCCATCCTGGCGCTGGCGGCGTGGTTCGCCGTGACGATCAACGTCAATACCGGGCAGCCGATCATCGGGGCGCTGTTGTTCCCGGTCGGCTTCTCCATGCTCTACCTGCTGGGCTTCGACCTGTTGACCGGCGTCTTCGTGCTGTCGCCGCTGGCCTGGCTGGACCGGCGGCCAGGGGTGACCCTGGTCGGCGTCCTCAGGAACTGGGGCCTGGTCTTCGTGGGCAACTTCGCCGGCGCCCTGACGGTGGCCTTCATGATGGCGTT
>CAZEFK010000096.1:24790-26806 GCA_964511405.1 uncultured Comamonadaceae bacterium | reverse complement strand
GCGGGACTCTCACCCGCCTGACCAATTGCGCTTGCGCGCGCACGATCCCCGCTTTTCGCGGGGATGACGAACCAAGAAAAGCCCGCGCGCCAATTCCTTCACCCGTTCTCAGGGCGTCCCCGTCTCCTTCTGCTTCTGGAGGCGGCGCCAGGCGGCGACGTTGCGGTTGTGGGCCTCGATGGTCGCGGCGAAGCTATGGCCGCCCGAGCCATCGGCGACGAAATACAGGTCATCCGTGGGCAAGGGGTGGGCGGCCGCGAGCAGTGCCGCCTGGCCCGGATTGGCGATCGGCCCCGGCGGCAGCCCCGCGTTGGCGTAGGTGTTGAACGGCGTCGGCCGATCCAGGTCGCCGCGTGCGAGCGGGCGGCCAAGAGCGCCCTGGCCGTTGGTGACGCCGTAGATCACCGTCGGGTCCGACTGCAGCCGCATGCCCAGGCGCAGCCGATTGACGAACACGCCGGCCACGTGCGCCCGCTCGGCGGCGATGCCGGTCTCCTTCTCCACCATCGACGCCAGCACCAGCAGCTCGGCCGGCGACCGTAGCGGCAGGCCCGGATCGCGTCCCGCCCAGGCCGACGCCAGCGCCTCGTCCATGGCCCGGTGCAGCCGTCGCATCATACCGGCGCGGCTGTCGCCATGGGTGTAGTTGTAGGTCTCGGGCAGCAGGCTGCCCTCCGGCGGCGGCGGCGGCATCGGACCGTCCAGATGCTCCGACGCCGCGATCAGCCCCAGGACCTGCGCCGTCGTCAGCCCTTCCGGAACGGTCAGGTGCCGGACCACCACCTTGCCCGCTTCGATCTCGCGCAGGATGTCGAGCATGCTGGCGCCGGCCGCGATGCGGTATTCCCCGGCGCGCAGCGTCCGATCCCGCGCCAGAACCCAGACCAGGGCCGGGAACAGCGCGGCCGGCGCCCGGAGCGCCCCGGCCGCGGCCAGCGCATCGGCCATCGCGGCGCGCCCGCCGCGCGGAATCACGACCAAGGCTGTGTCAGCCAGGGGGCCCGGCCGCGCCACCCACCACCAACTGCCGCCGGCACCAGCCGCCAGGACGGCCAGCACCGCGCCGATGCCGACCAGCCAAGGCCGCCTCATCGCTGGCCCCGGGGCCGGCGCATGGGGCCGGCGCGTCGGTTCTCAGGGCGCCTTCTTGAACACCAGCGATGCATTGGTGCCGCCGAACCCGAAGGAGTTCGACAGCGCATACCGGATCGGACGCTCCTTGGCGTGATGGGGCACCAGATCCAGGTCGCACCCCTCCGAGGGATTGTCGAGGTTGAGCGTCGGCGGCGCGACGCCGTCGCGCAGGGCCAGGATCGAGTAGATGGCCTCGACGCTGCCCGCCGCGCCCAGCAGATGCCCGATCGCCGACTTGGTCGACGACATCGACAGCTGGTAGGCGTGGTCGCCGAACACGCGCTTGACCGCCCCCAGCTCGATCTCGTCGCCGAGCGGCGTCGACGTGCCGTGGGCGTTGACGTAGCCGACCGCCTCGGGCTCGATCTGCGCCCGCTTGAGCGCGGCGCGCATGGCGCGGTAGGCGCCGTTGCCGTCCGGGGTCGGCGCCGTGATGTGATAGGCATCGCCGGACATGCCGTAGCCCACGATCTCGGCATAGATGCGGGCGCCGCGGGCCTTGGCGTGGCTGTACTCTTCCAGCACCACGACCCCGGCCCCCTCGCCCATGACGAAGCCGTCGCGGTCCTTGTCCCAGGGCCGCGAGGCGCGGGGCGGCTCGTCGTTGAAGGCGGTCGACAGCGCGCGGGCCGCCGCGAAGCCGGCGATGCCGATGCGGCTGATCGCGGCCTCGGTGCCGCCGGCGATCATCACGTCGGCGTCGCCGTACTGGATGAGCCGCGCCGCGTCGCCGATCGCATGGGCACCGGTCGAGCAGGCGGTCACCACGGCATGGTTCGGCCCCTTGAACCCGAACCGGATCGACACATGGCCGGACGCCAGGTTGATCAGGCTGGCCGGGATGAAGAACGGGCTCAGGCGCCGCGGGCCCTTCTCGGCCAT
>CAZEFK010000096.1:0-24780 GCA_964511405.1 uncultured Comamonadaceae bacterium | reverse complement strand
GCCGACTGGGAAGCTCACGTGTTCGCGATCAACCGGGCCCTTCTCGGCCATGGTCAGGGCGCCGTCGGTGATGCCGACGAGGCCACCGATGCCGCTGCCGATCATGACGCCGGTCCGCTCCAGCGACTCTTCGTCCGACGGCCGCCAGCCGGCGTCGTCGACGGCCTGCTGTGCGGCGGCGACCGCATAGACGATGAAGTCGCCCATGCGCCGGCGCTCGTTGGCCGGCACATAGTCGTCGGGATTGAAGTCGCCGTCGCTGCCGCCGCGGGGCACGATGCCGCCGATCTTCGCCGGCAGGTCGGAGACGTCGAAGCTCTGGATGGCGCGGATGCCGGAGTTACCGCGGATCAGCCGGTCCCAGTTGACCGCGACACCCGACCCGAGTGGCGTGACCAGCCCAAGACCGGTCACCACGACGCGGCGCGAAAGGGGATCCAGGGAAGCCAAGGACGGCCTCTCCCGCCGCTCAGCTGCTATGCTGCTCGATGAAGGAGATCGCGTCCTTCACCGTCAGGATCTTCTCGGCGGCATCGTCCGGGATCTCGCACCCGAACTCTTCCTCGAAAGCCATGACCAGCTCGACCGTATCGAGGCTGTCCGCCCCCAGGTCGTCGATGAAGCTGGCGTTGTCCGTGACCTTGCCTTCTTCCACACCCAGGTGCTCGACCACGATCTTCTTCACGCGCTCGGCGACGTCACTCATTGGTTTGTTCCTTGGACACTTCGTTTGATCGGCTGGACTTGTCTGCGCGGGGCCGCAGGCGAACGGCCGGGCCATCGGCCCGCGTCGCCGGTCGCCCCTTATTGCCGCCGGCCGGAAAAGTGCGGCTTGGTATCACAATCGATCGGGGTTTGCCAGCACACCGGCCTTCCGGTCAAGTCCCTCGCCCCGCGGCGGCGTGGTCAGGGCATCGCCAGCCCGCCGTTCACGTGAATCGTCTGGCCGGTGACATAGCCCGCCTCGGTGCTGGCCAGGTAAGCCACGGCCGCGGCGACGTCGTCCGGTGCGCCGAGTCGCCCGGCCGGGATCAGGCCGGCGATGCGACTCTTCTGCTCATCGGCCAGCGCGTCGGTCATGGCGGTTGCCATGTAGCCGGGCGCCACGCAGTTGACCGTGATGCCGCGGGTCGCGACCTCCTGGGCCAGCGCCTTGGCGAATCCGATCATGCCGGCCTTGGCGGCGGCATAGTTGGACTGTCCGGCGTTGCCGGTCACCCCGACGATCGAGGTGATGCCGATGATGCGGCCGTAGCGCTGGCGCATCATGCCGCGCAGCGCCGCCCGCGCAAGGCGGAAGCCGGCGGTCAGGTCGACATCCAGGACCGTCTGCCAATCGGCGTCCTTCATGCGCACGAGCAGGCCGTCGCGGGTGACGCCGGCATTGTTGATCAGGATGTCCAGGCCGCCCATGGCGGCCTCAGCGTCGCGGATCAGCTGGTCAGCAGCCGCCGGATCGGCCAGGTCCGCCGGCCGCACATGGGCATTGGCCCCCAGCCGCGCCGCCACGTCGCCCAGGCGCTCGGCCCGGGTGCCGGTCAGGGTCACCACGGCGCCGGCCCGGTGCAGGGTCGCCGCGATCGCCTCGCCCAGGCCGCCGCTGGCGCCCGTGACCAGCGCCCGCCGGCCCGTCAGATCGAACATCGGTCCTCTCTTGAATTACAATAGCTTCAGGAAGGCATCGACATCGGCCGGCGTCCCGACCGCCACCACGCCCATCTCCTTGGCGATGCGCCGCACCAGGCCCGACAGCACCTTGCCGGCGCCGACCTCGACGGCCTGGGCGACCTCGCGCCGGGCCATCGCCTCGACGCATTCGCGCCAGCGCACCAGGCCGGTCACCTGCTCGACCAGCAGCGCGCGGATGTGCTCGGGATCCTCGACCGGCTCGGCGGAGACGTTGGCCACCACCGGCACCGCGGGCGCGGTCAGCGCCACCTCGGCCAGGGCCTCGGCCATGGCGTCGGCCGCCGGCCGCATCAGGCGGCAATGGAAGGGCGCACTGACGCTGAGCGGAATCACCCGCTTGGCGCCCTTGGCCGGGCCGAGCGCGACCGCGCGCTCGATCGCGGCCGCCGTGCCGCTCAGCACCACTTGGCCGCCGCCATTGTCATTGGCGACATCCAGCACGTCGCCGTCCGCCGCCGCCGCCGCCAAGGCCCGCGCGCCGTCCAGGTCCAGCCCCAGCACGGCCGCCATGGCGCCGGCGCCGACCGGCACCGCCGACTGCATGGCCTGGCCGCGGCGCTTGAGCAGCCGGGCCGCATCGCCCAGCGAGAACGCGCCGGCGGCGGCGAGCGCCGAATATTCGCCCAGGCTGTGGCCGGCGACATAGCCGGCGAGCTCGGGCAGGCGCCGGCCGCTTTCGCCCTCGATCACGCGCAGGGCCGCCAGGCTGACCGCCATCAGCGCCGGCTGGGCGTTCTCGGTCAGCGTCAGGTCGGCGTCCGGCCCGTCCCACATCAGCCGCGACAGATGCTGGCCGAGGGCGTCGTCGACCTCCTCGAACACCAGCCGCGCCGCCGGGAACGCCTGGGCAAGGTCGCGGCCCATGCCGACCGCCTGGCTGCCCTGGCCAGGAAACACGAAACTGCGGATCATGGATTGGTTCCGATGGACGCCCCCCATGGGCGTCCGCGCCACAGGCAAAGCGTCGGGGGCGGGCGCTGTCAAGACTCGCGCTTGCCCGGGGGCGCGATTTGTGTATAGTCCGCCGCCTTCGCTCCTTGCCGGCGCTGCCGGCTAGGCCCGCGCGGTCGCGACTGTCGCGGCGGCGGGCCGCGAACAGCCAAAAGGAGTGCCAGACGATGGCATTGTACGAGACCGTATTCATTGCGCGCCAGGAGATTTCCGGCACGCAGGTCGAGGCCCTGACCGAGGGCTTCGCCACCCTGATCGGCGAGCAGGGCGGCGCCGTCTCCAAGAAGGAGTACTGGGGCCTCAAGAACCTCTCCTACCGGATCAAGAAGAACCGCAAGGGCCACTACGTCCTCCTGAACATCGACGCCCCGGCGGCGGCGGTGATCGAGATGGAGCGCACCATGCGGATCAACGAAGACGTGCTGCGCTACATGACCGTGCGCGTCGACGCCCTCGAGGAAGGGCCGTCGGCAGTGCTGGCCGGCCGTGGCGAGCGGGACCGCGAGCGCGGCGATCGTGACCGCGGCGACCGCGGCGGGCGCCGCCGTGACGGCGAGGACCGCTATGGCGACGACGACCGCGGCCGCCGCGGCGACCGCGACGCGGCCCCACGCGAGGGACGCGAAGGAGTTGAGGCATGACGATGCAGAAGGATGGCGCTGCGGGCGCGGGACGTCCCGCAGGCGGTGGCGGGGGTGGTGGGCGGCGGCCGTTCTTCCGGCGCCGCAAGTCCTGCCCGTTCTCCGGGCCGAACGCGCCCAAGATCGACTACAAGGACGTGAAGCTTCTGCAGCGCTTCCTGTCCGAGCGGGGCAAGATCGTACCGAGCCGGATCACGGCGGTGTCGACCAAGAAGCAGCGCGAGCTGGCCCAGGCGATCAAGCGCGCCCGGTTCCTGGCGCTGTTGCCCTACCTGCTGAAGTAGCCGAGAGGGCGGCCGGCGATGCTGCCGCGCCTGCCCGATGCCTGGGCGATCGCGGCGGCGCTGGGCGTGCTGTCGGGGATCGCGACGCATGTCGCGACCGCCAGCGGCGCGCCCGAGCTGATGATGCTGGCGCCCCTGCCGATCCTGGCTGCCGGCTTGGCGCTTGGGCCGGCGGCGGCGCTGATGGCCATCGCATCGGGCGGCGCGCTGGCCGGATTGCTGATCGAGCCGGCGGCGATCCTGGCCTATCTGGCCGTCGTTGCCCTGCCGGCTTGGCTCCTGGTACAGGCGATGGTCGGACCGGTGCGGGCGGCGGGCGGCTGGACCTGGCCGCCGCCAGGCCGGCCGCTGCTGTGGTTGACCGGCTATGGCGTGCTGCTGGTGCTGCTGTTCGCGGTGGAGCTGGGCGGCTCGGCCGGGATGTCCGACCTGACCGGCCACATGGTGGCCCAGGCCGGCGCCTTGATCGGGCAGCCGCTGCCGCCCGATGCGGCGGCGCTGGTTGGTGCGCTGGCCCGGCTGCTGCCGGCGCTGGTGGTGGTGGTGTGGTTGCTGGCGCTGTGGGTCGGCGCCGCGGCGGTGCAGGGGTTGCTCGCCCGCAGCGGCTTGGCGCTGCGGGCCATGCCGCCGTTCTCGGCGATCGCCCTGCCGCGGGTGGTCGGGCTCGGAACGCTCGCGGCGGCGGTGCTGGCGCTGGCCGGCGGCGGCGAGGTTCGCCTTGCCGCGGTCGAGATGCTGCCGGTCCTGGGGCTGGCGCATCTGCTGGTCGGGCTGGCGGTGCTGCATGGCCGCGCCGGCCAACTGGCGCGCCGGCGCCTGGCCTTGGCGGGGCTGTATGGTGTGCTGGCGGTCGGCGGCATCCTGGCGATGCTGCCGGTCGCCGCGATCGGGTTGATCGATCAGTGGGTCCCGTTGCGGGGCAAGGGTAGAGGAGACGGAAGATGGTGGACGTGATTCTGCTCGAGCGCATCGAGCGGCTGGGGCAGATGGGCGAGGTCGTCTCGGTGCGCCCGGGCTATGCGCGAAACTTCCTGCTGCCGCAGAAGAAGGCGATGCGGGCGACCAAGGACAACCTGAAGCAGTTCGAGGACCGCAAGGCCCAGCTGGTGGCCGAGAACCTCAAGCGGCGCGAGGAAGCGAGCGCCGTCGCGGCCAAGATGGAGGGCCTAGCGGTCACCCTGGCGCGCCAGGCGGGCGAGAGCGGCCAGCTCTTCGGCTCGGTGACCGCGCGCGACATTGCCGAGGCGGTGACCGCGGCCGGCTTCACCATGGGCAAGGCCCAGGTGATCATCGACCGGCCGATCAAGACCACCGGCGTCCATGCCGTGCGCATCTCGCTGCATCCCGAGGTCGCGGTCGGCGTCAAGGTCGCGGTGGCGCCCAGCCTGGACGAGGCCAAGGCGGCCCTGGCCGGCAGCGAGCCGCCGGCCGAGAGCGCCACGGACGAGGCGGACGAGTCGGCCGCCGACTGAGCCGGGCGTCCGGCGCGGGGTAGGTATCGATACTATCCCCGTTATCCCCGGTACTAACCGGCGGCCGGCGTCGCGATCTCCTGCTACCCTGCGCCGCCATGGACTCCCCGCTGTCGTCTCCGGCGGCCGGCGCACCTGCTGCGCCGGTCCGCCTGCCGCCGCATAATGACGAGGCCGAGATGGCGCTGCTGGGCGCCATCCTGCACAACAACCGCACCTTCGAGCGGGTCGCCGACTTTCTCCGGCCCGAGCATTTCGCCAGCCGCGTCCACGGCCGCATCTTCGAGGCGATCGGCCGCCTCCTGGAGCGCGGCCAGATCGCCGATCCGATCACCCTCAAACAGTTCTTCGAGACCGACCAGGATCTGGCGGCGATCGGCGGCTTCGCCTATCTGATGCGGCTGGCGGGATCGGTCGCCAGCGTCATCAACGCCGCCGACTATGGCCGCGCGGTGTTCGACCTCTATCTGCGCCGCCAGCTGATCGACGTCGGCGAGGAGATCGTCAACGACGCCTTCGCCGATTCGCTGGACCGCGACGCCGTCGCCCAGATCGAAGGCGCCGAGGCCCGCTTGTTCCAGCTGGCCGAGACCGGCAGCGCCGAGGGTGGCCCCAAGCCGATCCGCTTTGCGGTCAAGGCGGCGATCGAGACCGCCAACGCCGCCTACCGTCGCGAGGGCGGCCTGGCCGGCCTGCCGACCGGGTTCACGGAACTCGACCGGCTGCTCGGCGGTCTTCACAAGTCGGACCTGGTGATCCTGGCGGCGCGCCCGTCCATGGGCAAGACATCGCTGGCCACCAACATCGCGTTCTACGCCGCCCGCACCCCGGCGGACGAGGAGACCGGCAAGGGCCACGGGGTGGTGTTCTTTTCGATGGAGATGTCGGCCGAGCAGCTGGCCGGCCGCATCATCGCCGAGCAGACCGAGATCCCGTCCGAGCGCATCCGCCGCGGCGAGCTGGACGACAGCGACTTCGAGAAGCTGGTGGTCGCGGCTCAGGAGCTCGAACGGCTGCCGCTGTTCATCGACGACACCCCGGCGCTCAGCGTCCAGGCGCTGCGGACCCGGGCGCGGCGGCTCAAGCGCCAGCACGGCCTGGCGATGATCGTGGTCGACTATCTGCAGCTGATGCGCGGATCGGGCACCAACCGCAACGAGAACCGGGTCCAGGAGATCTCGGAGATCACCCGCGGCCTGAAGGCGATCGCCAAGGAGCTCGATGTCCCGGTGATCGCGCTGTCCCAGCTCAGCCGCGCCGTCGAGGCGCGCGAGGACAAGCGGCCGCAGCTGGCCGATTTGCGCGAATCGGGCTCGATCGAACAGGACGCCGACATGGTGCTGTTCATCTTCCGCGAGGAGTATTATCTCGCCCGCGCCGAGCCGATGCAGCGCCCCGAAGAGACGACCGATCGCTGGCGTGAGCGCCACGACCAGTGGAAAGCCCGCTGCGAGCAGGTCTATAACCTGGCCGAAGTCATCGTCGCCAAGCAGCGCCACGGACCGATCGGCAAGGTGACGCTGCGGTTCGAGGGCCAGACCACCAAGTTCTCCAACTACGTCGCGGACGACCACCTGCCCGATGCCCGATTCTGAGCGCCCTGCCCCCTCGGCCGACCTGCCGCCGCCCGCCGGGGCCGAGCTGACGGTCGACACCGGGCGCATCGTCGCCAACTGGCGCACCGTGGCGGCGACCGCCGGCGTGCCGGCCGCCGCCGTGGTCAAGGCCGACGGCTACGGCCTGGGCGCGGCACCGGTGGCCGCGGCGCTGGCGGCCGCCGGCTGCCGGCTGTTCTTCGTGGCGACCCTGGGCGAAGCCGTGGCCCTGCGGCAGTCCCTGCCCGGCCCCGAGATCGCGGTGCTCGGCGGGCTGGTGGCCGGGGCCGAGCCGCATCTGCTGGCCCATCGCTTGACCCCGGTGCTGAACCAGCGCGCCGAGTTCGCACGCTGGCGCGATGCCGGCGACGGACGCCCCGCGATCCTCCATGTCGACACCGGCCTCAACCGTCTGGGCCTGCCCATGGCCGAACTGGACGCCGCGGCCGAGGCCGGCCTCGCTTGGCGCGCCGTGATCAGCCACATGGTGGCCGCCGAGGACCCGGCTCATCCGATGAACGCGACGCAGCTCATGCGCTTCCGCGCCGTCACGGCGCGCCTGCCCGGCGTGCCGGCCTCGCTCGCCGCGTCGTCGGGCAGCTTCCTGGGCCCCGACTATGCCTTCGACTTCGTGCGCCCGGGCGCCGCCCTCTATGGCGTCAATCCGCAGCCGGGCCGGCCCAACCCCCTCCTCTGCCCGCTGCGCCTCGATGCCCGGATCCTTCAGGTCCGCGAGCTGGCGGCCGGCGACTCGGTCGGCTATGGCGCGACCTTCGTCGCCCGGCGGCCGAGCCGGATCGCGACGATCCCGGTCGGCTATGCCGACGGCTTCCTGCGCGCCGGCAGCAGCCGGGCCGTGCTCTATCTGAGCGGCCATCCGGTGCCCGTGGTCGGACGCGTGTCCATGGACCTGATCACGCTCGACGTCACGGATCTGCCGCCGGGGCTGGCGGTGCCTGGCGCGGCGGTCGAGATCCTGGGCCCGGCCCGCCCGCCCGACCAGGCCGGGCCTGAGCTCGGCAGCATGGCCTATGAGGTGCTGACGTCGCTCGGCCGCCGCTTCCCTCGCCGCTATCGGGAGCTTGCCTGATGCCCGTTCTGGCCCCCCTCGGCCGGGCGACCCTGGCCCTGCTGGCCGGCGCCGGCCGCTTCGGGCTGTTCCTGGCGCCGGCGGTCGGCCGCGCGGCGCGGCCGCCGATCTATCCGCGCCTGCTGCTGCGCCAGATGATCGAGATCGGCTTCTATTCGCTGCCGGTCGTCGGCATGACCGCGCTGTTCACCGGCATGGTGCTGGCGCTGCAGAGCTATACCGGGTTCAGCCGGTTCAACGCCGAGAGCGCCATCGCCAACGTCGTAGTGCTGTCGATGGTGCGCGAGCTGGGGCCGGTGCTGGGCGGGCTGATGGTCGCCGGGCGCGTCGGCGCCGCCATGGCCGCCGAGATCGGCACCATGCGCGTGACCGAGCAGATCGACGCCCTGACCACCCTGTCGACCGACCCGTTCCGCTACCTGGTGGCGCCGCGCATCCTCGCCGGGCTGATCGTGATGCCGGCCCTGGTGCTGGTGGCCGACGTCATCGGCGTGCTGGGCGGCTGGCTGATCGCGGTCGGGCTGCTCGGCTTCAACTCGACCACCTATCTCCAGAACACGGTCGACTTCGTGCAGGCCGACGACGTCGTCTCGGGCCTGGTCAAGGCCGCCGTGTTCGGCTTCCTGACCGCCCTGCTCGGCTGCTATTACGGCTTCACCAGCAAGGGCGGGGCGCGCGGCGTCGGCACCGCGACCACCAACGCGGTGGTGACCGCCTCGATCATGATCCTGCTATCGGACACGCTGCTGACCAAGCTGTTCTTCTCCCGATGAGCGGAACGCCCAAGCTGCGCCTGGCCGGCCTCGCCAAGGCCTTCGGCGGCAAGGCGGTGCTGAACGGCGTCGAGCTGGACGTGCCGACCGGCCTGTCGACGGTGATCATCGGCGCCTCGGGCTCTGGCAAGTCGGTCACGCTCAAATGCATCCTCGGCCTGCTCGATCCGGACCGCGGCCGCATCGAGGTCGACGGCATCGACATGGCCGGCGATCGCGGCCGCCAGGAGCGGTTCCGCGACGAGGTCGGCATGCTGTTCCAAGGGGCCGCGCTGTTCGACAGCCTGCCGGTCTGGCAGAACGTCGCCTTCCGGCTGCTGCAATCAGGCGTGCCGCGGCGCGAAGCGCGGGCCGTGGCGATCGCCAAGCTGGGGCAGGTCGGGCTCGGCCCCGACGTGGCGGACCTGGCGCCGGCCGAGCTGTCGGGCGGCATGCAGAAGCGCGTCGGCCTCGCCCGCGCCATCGCCCGCGATCCCGCGGTGCTGTTCTTCGACGAGCCGACCACCGGGCTCGACCCGATCATGAGCGCCGTGATCAACGAGCTGATCGTGAGCTGCGTCAAAGGGCTGGGCGCCACTGCCCTGTCGATTACCCACGACATGGCCAGCGTCCGCCGGATCGCCGACCGCGTCGCCATGCTCCACGGGGGGCGCATCATCTGGCAGGGCACCGCGGCCGAGATGGAGCAGTCGGGCAACCCCGTGGTCGACCAGTTCATCCACGGCCGCGCCGAGGGCCCGATCCGCGCCTTGGCGGTGTGAGGGTGGCCCGCCCCGCCACTGCTTATGTCTGCCAGGCCTGCGGCGCCGCCTATCCCAAGTGGGCCGGCCGCTGCGATGCCTGCGGCGAATGGAACAGCCTGGTCGAGGAGGCGGCCGGGCCGCCGGCGGGCGGCACCCGCTCCGGCGGCGCCCGGCCGCGCGGGCGGCTGGACCTGGTGCCGTTGGGCGGCGTCGACGAGCCGGCGCCGCGCCGGCCGATCGGCCTGCCCGAGTTCGACCGGGTGACCGGTGGCGGCCTGGTGCCGGGCTCGGCGCTGCTGGTCGGCGGCGACCCCGGCATCGGCAAGTCGACCCTGCTGATCCAGGTCACCGCCCGGATCGCTGCGCAAGGCCTGCGCGCCGTCTATATCTCGGGCGAGGAAGCGGTCGACCAGGTGCGGCTGCGCGCCTTCCGGCTGGGCATCGCCCAGGCGCCGGTCGAGCTCGCCGCGGCCACCTCGGTCCGCGATATCGTGGCCGGGCTCGACGGCGGCCGGCCGCCCGACCTGGTGGTCATCGATTCGATCCAGACCATGTACCTGGACACCCTGGACAGCGCACCCGGCAGCGTCGGCCAGGTCCGCGCCTCGGCCCAGGAACTGGTGCGGCAGGCCAAGAAGCGCGGGTTCGCCGTGGTCCTGGTCGGCCATGTCACCAAGGAGGGCACGATCGCCGGGCCCCGGGTGCTCGAGCACATGGTCGACACCGTCCTCTATTTCGAAGGCGAGCGCGGCCACCAGTTCCGGATCCTGCGCGCAGTCAAGAACCGCTTCGGCCCGACCGACGAGATCGGCGTCTTCGAGATGACCGACGGCGGCCTGCGCGAGGTGCCGAATCCCTCGGCGCTGTTCCTGTCGGAACGGCGGGGGGCGGTCAGCGGCAGCGCCGTGTTCGCCGGCATGGAGGGCACCCGCCCCTTGCTGGTCGAGATCCAGGCGCTGGTCGCGCCCTCGGCCTACGGCACCCCGCGCCGGGCCGTGATTGGCTGGGACGCCGGGCGCCTGGCCATGGTCATGGCGGTGCTCGACGCGCGCTGCGGCTTGTCGTTGGGCGGCAACGACGTGTATCTCAACATCGCCGGCGGGCTGCGCATCGCCGAGCCCGCGGCCGACCTGGCGGTCGCCGCGGCGCTGGTGTCGGCCTTGAGCGGCGAGCCCGTGCCCGCCGACGCCGTGGTCTTCGGCGAGGTCGGGCTAGCCGGCGAGGTGCGGCCGGTCGGCCAGGCCGACGCCCGCCTGAAGGAAGCGGCGCGGCTCGGGTTCGAGCGGGCGCTGACGCCATTGCGGGGCGGCCGGGCCGAACGCCGGCCGGCTGCGGCCGGACCGGTTTCGGTGCACGAGATCGACCGCCTGGCCGATCTGGTGGCGCTGCTGCAGCCGGCCGCGGCGCCGCCACGCAAGATCCCGGGCTCGTCCACCCGGGCCGGGGGCCTGTGAATGGGTGCCAACGCCGCCGACCTGATCATCGCCGCCGTGGTGCTGCTGTCCGGCCTGTGGGCGCTGTGGCGCGGCTTCGTGCGCGAGGTGCTGGGCATCATCGGCTGGGTCGGCGCGGCGCTGGCGACGCTCTATGGTTTCTCGACGGTCCGGCCCTATGCGCGCGAGCTGATCGCGATCGACCTGGTGGCCGATGTCGCCGCCGGGCTCACCCTGTTCATTGCGACGCTGATCTTGCTATCGCTGCTGTCAAGCGCGATATCTTCGAGCGTGCGCGGCAGCGCGCTCGGCGCCCTCGACCGCTCGCTCGGCTTCCTGTTCGGCCTCGCCCGCGGCTTCGTGGTCGTGTGCTTGGCCTATCTGGTGTTGGGCTGGGCGATTCCACAGCCGGCCGACCGGCCGGCCTGGATCACGGGAGCCCGGACGCTGCCGCTGATCGAGCGTGGCGCCCAGATGCTGGCCGGGCTGCTGCCGGCCGACGCGCGCGAGCGCGGCGCCCAGGCGGCCGAGCGGACCCGCCAGGAGGCCCAGCGCGCCACCGAGGCGACCCGGGCGCTGGAGCAGCTGATGGCGCCCCCGGCGCGCGGCGACGCGCCACGCGAGGGCGCCAACGGCTACAGCGATACTGACCGCAAGCAGCTCGACCGCTTGTTCCAGGGTAAGTGAGGCCCGATGCTGACGACCGATCCGTTCGACGACGACAAGCTCAACGAGGAGTGCGCGGTGTTCGGCATCTACGGCACGGCCGACGCCGCCGCGCATACGGCGTTGGGGCTGCACGCGCTGCAGCACCGCGGCCAGGAGGCCTCGGGCATCGTCGCCTTCGACGGTCAGCAGTTCCACGCCCATCGCGGCCTGGGCCACGTCGCCGACTGCTTCTCCGACCCGGCCGTGATGGCCCAGCTGGTCGGCCATGCCGCGGTCGGCCACAACCGCTATGCCACCACCGGCGACACCTCGCTGCGTAACGTCCAGCCGCTGTTCGCGGACTTCGCCTTCGGCGGCATGGCGCTGTCGCACAATGGCAACCTCACCAACAACCTGGCGATCCGCCGCCAGCTCCAGGAACGCGGGTCGCTGTTCCAGTCGACCACCGACACCGAAGTGCTGATCCACCTGATCGCGACCAGCCGCGAGCGCACCGTGATCGGCCGCGTGGTCGACGCGCTGCGCCAGGTCGAAGGCGCCTATTCCTTCGTGGCGCTGATCAACGACGCGCTGATCGGCGTGCGCGATCCCATGGGGGTCCGGCCGCTGCTGCTGGGCCGCCTGGGCGACGCCTGGATCCTGGCTTCCGAGACCTGCGCACTCGACATCCTGGGCGCCCGCTTCGAGCGCGAGGTCGAGCCGGGCGAGCTGGTGGTGATCACCCAGCACGGGCTGGAGAGCCGCCGCCCGTTCCCGCCGGCGACCGCACGCTTCTGCATCTTCGAGTACATCTACTTCGCCCGGCCCGACTCGATCGTCGAAGGCACCAGCGTCTACGAGGCACGCAAGCGGATCGGCATGGAGCTGGCGCGCGAGAGCCAGGTCGACGCCGACATCGTGATCCCGGTGCCCGATTCGGGCGTGCCGGCGGCGATCGGCTACGCCGCGGAATCGGGCCTGCCCTTCGAGCTGGGCATCATCCGCAACCACTATGTCGGCCGCACCTTCATCGAGCCGACCGACTCGATCCGGCATCTGGGCGTCAAGCTGAAGCACAACGCCAACCGGGCCATCATCGCCGGCAAGCGCGTGGTGCTGGTCGACGACTCGATCGTGCGCGGCACCACCTCGACCAAGATCGTCGAGATGGTGCGCGCCGCCGGCGCAACCGAAGTGCACATGCGCATCGCCAGCCCGCCGACCACCCATAGCTGCTTCTACGGCGTCGACACGCCGCTGCGCGACAAGCTGCTGGCGGCCAAGCACGACGTCGCGGGCATGGCCGCGCATATCGGCGCCGACAGCCTGGCCTTCATCTCGATCGACGGCCTGTACCGCGCCATGGGCCAGGCCGGGCGCGACCGCGCCCAGCCGCAATTCTGCGACGCCTGCTTCACCGGCGACTATCCGATCCCGTTGACCGACCAGGTCGAGGGCCAGTCGGCCAAGCAGCTCAGCCTGCTCGCCGGCTCTATCTGATGGCCGGGCGGTTCTCGGGACGCTTGGCGCTGGTCACCGGCGCCTCGCGGGGCTTTGGCGCGGCGGCCGCGGCCGCGTTGGCGGCCGAAGGCGCCCATGTCATCCTGGCTGCCCGCACCCAAGGCGGGCTGGAGGCCACCGACGACGCGATCCGCGCCGCCGGCGGCGGCGCCACCCTGGTGCCGGTGGACCTGAGCGACCCCGGCCGCATCGAGGCCCTCGCCGCCGCCGTCGCCGAGCGCTTCGGACGCCTGGACCTGCTGGTCGCGGCGGCGGCCCAATTGGGCGCGCTCTATCCGGTCGGTCACATGCCGCCGGCGCGGCATGCCGGCCTGTTCCAGGTCAATGTCCACGCCAACTGGCACCTGATCCGGCAGTTCGACGCGCCGCTGCGCGCCGCGGAGGCCGGCCGGGCGGTGTTCGTGACCTGCGCCTGCCCGGAGCTCGCCTATTGGGGCGACTACGCCGCCAGCAAGGCGGCGCTGGAGGTCACGGCGCGGGCCTGGGCCGCGGAGACCACGAAGACCCGGCTGCGTGTGAACCTGTACGACCCCGGCCCAATGGCCACCGCCCTGCGCCGCGAGGCCTTCCCGGGCGTGCCCGCCGCCAGCCTGCCGACCCCGGCCAGCCGCACCGCGGCGCTGCTGGACCTGCTCGATCCCGCCCAGGCCTCGCACGGTGCCCGGGTCGAGGCCGGCTGACCGGGCTCGGCGCCGCGGGGCCGCCCACAAAAAAACGGGCCGCGCGAAGCGGCCCGAGTTTAGGGAGGAAACCACCATCTCGCGATGGTGCACTTGCTAAACTACGCCTTGCGCGGTCAGGTTCCAAGGTCCGTCAGCGCCAAATGATGCATTTACCGCACATCTGTGCCCAAAAGAGCACAGATGTGCGGGTTGGCGTCAGCGCATCAGGAAATTGGTGAACTGCCAGAGATCCCGTTCGTCGAGCCAGGGCTCCGGGAACATGCGCGACCGGTCCTTGAGCGGCGTCCAGTCCGAGCGGACGCCGACCACGGGCCCGAGATAGGGCGCGCCGATGGCCAGGATCTCGTCGTGGGGCAGGTCCTCGGGCTCGCAATAGCCGCGCCGCGGGTTGCGCGCCGCCCAGACCGCAGCGCCGATGACGCCGGCGCAGACCTGCAGCGCCGTCGCGTTCTGGCCCGGGATGATCTGCCGCGCCTCGTGGATCGACAGCTGCGAGCCGTACCAATAGCTGGTCAGGCCGTGCCCCATCAGCAGCACGCCCAGCTCGTCGATGCCGTCGACGATGTCGTCCTGCATGATGCGCTCGGCCTTGGGCGGCACCCAATTGCGCATCACCTGCTCGCGCAGCGAGACGATGGCGTCGGTGGTCGGGTGGTAGGCGTAGTGCACGGTCGGGCGGTACACCGGGCGGCCGTCCTGCCACTTGGTGAAGTAGCTGGCCAGCGTGATGCTCTCGCTGTGGCTGATCACGAAGCCCAGGATCGGGCCGCCCTTCGGGACCCAGCTGCGCACCGTGGTCAGCGCGCCTGGCTTGTGCAGGTAGATCCCGTGGCCCGGGCCGTAATGGTAATGCTGGCCGAGCGGCGGCAGCATCTTCTCATGGGTGCCCCAGCCGAGCTCCGCCGGATAGTAGGCCTCGCCCCAATAGCCGAGGATGCTCCAGGTGTTGACGAACTCGTCGGGCTGCTTGGGGATGCTGCTGCGCTGGGTGTCGCGCTCGGCGATATGGATCACCTTGGTGCCGGTGCGCTGCGCGAGGTCCGCCCACGCCTCGCGCGTGCCGGGCGTGTCGAACGCCAGCCCCATGTCGCGCGCGATGTTCAACAGCGCGACCTTGACGAAATGGTTGACCACGCCCGGGTTGGCGCCGTGGGTCACGATCGCGGTCGGGCCGTCCTTCTTCCAGCGCGCGCGGGCGTGGGCGCGAGTGACCTCGTGCGCATCGTAGTGCGTGCGCGTCCAGGGCTCGGCGGTGACGTTCTCGTACTTGGCGGCCCATGGCTCCAGACTGGTGTCGACATAGGCGACGCCATGCGCCTGGCACCAGTCCATGATCTCGATCGCGTCGACGCCGGCGGTCAGGTTGATCACGAGATCGCCGGCCGCCAGATAGCGGCCCAGCACCTCGGACAGGTTCTCCGGAGTCAGCTGCACGCGTTCGTATCGCATGCCCATCGCCGCGAACGGCGCGAACTTCGCGGTATGGTCATCGGCCTCGACGACCGTGATGTTCGACAGCGGCATCTCGAAATGGCGGGGGACGGCGGGCAGCACGCACTGGCCGACGCTGCCCCACCCGAGCATGACCACACGATGGGCGAATACGACTTTCTCGATCATTCCATGGGACCTCGATCGCTAGAGAAATCGGAAGCGCGATCAAATGAGGTCGACGCGGCCCCAATACAAGAAAATTTTTGTGACAGGCGCTCGGATCAGTCGGGATCGTAGGGATTGCGCGGCTTGCGCATGACGAACCGGACCGGCGTGCCGTCGAGGTCGAAGCGATCGCGCAGGCTGTTGGTCAAGTAGCGCAGATAACTGTCGGGCAGCGCCTCGGGACGGCTGGTGAACAGGGCGAGCGTCGGGGGCCGGGCCTTGATCTGGGTGGCGTAGCGGATGCGCACGCGGCGGCCCTGGACCAGCGGCGGCGGGTGCTGGTCGGTCGCGGCCTGCAGCCAGCGATTGATCTCGGCGGTGGCGATCCGGGTGTTCCAGGCGGCGTGGATCGTCAAGCAGGCTTTGGCCAGGGCCTCCAGATTGCGCCCGGTCGCAGCCGAGACCGTCACCACCGGCAAGCCGCGAACCTGCGGCAGCGAATGCTGCAGGCGGTCGGTGATCTGCTTCAGCGCCGCCGCGCGGTCGGCGACGGCGTCCCACTTGTTGGCGGCGAGGACGAGCGCCCGGCCTTCTTCGACCACCAGCTCGGCGATGCCCAGGTCCTGCTTCTCCAGGCCGATGGTGGCGTCGATCACCAGGATCACCACCTCGGCATAGCGGATCGCGCGCAGGCTGTCGGCGACCGACAGCTTCTCGAGCTTCTCGCTCACGCGCGCGCGCCGGCGGATGCCGGCGGTGTCGGCCAGCCGCACCGACCGCCCCAGAAGCGTGAGCGGAATGGCGATGGAGTCGCGCGTGATGCCGGGCTCCGGGCCGGTCAGCAGGCGCTCCTCGCCGGCCCACGCGTTGATCAGGGTCGACTTGCCCGCATTCGGGCGGCCGACCACAGCCAGCTGCATCGGCTTCTCGGCCGGCGCGTCGTCCTCCGATGCGGGCGCGGCGCCGGCCTCCAGGATCGGGCGCAGCGCCTGGTACAGGTCGGCCATGCCCTCCCCATGCTCGGCGGACAGCGCGATCGGCTCGCCCAGCCCCAACTCGAACGCCTCCAGCAGGCCGGGCTGGCCGGCCCGGCCCTCGCACTTGTTGGCGACCAGCAGCACCGGCGCCCGGCTCTTGCGCAACAGGCCGGCGAAATGGCGGTCGGCCGGGGTCAGGCCCAGGCGGGCGTCGACCAGCATCAGCACCGCATCGGCCTCGGCCACCGCCTGCTCGGTCTGGCGCCGCATGCGCGCCTCCAGGCTGTCGTCGGCCACATCCTCCAGGCCGGCGGTGTCGATGACGGTGAAGGCCAGATCGCCGAGGGTAGCAGCCCCCTCGCGCCGATCACGGGTCACGCCCGGCGTGTCGTCGACCAGCGCCAGCTTCTTGCCGACCAGGCGATTGAACAGCGTCGACTTGCCGACATTGGGGCGGCCGACGATGGCGACGACCGATGCCATGGCGTCACCGATAGGCCGACAGCGTGCCGTCGTCGGTCAGGATGTACAGCGTGCCGTCGGCGATCACCGGCGGCACCAGCGCCTTGTCCGGGATCTTGAGGTGGCTGAGGATCTCGCCGGTATAGGGCGAGATCGACAGCGCCTCGGCGTTGGTGCCCAGCACGATCAGCCGGTCGCCGCCCAGCGCTGGTCCGACCCAGGCGATTGGATCGGTCTTCTTGTCCGGATTGCCATAGCGCGGCAAAGCCTGGACCCAGCGCACCCCGCCGCTTTGGCGGTCCAGGCAGACCATTTGCATGTTGTTGGTCAGGAGATAGACCCAGTCGCCAGCCACCCAGGGCATGCCGGTGCCGCCGAAATCATGATCCCAGACGCGCGTGCCCGACCGCAGATCGACACCGGCGACGCGTCCGGAGTGGCTGTCGGCAATCACCAGCCCGCGGTCCAGCACCGGCGGTGCATGAATATCGGCCAGCGCCGAGATCGCATCCGAGCGCCGGACCGCGGTCAGGCTGTCGGACCAGGCGACGCGTCCGGTGTCGGCGCGCAGCGCGAACACCTCGCCCGAGCTGTAGGGCGCGATCACCACCGTGGGATCGGCGGCCGGGCTTGCCCCGCCCAGGAGGCCGACGCTTTCCGCCAGGCCCTGATGGCTCCACAGCTTGTGGCCATCCTGGACCGCCAGGGCCTGCAGCAGATTGTCCTGGGTGACGACATAGAGGCGGTCGCCGACCACCGTCGGTGCCGCACGCGCCGGTGCCGGCAGCGCCTGGCGCCACAGCTCGGCACCGGTGTCGGCCGCCAGCGCGGTGACGCGGCTCAGGCCGTTGGCCACGAACAGCTTGCCGCCGGCGGCCGCGATGCCGCCGGGGGCGATCGGCGCCGTCTCGTCCTCGCCGATCGTGTCGACATGCCAGAGCGCCTTGCCGGTCGCGGCCTCGAAGGCGCTGACCGAGCCGTTGGCGTCGATGGTGTAGACCCGGCCGCCGGCGATCACCGGCTGGGCCAGCAGGTACTGGCTGTCGCTGGAGCCCGCGCCGACGCTCGCCTTCCAGGCCAGGGCCGGCGAGTCGCCCAGCTCCAGATGTTGGTTGGCGTGGCTTGGCAGCCCACCCTGCTGCGGCCAGTCCGGTGTCCGCACCGGATGCGGCAGCCGGACCTTGGTCGCCTGCAGCGACGAATCGACGTCGATGGCATCGCTGCCGGTCAGCACGGCGATCCGGTTCCCGGGGATGGTCGGCGCCGATGGCGCGCTGTCGAACCAGCTGCATCCGGCCAGGGCGATCGGAGACAGGATGGCGAGGACGGCGCCGACGCAGCGCCGGGAAGTCCATGGCATTCGGCGTCAGCTCTTGGTCGCGGCGAGCAGTTCGGTGGCGCGCGCCCGCACACCCTGGGGCGCGGTCGCATCGTCCGACAGCCGGGTCAGCGCTTCGCGCGCGCCCTTGACATCGCCGGCCTTGAGGCGGGCGAGGGCATCGAGCTCACGGGCCGCGAAGCGCCAGGGATTGGAGTCGGCGAGCAGCGGCCGGAGCTGCTCGGTCAGCTTGTCCGCCGGCTCCTTATCGATGCGATGATAGGCAGCGGCCAAGCGCGCGAGATCGCGATAGAGCGGGTCGATGCTCGAATCGCCGGCGACCGCGTCATAGTCGGCCAGCGCCTCGTCGGCCTTACCGGCGCGATCGAGCAGGCCGGCCTCGTAAAGCCGGCCGAGCATGGCATAGCCGCGCGGGTCGTCCTTGATCAGCCGGCCGAGCGTGGCCAGCGCGGCGTTGACGTCGCCGCCATCGGCCTGGGCCATGGCAGCGGCGAACTGCGCCCCCGCCCGTCCCTGCCGCTTCTGGTCATAGTCGCGCCAGGCCACCCAGCCTGCCGACGCCAGCACCACCGCGACCGCCGCCGCGATCACCGCCCAGCCATAGCGCTTCCACAGCCGGGCGACGCGATCGGCGCGCAGGTCCTCATCGATTTCGCGGAAGATGTCAGCCACGTCAGCCTTGCCGATAAGCCCGGGTACCCGGTGCGGGCCGCACCCTAGCGTGGGGCCGCAGTGAACGCAAATCCCGCGGCCCGCGGCTGATTCGGCACCGCCGTCATGCCATCCGAAGGCAGGCTCCGGCGCAGGAACAAGCCTTTGCGATGTTCCGTTGAACCCCGTGCTGCGCCGCACGCAGCGGGGGATTGATGGATACCGGAAAGGGACAGGGAATGCGCATCGCCCAGATGGCGCCGCTGGCGGAAAGCGTGCCGCCGCAAAAATATGGTGGGACCGAGCGGGTCGTGTCGTGGCTGACCGAGGAGCTGGTCCGGCTCGGCCACGACGTGACGCTGTTCGCCACCGGCGACAGCCGCACCTCGGCGCGGCTGGTGGCGCCCTGCCAGCGCGGCTTGCGCCTGTCGTCCTGCCACGATCCCTTCATCTACAACGTGCTGATGCTGGAACTGCTGTTCGCCGAGATCGACCGGTTCGACGTGGTGCACATGCATCACGACTACATGCATTTCCCGATGGCGCGGCGGTCGGAGGCCAAATTCGTGACCACCCTGCATGGCCGCCTGGACCTGCCCGACCTGGTCCCGATCTTCCGCGAGTTCAGCGACATGCCGCTGGTGTCGATCTCGGACAGCCAGCGCGCGCCGCTGCGCTGGGCCAACTGGATCGGCACGGTCCATCACGGCATGCCGCTGGACCTGCTGAAGCCGTCCGCGGCCCAAGGCGAATACCTGGCGTTCCTCGGCCGGATCTCGCCGGAGAAGCGGCCGGACCGCGCCATCGAGATCGCCCGGCGCACCGGCCGCAAGCTGAAGATCGCAGCCAAGGTCGATCCCGTCGACGCCGAGTACTGGCGCGATCACATCCAGCCGATGCTGGGCCGCGCCGACGTCGAATATGTCGGTGAGATCGGCGACGCCGACAAGTCCGAGTTCCTGGGCCGGGCCTCGGCGCTGCTGTTCCCGATCGACTGGCCCGAGCCGTTCGGGTTGGTGATGATGGAGTCGATGGCGTGCGGCGTGCCGGTCATCGGCTTCCGGCGGGGCTCGGTGCCCGAGGTCATCGACGATGGCGTGACCGGCTTCATCGTCGACGATCTGGACCAGGCCGTGGCGTCGGTGGCGGCAGCCGAGAGCCTGGACCGCACCCGCATCCGCATGACTTTCGAGCGCCGCTTCTCGGTCCGGCGCATGGCCCAGGACTACCTGACGCTGTATGAGCGGGGCGCGATCGAGGAACCGGAGAACCTGGCCGTTGGCTGACGCACCACCAGATCCGGAAGCCGATGCCTTCCCGGTCCAGGCGGTCTCGACCGGCCGGGAAGCGCGCCCGGGCATCCTGAAATACAATGACAGCTTCGCGGTGCTGGACGACCGCGGCGATGCCGTGGCTGCATCAGGCGTCGCCGATGGCGTATATTTTCGCGACACCCGGCACCTGTCGGTCTATGCCCTGCGCTTCGCCGCCGGCGCCGCCACCACGCTCGGTGTCGGCGCGCCGATCGGCCGGCCCATGCTGCGGGTCAATCTGGTGTCGGCGGCGCGGCCGTGGGCCACCATCGGCGACGGTGCCGGCCATGTCCTGCATATTCGGCGCGAGCTGACGCTGGAGCCCGCGGGCCTGGTCGACGACCTCACCTTCCACAATTACAGCGACGTGCCGCTGACCACAGAGGTCGAGATCCGGTTCGCCGCCGACTTCGCCGACATCTTCGAGGTCCGCGGTCACCCGCCCCGCCAGCGCGGCACCCTTCTGGAACCGATGATCGAGCCGGCGGCCGCCGAGCTCGGCTATCGGGCGCGCGACGGCGTGGTGGCGCATACGCGGCTGGAGTTCCGGCCGCAGCCGGTGGCGGTCGACGGCGCCCGGGCCCGCTTCGCCGTAACCGTGGCGGCCAAGGGCCAGGCCCAGCTGTGCATCCGCGCCCAGTTCCGCAGCGGCCTGGACGACGTCGCGGCGCCGGCGCCGCCGGGCAAGCCGCCGGCCGAGATCGGCGCCGAGGACCGCGCCTTCAACGACTGGCTCAGGCGGTCGCGGGCCGACCTCGACATGCTGACCACCGCCACCCCCCAGGGCCGCTATCCCTATGCCGGCACGCCGTGGTTCTCGACCGGCTTCGGGCGCGACGGCCTGATCACCGCGCTGCAGTGCCTGTGGCTTGATCCCGGCCTCGCGGTCGGCGTGCTGCGCTATCTGGCCGCCCACCAGGCGACCAGCCTGGACCCAGCGGCCGACGCCGAACCCGGCAAGATCATGCACGAGACCCGCAGCGGCGAGCTGGCCCGGCTGGGCGAGGTGCCGTTCCGGCACTATTACGGCAGTGTCGACTCGACACCGCTGTTCGTGCTGCTGGCCGCCGCCTATTTCGAGCGCACCGGCGACGCCCGGCTGCTCGGGCAGCTATGGCCGAACATCGAGGCGGCGCTCGGCTGGATCGACACCCATGGCGACATCGACGGCGACGGCTTCGTCGAATATGCCCGCAAGGCCGACCTGGGGCTGCATAACCAGGGTTGGAAGGATAGCCACGATTCGATCTTCCATGCCGACGGCAGCCTGGCCGAGCCGCCGATCGCGCTCGTTGAGGTGCAGGGCTATGTCGAAGCCGCCAAGCGCCGGCTGGCGCCGGTTGCCCGGGCCCTCGGCCATGGCGCCACCGCCGAGCGCCTGACCGTCGAGGCCGCCGAGCTGGCCGAGCGCATCGAGCGCCAGTTCTGGGTCGAGGAACTGGGCTGCTACGCCCTCGCCCTGGACGGCGCCAAGCAGCCCTGCGCGGTGCTGGCCTCGAACGCCGGCCACCTGCTGTTCACGGGCTCGATCCGGGCCGACCGCGCGCGTCGGGTCGCCGACCTGCTGCTGGGCCCGCGCTTCCACACCGGCTACGGCATCCGCACCATCGCTGCCGGAGAAGCCCGCTACGATCCGCTGAGCTACCACAACGGCTCGATCTGGCCGCACGACAACGGGCTGATCGCCCTGGGGCTCGGCCGCTACGGCTTCAAGGCCGAGGCGATGCGCGTCACCCACGGGCTGTTCGAGGCCACCCGCCATTCCGAGTTCCGCCGCCTGCCCGAGCTGTTCTGCGGCTTGGCCCGGGAGCCCGAGACCGGGCCGGTCGCCTATCCCGTCGCCTGCGTGCCCCAGGCCTGGGCGTCCTGCACCGCCTATGCCCTGCTGGAGGCCTGCCTCGGCGTCGAGTTCGACGGCCCGAACCGCCTGGTCCGGTTCAACCGCCCCGTGCTGCCCGACGATGTCGGCGGCCTCGGCATCCGCGACCTGGCCCTGGGCAATGGCCGCCTGGACCTGCGCATCCTGCGCGAGCCCGAGAGCGATGCCGCCCATATCCGCGTGCTCAAGCGCACCGCCGGGCTGACCGTGGTGATCGTGCCGGATTAGGTTTCCCGGCGGCGCGCCTGCTCACCCTCCCGTCCCGGGCCTCCACTCGATGATCCGGCGCCAGGTCCGGGCCGCAGCCTCGGTGGTCAGGGCACGGCCCAGCGTGCCGCGGCGGGCGTGCGCGGCCTCGCCGTTGCGGTCGTCGCCGGCGGTTTCGAACAGCCGGACTGCGATGCCGAAATGGAGAGCGGCCTGCTCCAGGTCGCGGGGGATGTCATCGCCCCGCTCCAGGCGCTCGGCCAGGGCCACATGGCTGAACGGGTCGCCGGCCGCCGCCGCCCGCCGCCACACGGCCAATGCTGCCTCGTGCCGGGCGGCGTCCCGCGCCCACAGCCGCGATCCAAGGTCGCCGGCCGCCGGCAGATAGCCGTGGTCGAACGCCGCCTGCAGCAACCGATCGGCCTCGGCATCGTCGCGGGCGACGCCATCACCGTCGATGTAGTGCTGGGCCAGATTCCGCATGGCGCCGGCATGCCCCCGGTCGGCGGCGGCGCGATAGGCGGCCAAGGCTTCAGCCCCGGCACCGGCCTTGTCCAGCGCCCGACCGAGTTGGAACTGCAGGCGCCCGTCGGATGGCTGCGCCGCCACGGCCTGCCGGCACGCCGCGACCGCCGGGCCGGCATCGATCCGGTCGAACGCGATGCCGGCCACGGTCCGCACCGGGTCGTAGGGGCTGGCCGCCAGCCGGTCGCAGCGCGCGGGCGCACTCAGGTCCGACGGTCCGTCCGTCCCCGACGGCGGCGCCAGGAAGAACAGTTGCCGCTCCGCGTCGGTCAGGCCGCGCACCGTCCGCAGGTCCAGCGCCGCGACCAGATCCTGCGGGTCGACCGGGGGCACGTCCCAGAGCCGTGCGGTGCTGTCGTCCGAGCCCGTGACCACGCGGCGGCCATCGGGGCTGAAGGCGGCGACGCGGACGCGGTCGCCATGGCCGCGCAAGACCGCCAAGGACAAGCCGCTGGCGACGTCCCACACCCGCGCCGTGTCGTCCCCGGACGCCGTGACCGCACGGCGGCTGTCCGGACTGAACGCAATGTCGGACACCAGCGCGTCATGCCCGCTGAGCACGGCCGCCAGCTGCCCAGTGTCGGTGTCCCAGAGCCGGACCATCCTGTCGTCGGCCACCGTCGCGATGCGCTTGCCGTCCGGACTGAACGGCGCGGGGATGCCGCCGGGGTCATAGACCGGGACTGTGGCGAGCGCTGCCCCGGTGCCCGCATCCCACAGCCGCACCGTGCCGTCCAGGGCCGCCGTGGCGACCCGGCGGCCATCGGCGCTGAATGCGATCGTATCCAGCATCCCCGTGTGCCCGTCCAGGGCGGCGCGCTGACCGCCGCTCTCGGCATCCCACAGCCAGGCCGTCTTGTCCGAGACGGTGGCCACGCTGCGGCCGTCCGCACGGACGGCCACGGCGAACTCGCTGCCGGTCACGACGGTGAGCGGCCGGCCGGTGTCATCCCACAGGCGCACGGTGCCGTCGCGGGAGCCCGTGGCCACCCGCCGGCCGTCGAGGCTGAACGCAGCGGCCCCGATGGTGTGCGTGTGGCCGCGCAGCACGGCGCGTGGCCGGCCGGTTTCGGCATCCCACAGCCAGGCCGTACCGTCGTCGGATGCGGTCAGCACGGACCGGCCATCCGGGCTGAACGCCAGGGCCTTGGCGGTTGCCTGACGGTCGCCCAGGACCGCGACAGGCCCGCCGGTTCCGGTTTCCCAGAGCCGCGCCGTATGGTCGAGCGACACCGTCACGATGCGCCGGCCGTCCGGGCTCGGCACGGCCGCCGTCACCGGCCTGTCCGGCCCGCCCAGGACTGCGACCGGGGCGCCGGTCCCGGCATCCCACAAGCGCGCCGTGCCGTCCCAGGCCGTGGTGACGACATGCCGGCCATCGGCGCCGAACGCCGCCGTCTGCACGCCGGCCTCATGTCCGGCAAGGACCGCCGCCGCGTCGGCGCGACCGCGGTCCCACAGCCGGGCGGTGCCGTCCCGGGACGCCGTCACGATCCGGCGGCCGTCCGGGCTCAGGGATGCGGCCACCACGGCGTCGTCATGGCCGTCGAGGACCGCGATCGCGGCACCCGTCCCGGCGTTCCACAGCCGGACCGTCCGATCGAGCGACGCCGTGAGCACGGACCGGCCGTCCGCGCTGAACGAAACGGCCACGACGGCCCCCTCATGCCCGCTCAGAACCGCACGCGGCTGGCCAGTCTCGGCATCCCAGAGGCGGGCCGTCCGGTCCTCGGAAGCCGTGGCGGCGGTGCGGCCGTCCGGGCTGACGGCAACGGCCAGGATCCCGCCGCCATGCCCGCTCAGCACCAGGCGCTGGGCACCGGTCTCGGCGTCCCACAGCCGCGCCGTCTTGTCGGGCGATCCGGTCAGGACGCGCCGGCCATCGGGACTGAAGACCGCGGCATTCACCCAGCTCGCATGGCCGGCCAGGACGGCGACCGGCGCGCCGGTCGCCGCGTCCCACAGCCGCGCCGTCCCGTCGTCGCCGCCGGTGACCACCCGACGGCCGTCCGGGCTGAACTGCGCCGCCCGGACCGTCACGATGTCGCGCTCGGCGGGGGTCGTCCCTTCGGCGTGCCCGGCCAGGACCGCAATCGGCTCGCCGGTCGCCGCATCCCACAGCCGGGCCGTCCCGTCGCGGGCGGCAGTAACCACGTGACGGCCGTCGGGGCTGAACGCGGCCGTCAGCAGCCCCTCCGAGTGGCCGCGCAGGACCACCAGCGGCGCGCCGGTGCCGGCGTCCCAGAGGCGGGCCGTCCCGTCCCTGGACGCCGTCACGATCCGCCGGCCGTCGGCGCTGAACGCC
>CAZEFK010000095.1:0-27264 GCA_964511405.1 uncultured Comamonadaceae bacterium | reverse complement strand
CCAGGTGCCGCTGTGCCGCTGCTCCTATGGCCCCTACGCCCGCGCCATGGTGCGCATCTGCCGCGAGGAGAGCTTCCACCAGCGCCAGGGCTACGAGATCATGATGACGCTCGCGCGCGGCACACCGGCCCAGCGCCGCATGGCCCAGGACGCGCTCGACCGCTGGTGGTGGCCGTCCCTGATGATGTTCGGGCCGCCCGACGCCGACTCCAAGCACTCGGCGCAGAGCATGGCCTGGCGCATCAAGCGCACCAGCAATGATGAGCTGCGCCAGAAGTTCGTTGATGTGACCGTGCCCCAGGCCGAGTTCATCGGTCTCACGGTCCCCGACCCCGATCTTACCTTCGATGCCGCGATCGGGCATTATCGGTTCGGCACCATCGACTGGGGCGAGTTCAATCGCGTGCTGGCCGGCGACGGCCCGTGCAACCGCGAACGCCTGGCCGCGCGCCAGAAGGCCCATGACGACGGCGCCTGGGTGCGCGAGGCCGCGCTCGCCTACGCCGCCAAGCGCGCTGCCCGGGCGGAGGCGGCGTGATGGCCGACTGGCCGCTCTACGAAGTGTTCGTGCGCTCGCGCAACGGCCTCAACCATCGCCATGTCGGCAGCCTGCATGCCGCCGACCCGGCCATGGCGCTGGCAATGGCCCGCGACGCCTATGTCCGGCGCGCCGAGGGCGTCAGCATCTGGGTGGTGCCGTCGGCCGCCATCACCGCCTCGGATCCGGGCGACAAGGACAGCCTGTTCGAGCCGATGGCCGACAAGGTCTACCGGCACCCGACCTTCTATCCGATGCCGCCCGAAGTGAAGAACATCTGATGGCCGACGCGACGGCGCCCGCGGTCGAGTTCCTGCTGCGGCTGGGCGACAGCGCCTTGATCCTGGGGCATCGGCTGTCGGAATGGTGCGGCCACGCCCCGGTGCTGGAAGAGGACATCGCGCTCGCCAACGTCGCGCTGGACCTGACCGGCCAGGCCGCGGCGTGGCTGGACCTCGCCGGCCGCCGCGAGGGCCAGGGGCGCGACGCCGACCGGCTCGCCTATTGGCGCGACAGCCGGGACTACCGCAACCTTCTGCTGGTCGAGCAGCCCAACGGCGACTTCGGCCGGACCATCGTCCGCCAGTTCCTGTTCGACGCCTGGCATGCCGAGCTGCTGCCGGCCCTGGCGCGCTCCGACGACGCCGAGATCGCCGGCATCGCCGCCAAGGCCGCGCGCGAAGCCGCCTATCACCGCCGGCACAGCGCGGAATGGGTGATCCGCCTGGGCGACGGCACCGCCGACAGCCACGCCCGGGCGCAGGCCGCCCTCGACGATCTGTGGCGCTTCACCGGCGAGATGCTGGCGCCTCATCCGGTGCATGAGCGCCTGGTGGCGGCCGGCATCGCGCCTGAGATCGGGCCGGTGGCGGCGGCCTGGTCGGCGACCGTCGACCGGGTGCTGGCCGAGGCGACCCTGCGGCGTCCGCCAGTGGGCTGGATGCCGACCGGAGGCTTTCTCGGCCGCCATGGCGAAGGCCTCGGCCATCTGCTGGCGGTCATGCAATCGGTGGCCCGCGCCCATCCGGGGGCCCAGTGGTGATCGCGTGGTGACCGCGGCCGACGCGCGGTTGTGGGCGGTGCTCGAAACCGTGCCGGACCCCGAGATCCCGGCGCTCAACGTGGTCGAGATGGGCATCGTGCGCGCCGCGACGGTGGGGCCGCCGGCCGAGGTGGTCCTGACCCCGACCTATTCCGGCTGCCCGGCCATGCACGCGATCCGGCTGTCGGTCGAGGCCGCGCTGCACGCCGCCGGCTTCGACGCCGCCACCGTGCGGCTGGTTCATGCGCCGCCCTGGACCACCGACTGGCTGACCGCGGGCGCCCGGGCCAAGCTCAGGGCCTATGGCATCGCGCCGCCGGCCGGCCGCAGCCACGGCCTGTTTGATCCCGGCCCCACCGTTGCCTGTCCACGTTGCGGCAGCGCGGCCACCGAGCGCCTGAGCGAGTTCGGCGCGACCGCCTGCAAGGCACAGTACCGCTGCACCGCCTGCCGCGAGCCGTTCGAGTACTTCAAATGCATTTGAACCGCCGCTTCCACCGGCTGACCGTGGCCAATATCAGGCGCGAGACCGAGGACGCGGTGTCGCTGGCCCTCGCGGTGCCCGAGGGCCTGGCCGACGCCTTCCGGTTCCAGGCCGGCCAACACCTGACCCTGCGCCTGACGCTCGGCGGCGAACAGGTCAGGCGCAGCTATTCGATCTGCAGCGCCCCGGCCGACGGCGCGCTGCGGATCGCGGTCAAGCAGGTCGCGGGCGGCCGGGTCTCGACCCATATCAACCGCGACCTCAAGCCCGGCGACGCGATCGAGGTGACGCCGCCCGACGGCCGCTTCGTGCTGCCCGAGCCCCTACCCCGGCGCATCGCCGCCTTCGCCTGCGGCAGCGGCATCACGCCGGTGCTGTCGATCGTCACCACGGCGCTGGCCGCCGGCGCCCAGGTGACCCTCGCCTATGGCAACCGCACGGTGTCGTCGGTGATGTTCCGCGAGGCCCTGGCCGATCTCAAGAACCGCTACATGGCGCGGTTCAGCCTGATCCACGTGCTGAGCCGCGAGCGCCAGGACGTCGAGCTGCTGAACGGCCGCCTCGACGCCGCCAAGGTCCGGGCCCTGGTCGGCCGGCTGTTCGACCCGGCGGCGATCGATTTGGCGCTGCTATGCGGCCCGGCCGACATGATCGACCAGGCCGGCGCCGCGCTGGCCGAGCTGGGCGTGGCCCCCGACCGCATCCGGTCCGAGCGCTTCCTGGCGCCCGACCAGCCCGCACCGGCGCAGGTGCCGGCGCCCGCGGCGGCGGTGCGCCGCGGCGACGCCCGGGTCGCGGTGATCCGCGACGGCATCCGCAGCCAGATCCGCGTCCCCTATGGCGAGCGCATCCTGGACGCCGCCCTCCGCCAGAACCTGGAGCTGCCCTTTTCGTGCCGGGCCGGCGTGTGCTCGACCTGCCGCTGCCTGAAGCGCGCCGGCGAGGTCGAGCTGGCCGCCAACTATTCCCTGGAACCGTGGGAGCTGGCCCAGGGTTTCGTGCTCGCCTGCCAGAGCCGGCCGCTGTCGGACGAGGTGGTGCTGGACTTCGACGAGGCGTAGGTCCGCATCAACCCAGGCGGCGCAGCCGGAACTCGGCCTCGGTTCGCCAGGCGCCGCCCGCTTGCCGCTCACCGAGCCAGCGGAAGCTGTCGGCGGTGATGTCGAGGAAGCGCCAGCGGATCGGCGTGCCGTCGTCGCTCCCGGTCAGCTCGATGGCGTCGCCGCTGCGCCGGCCGGCGAGATGATTGGCGGCGCCCGTCACCGGGTTGATCCAGGTGATCCGCCACAGCCCGCCGGCGCGGTCGAAGCGCCGGATCGTCGACCCATAGCGATCGGCAGCAGCCGACGGACCGCGCGGCAAGGCCCGCGCCCAGCGCGGCGGCACGATCCACACGTCCTGCAGGGCGCGGCCCTCCAGCACCCAGGCGAACCACCATTCGCCCTGGCCCTCGCTGATGCTGCCGTCGGTGCCGACATCACGCACCTCGCCGGCCCAGCCGCCGGCCAGCCAGCCGAAATCGGCCGCGGCGTCCGCCAGCTCCCGCGCCGGTCCCGGTGCCAGCAGCGCGCCGACAAAGCCCTCGCCGGGGGCGGCCGGTCCGTCGGCGATCCGCCGCCAGATGCCGGCATAGTCGATGGGCAGGCCGTCGGCGTCGACCGTGACCACGGCCTCGAAGCCGCTGGCCACGCTGCGATAGCGATAGCGGTCGGCGTCCAGCCGCTCATAGGACTGCTCGGCCGCCACCACCGCCAGGCCCGGGAAGCGCACCCAGGCCGCGCGGATGGTCGCCGCGGCGCCGGCCGTCAGCCGCAGGCGGTTGATCGGCAGGGCATTGGTGCTGGGGCTGACGCCGAGGTCGACATCGGTGCAGCCGTCCAGGTCCGGGGCCGCCGCACCGTCGCGCCACCAGCGCCCGGCGCCGTCATGGTCCATCCGCAGGGACACGCGGTCGGCGCCATGGGTCTGGGTCAGGACCACGGTGCGAGTGGACCAGGCCCGGTCGCACTCGATCCGGTAGTCGACCCGCAGCGGCAGGCCGGCTTCGGCGATCAGCACGGTTCCGGACAAGGCCGGGCCGCCGGCGCCCGCCTCCAGCCGCATCTGCTCGACGCTCAAATCGTCCATGACGCGGCGCCAGGTCACCGCGCGCGGCCATCCGGTCATCATCGCCTCCCTTGTTGGCCCCGGCGCGGTAGCATGGGCCGGGCAAGCCTCGCTTGGGGAATGTTGCCATGGAGCCGGATCGGACGACGCGGATCGCCGCCCTTGCCGCCGGCCCGGGCTGGCGGGTCAGCGACATCGACTGCCGCTCCGGCCCCGGGGACCCGGCGGTCGAAGAAGCCCACGAGCGCGTCGCGATCGCCGCCGTCCTGGCCGGCAGCTTCGCCTACCGCTCGGGCCACGGCCGGGCGCTGATGTCGCCGGGCTCGATCCTGCTGGGCAATCAGGGCGCCGGCTTCTGCTGCCACCATGACCACGGCGTCGGCGACCGCTGCGTGGCGTTCCACTTCGATCCCCAGCTGATCGAGGAGACCGCGGCCGCCCTGCCCGGCGCGCGGCGGACCGTGTTCGCGCAGCCGCGCCTGCCGCCGCTCGACGCCCTGGCGCCGCTGCTGGCCGACATCCGCGCCCTGGCGGCCGCCCCGGATCCCCTGGCGGCGGAAGAAACGGCGCTGCGCCTGGCCGGCGCGGCGCTGCGGCTGGCCCAGGACAGCAGCCGCCCGCGCGCCCGCCTGGCCGACGAGCGCCGCATGGCCGACGCGGTGGCCAGGATCGCCCGGCACCATGCCGAGCCGCTGTCGCTGGCCGACCTCGCCGCCGACGCCGGGGTCGGCCGCTACCATTTCCTGCGCCTGTTCCGCCAGGTGGTGGGCACCACACCCTACCAGTACATGCTGACGGTGCGCCTGGCCGCCGCCGCGGACCGGCTGCGGCAAGGCGGCGGCACGGTGCTGGACGCGGCGCTGGCGGCGGGGTTCTCGGACCTGTCCGAGTTCACGAGGCGGTTCCGGGACTGCTTTGGCGCGCCGCCGGGACGGTGGCGGCGCAGTTAGCTAACTGGACTAAGCGGCCCCCATCCCTTAGGCTGTGTCTTCATGCAGCAAGTCACCATTCACTTTGCGAAGACGCATCTGTCGAAGCTCATCGATGCCGCCATCGGGGGGGAGGACATCGTCATCGCGAAAGGCAGCCAACCCGTCGCTCGCCTCGTCCCGATACGCCGCGGCGGCTTCAAGATCGGTCTGCTCAAGGGCCGCCTGGGACGCGGGCCCGATTTCTTTGAGCCGATGGACGAGACCGATCTCGACTTGTGGGAAGGCGGCCGACCAGACCCCGCAACGCGGTGACGGCCGTCCTGCTCGATACCCATGCCTGGACGTGGACCCTCACCGACGACGAGCGTCTGGCGGCGGCGGCGCGCAAGGCGATCTTGGACGCCGATGTCGTCCTGATCAGCCCGATCTCATTCTTTGAGATCGCGCAAAAGGTCCGACTCGGCAAATGGCCGGAAATGGCGCCGCTCGTAGCCGATCTATCCGACCTGGTCGGCGAGCAAGGCGGCGCCATGGCCAGCTTCAATCCCGCGATCTGCATCGCCGCCGGCATGATGGCGTGGGCGCATCGCGATCCCTTCGATCGGCTGCTGGCAGCGACCGCCTTGCATCATCGGGTTCCGCTCGTCTCGGCCGACACCATCTTCGATGGGATCGTCGCCCGCCTGTGGTAGGCCGCTCACCCCCCGGCGGCCTTGGCTTCCTTGATCAGGCGGTCGGCGAAGGCGCCGCGGGCCTCGGCCAGGTGGTCGAAGCGGCGCACGAAGCTGCCCAGGCCCAGGGTCTGCGAGCGCAGCTCGATGATCAGGTCGTGCAGCTCGGCCTCGGGCACCAGGGCCTCGACCACGTCCCAGCCGGGCCAGCCGGGGCGCTCGGCATAGCCCAAGATCTGGCCGTTGTGGCCGGACAGCAGGCGCTGGGCCTTGGCGGTGTAGTCGGCCGGCACCGACACGGCGACATGGTCGATCGGCTCCAGCAGCACCGGATCGGCCTTGGCCAGGGCCTCCTGCATGGCCATGCGGGTCGCGGTCTTGAATGCCATGTCCGAGCTGTCGACGGTATGGAAGCCGCCGTCCAGCAGGGTCACATGGACGTCGACCACCGGATAGCCGAACGGCCCCTTGCGGGTCGCCTCCTCGGCCGCCTCGCCGACCGCCGGGATGTACTGCCGGGGCACGGCGCCGCCGACGATCTGATCGGTGAACTGGAAACCGGTGCCACGCGGCCGCGGCTCGACCGCGATCACCACGTCGGCGAACTGGCCATGACCGCCGGTCTGGCGCTTCAGCCGGGCATGCTGGCGCGGCACCGCCTTGCGGATGGTCTCCTTGTAAGCAACCTGCGGCCGGGTCGTGGTCAGGCGCAGGTTGTAGACCTTGGCCAGCCGGTCGATGGTCGCGGTCAGGTGGATCTCACCCTGGCCGTGCAGCACCGTCTCGCCGGTGTCGGGCATATGGTCGATGCGCAGCGACGGGTCCTCCTCGGCCAGCTTCTGCAGGGCGCCCGAGAGCTTGACGTCGTCCTTGCGGTCGGCGGTGGTGATGGCCATGGCATAGACCGGCTGCGGCGGGGTCGGGAACGGCAGCGGCAGGGGCTCGCCGGCGGCCGCCAGCACGGCGCCGGTCGGCACCCCCTCCAACCGCGCCAGCGCCACCAGGTCGCCGGCGTCGGCCTCGGCCAGCTTTTGCTGCTCGCCGCCCGGGAACTGCAGGATGCCGCCGACCCGCACCGCGCCGAGTGCCGCGCCGTCCTTGACCGGGCCGCGCCACACCCGGGCATAGGACAGCTTGCCGCTGTGCGGGACATGGGCTGTTTTGAACACCTGCAGCAGGGCGTCGCCGGCGGCATCGATGCCGCGCGCCGCCGCGGTCTCGGCGGGGCCGGGGGTGTCGTGGCGCAGCGCCTTCCACAGCCGGCGCACGCCATGGTCGCGGTCGGCGGCGCCCAGCAGCACCTCGACGATCGCGCCCGCCGCCTGGTCCTTGTGCAGTTGCCGGAAGATCTCGTCGGTCGAGGGCTGCACGTCCTCCAGGATCTTCTCCAGGATGCCGTCGTCATGGTCGGCCAGCAGCTCCAGCAGGGCGCCGCGGGCCTCCTTCTCGCGCTCCTCGACCTGGGACGGCAGGGTGATCAGCTCCGAGGGCTGGCCCTTGCGATAGCGGTAGGCGCGCTCGCTGACCACGTCGACATAGCCCGTGACGGTCTCGCCGTCGCGGATCGGCACCTGGCGCAGCGCCAGCGGCCGCGGCGACACCGCCTGATAGGCCGCCAGCACGTCGCGGACCGTCCCGGTCAGCGTGTCGATCCGGTTGATGAACAAGAGATGCGGGATGCCGCGCTCGGCCAGGTCCTTGAGCAACGGTCCGATCACGACGGCGCGCTCCGGCACCGGCTCGGCGACCACAACCGCCAGGTCGACCACGCCGAGGGCGCCGGCGGCCTCGAAGGCGAACTCGATCGAGCCCGGGCAGTCGACCATCGACCACGGCTCGCCCATGAAGCCGCAATGGCCGAGCGCCACGGCTTGGCCACGGCCCTCGCTGCGCTTCACCGGCTGGCCGGCGGCCGCCATCAGGGCGGCGAACAGGGTCGACTTGCCGCTCCCCTGCGGCCCGACCAGGGCCACGGAGCGGCGCCGGACCGCTTGGCCGGCGACAATATCGCTTGCACTCGACGACGACGGCATGCTGGCGCCTCCCTCGGACGACGGTCACCCTGCAGATGCCGCGACCGGGCCGGCGTCGGAGCGGAGCCCGTATGCCGGTGCCCTTCCCGCGGTCCCTCCCGAGGTCGAGGTTCCTCCCTTTACGCGCGCTTGTCGATGCCTGAGCTTGGGCCCGAGGTTGGGCCCGAGACGGCGGCGGCGCGCGCCGCCCGCGGCGGGGTCGGGAACAGCCGGCCCCAGGCCCGGCGCAGCTGGCGCGGCGAGGCGAAGCCGGCGCGCTCGGCCACGCGCTCCATGTCCAGGCGGGTCTGGCCCAGCAGCTCGTGCGCCACCGCCACGCGCAGCCGGTTGACATAGTCGGTGACGCCGATCCCCGCCTGCTCGTTGAACAGCCGCGACAGGTGGCGCGGGCTGGTGTGGGCGATCGCCGCCAGCTCGGCGAGCGTCCAGGCGCGCGCCGGATCGGCCGCGATCGCGTCCTGCACCCGATGGACCGCCGGATGCAGGTGGTTGCGCCCCTCCAGCCAGGGCGACAGCTGGGGGTCGCCGCCGCCGCGGCGCAGATAGACCACCAGGTAGCGCGCCACAGCGACCGCGGTCGCGGGATCGGCCAGGCGCGCCACCAGGTGCAGCATCAGGTCGATGCCGGCGGTGATGCCGGCGCTCGACAGCCGCTCGCCGTCCTCGACATAGAGGCGGTTCTCCATCACCCGGGCCTTGGGCGCCAGGGCCGCCAGCTCGGCACAGCTGGCATGGTGGGTGGTGCAGCTGTAGCCGTCGAGCAGCCCGGCGCGCGCCGCCAGCAAGGCGCCCGAGCAGATCGACACCAGCAGGTGGCCGGGCCGCACGACGGCGCGCAGCCAGTCGACGATGGCGGCTTCGGCGGCCCCGTCCGTCGTAGCCTCGTCCGCGCCGATCACGGTGCTCGTGGTACCCGACAGCAGCAGGATGGCGCCATCGGGCAGGGCCGGCGGCAGCGGCGCGAGCCCGGCCAGGCGCAGCCCGACCGAGCTCGTGACCTCCGGCAGCGGCCCGACATGCCGGACCTCGAAGCGCACCCGCGCCTGCTCCAGGTTGGCCTTGCGCAGCACCTCCACCGGCCCTGCCACGTCGAGCAGCAGGGCCCGGGGCGGCACCACGACGACCACCGGGATCGGGCGCGGGGCCGCGGTCATGCGGCCAGGCGCTCCGGCCCGGCGAGCGCGGCCGCGACCGTGGCGATGCGGGCGAAGCGGCCGGCCAGCACCAGCTCGGTGCGGGCGCGGATCTCGGCCGCGCTCCAACGGCGGCCGGCGGCGTCGACCATGGCGAAGGTCAAGGTCGCCTCGCCGACAAAGTCGATCTGGTAGCCGAGGTCCGAGGCGTGCCGGGTCGTGGTCTCGCAGCACTGCTCGGTGCGGATACCGGAGACGATCAGCCGGCGGATGCCGCGCTGGGTCAGCCAGACGTCGAGGCCAGTGCCGACCAGGGCGCTGTGACGGGTCTTGTGGAACACGGCGTCGGGCGCGATCGACAGCCCCTCCAGCGCCCGCACATGGCCCGAGGCCAGCGAGAACGGCCCGGTCGGCTCGACATGGAAGATCTGCACCACCGGGATGCCGCGCGCCTTGGCGCCGTCGATCAGCGCCTGCTGGCAGGCCAGGAACGCCGGCAGGTCGGCCGGATCGAAGTACGGGCGATGACGGAACGACTCCTGGACGTCGACGACGATCAGGGCGGTGTTTGGGGCGGACATCGGCAGACCCTCCGGAAAAAAACGATGCCGGACGCTAGCCCCTGCACCCCAAGGCCGAAAGGCCTGCGCGGGACGAGGATGGGACAGAAACGGACATCACACCAGAGGCCGCTTGACCCAAGCTTTCACGATAGGGAGAAATATTTCTGAAACCGACAAGGAGAAGCGCCATGGAGGCCCCCGTCCACCGCCCGACCTTGGGCGCCGCGCTGGTCTACCGCGATCCCCTCGCCGCCCTGGATTGGCTGGAGCGCGCCTTCGGCTTCGAGCGCAGCATGGTCATCACCGATGCCGAGGGCGGGCTCGCCCATTCTGAAATGCGCGTCGGCGACAGCTACCTGATCGTCGGCCGGGAATGGGACGCGCGCATGGCCAGCCCGGCCTCGATCGGCGGCAAGAACACCCAGACGCTGCATGTCCACCTGACCGAGGACGTCGACGCCCATTGCGCCCGCGCCCGCGCGGCCGGCGCCGCGATCCTGCAGGAGCCCCAGGACCAGTTCTATGGCGACCGCACCTATCGGGCGGTGGACGCCGAAGGCCATGTCTGGACCTTCGGCCAGACCGTGCGCCAGGTCAGCCGCGAGGAGGCCGAGCAGGCAAGCGGCTTGCGCATCGAGGGCTGGGTCTGACCGCCGCCCTCGACCGGACGCTGGCGGCGCTGGCCGATCCCCACCGCCGGCGCGTGATCGAGCTGCTGCGCGAGCGGCCGCGGCGCGCCGGCGAGCTGGCCGCGGCGGTCGGCCTGGCGCCGCCGGCGCTGAGCCGCCACCTGCGCCAGCTCAAGGCCTCGGGCCTGATCGAGGACGCCCATCCCGAGTTCGACGCCCGCGTCCGCATCTATGCGCTGCGCCCCGGGCCCATGGCCGGCCTCAAGGCCTGGCTGGAGGAGACCGAGCAGATGTGGTCGGAGCAGCTCGGCGCCCTGAAAGCCTATCTGGAGCGCAATCCATGACCGAGCCTGTGACCGTCCGGCGGATCGTGCCCAACCTGGCCGCCCCCGACCCCGCCGCCGCCGGATGACCGCGCGGGTCCTGGTCTCGCTGCGCGTCGCCGTCCCCCCGGCGCGCGCCTTCGACGCCTTCACCCGCGACATCGCGGCCTGGTGGCGGCCCAACGCGCTGTTCCCGTTCCGCCCGGGCCCGCCCGGCCGCCTGGCGTTCGAGCCGGGCCCGGGCGGCCGCTTCACCGAGACCGCGCCCGACGGCAGCGTCTTCGAGATCGGCCGCATCACCGCCTGGGAGCCGGGCTCCCGCCTGGCCTTCACCTGGCGCCAAGCGGGGTTCCAGCCCGGCCAGGACACCCAGGTCGAGGTGCGCTTCGAGCCGGTCGGCGCCGAGACCCGGATCACGGTCGAGCATCGCGGCTGGGAGACCGTGCCCCAGGATCATGCCGCCCGCCACGGCTTCCCGGACGGCATGTTCCTGCGCCGCCACGGCGAATGGTGGCAGGCGCTGCTGGCCGGGTCCGCCAGGGCGGCGCGTTAGGCCGGACGCGCCGGAATCGTCAGCCCGCGCTGCACAGCCGGCCGCGCCAGGCCGCGCTCCAGCCAGGCCGGCACCCGCGTCAAGCCGGCATAGTCGACCAGCTCGCCGGCGCCGTAGAAGCCGACCAGGTTGCGCACCCAGCCCAGCGTCGCGATGTCGGCGATCGTGTAGTCGTCGCCCATGATCCAGGTGCGGCCGGCGAGGCGCTGCTCAAGCACGCCCAGCAGGCGCTTGGATTCGGCGACATAGCGGTCGCGCGGCCGCTTGTCCTCGTACTCGCGGCCGGCGAACTTGTGGAAGAACCCGACCTGGCCGAACATCGGCCCGACCGACGCCATCTGGAAGAACACCCACTGGACGGTCTCCCAGCGCCGCGCCGGATCGATGGGCAGCAGCTTGCCGGTCTTCTCGGCCAGATACATCAGGATGGCCCCCGACTCCCATAGGCCGAAGGGCTTCCCGCCCGGCCCGTCGGGATCGATGATTGCCGGGATCTTGCCGTTGGGGTTGAGCGACAGATATTCGGGCGTCCAGGTCTCGTTGGCGCCGATGTTGATGGTGTGCGGCTCGTAGGGCAGCCCGAGCTCCTCGAGCATGATCGACACCTTCACGCCGTTCGGCGTGGGCAGCGAATAGAGCTGCAGGCGGTCAGGATGCTGGGCCGGCCAGCGCTTGGTGATCGGGAAGGCGGACAGGTCGGGCATCGGAGGCTCCGGCAAGGACGATGCCGGACGATAGCCGGTCGGCCGCTGCCCGAACAGGCAACAAGACGGTTGCGCTTTGGCCGGTTTGGCGATACGGACATCAGCAACCAGGAGGTTGCTTATGACCGACCGCATCGAAAAGACGATCGACGTGAAGGCGCCCGTCGCCCGGGTCTGGCGGGCGTTGACCGATCAGCAGGAATTCGGCCAGTGGTTCCGGGTCCAGCTCGACGGTCCGTTCGTGCCCGGGCAAGTCAGCCGCGGGCACATCACCTATCCCGGCTACGAGCACCTGCGCTGGGAAGCGGTCGTCCAGGCGCTGGAGCCCGAACGCCGGTTCTCGTTCACCTGGCATCCCTACGCCGTCGATCCCAACGAGGACTACAGCGCCGAGCCGCCGACGCTGGTCGAGTTCACGCTGGAGCCGATCGCGACCGGGACGCGGCTGCGGGTGATCGAGTCGGGCTTCGACAAGCTGCCGGCCCGGCGCCGCGACGAGGCATTCCGGATGAACGAGCGCGGCTGGGGCATCCAGATGGGCAATATCGCCGAGCATGTCGATCGCCCCGCCTGAAAATCTGCCGGGCGGCATCGCCGCCCGCGCCGCGGTGTTCGCGGCGCTGGGGGACGCCACCCGGCTCTCGGTGCTGGCTCGGCTGGCCGATGGCCAGCCGCAGTCGATCGCGCGCCTGACCGCCGGCACCCGCCTGACCCGGCAGGCGATCACCAAGCATCTGCGCGTGCTGGAGGGCGCCGGGGTCGTCCGTTCGGTCCGGGTCGGCCGCGAAAGCCGATTCGCGCTGGCGCCGGCGGCCCTCGACGACGCCCGCGCCTATCTCGACAAGGTGTCGAAGCAGTGGGACGACGCGCTGGCGCGGCTGAAGGCGTTCGTCGAAGACTGATAGCGCCTCCTTGCCGGCCGCCCGCTCCCGGACGCACTCTGCCGCCGTCGAGCCGCAGCACGGAGGCATTCATGGTCCGCATCGCCCACCTGGCCCAGCGCCGCGAGATCATCGCGACGGCCCTGGAGATGGGCCGCCTCGGCGTCAATCAGGGCACCTCCGGCAACCTGTCGGTCCGCACCGACGACGGCTTCCTGATCACGCCGACCAGCATCCCCTACGAGGACCTGGCGCCCGAGGACATCGTCGAGATGGACTTCGAGGGCGGCTACATGGGCGAGCACCGGCCGTCGTCGGAATGGCGCTTCCACCGCGACATCCTGGCGGCGCGCAGCGACGTCGACGTGGTGCTGCACAACCATTCGGTGCACGCGACGGCGCTGGCCTGTCACGACCTGGGCATCCCGGCCTTCCACTACATGGTCGGCGTCGCCGGCGGCACATCGATCCGCTGCGCCGCCTACGCCACCTTCGGCACCGCGGAGCTCTCGGCCAACGCCGTCACGGCGCTGGAGGGCCGCAGCGCCTGCCTGCTGTCGCACCATGGCGTCATCACCGTCGCCAAGACCCTGAAGCGCGCCCTATGGCTCGCCGTCGAGGTCGAGACCCTGGCGCAGCAATATCTGCAGGCGCGGTTGATCGGCGAGCCGCCGCTGCTGTCCGAGGCCGAGATGGGCCGGGTGCTGGAGCAGATGCGCCGGATGAGCTACGGCCAGGCACCCGACCTCGACCCCGCCGCCGACGTGCCGCGGCGGCGCCAGGCCTGATGGCCGTCGCCGTCGTCGACGTCGGCAAGACCAACCTCAAGCTGCTGGTGGTCGACCCGCAGGCCGGCACCGTGCAGGCCGAGTGGTCGACGCCGACGCGCTCGCGGGACGGGCCGCCCTACCGCCATCTCGACACGGACGGCGCCTGGACCTGGCTGGTGCAGCACTTGCGCGACGCCGCGGTCCATGGCGTGGAGGCGATCGTGCCGACCACCCATGGCAGCGCCTTCGCCCTGGTCGACCTGGCCGCCCGGGCGCTGGCGCTGCCGGTCATGGACTACGAGGCGGTGCCGCCGCCCGCGGTCGCGGCCGCCTATGCCGCCGTCGCCCCCGCCTATGCCGAGTGCTTCGCGCCCACCGCGCCGCTGGCCATGACCGCCGGCCTGCAGCTGTTCTGGCAGGAGCAGGCCTGGCCCGAGGCCTTCAGGCGCGCGGCCATCCTGCCCTATCCGCAATATTGGGCGTGGCGCCTGACCGGCGGGCGCAGGGCCGCCGCCGAGGTCACCTCGCTCGGCGCCCAGACCCACCTGTGGGCGCCGGCGGCCGGCGGCCCCTCGTCCCTGTGCACCACCCGGGGCTGGGCAGCGCGGCTGCCGCCGCTGCGCCCGGCCTGGGCCACGCTGGGGCCGGTCGACCCGGCCCTGGCCGCCGCGACCGGCCTGGCGCCGTCCTGCCGCGTGCTGTGCGGCGTCCATGACAGCAACGCCAACTATCTGCGCTACCTGCGCGCCGGTCTCGGCGACCACGCCGTGCTGTCCACGGGCACCTGGATGATCGGCTTCCACCGCGGCGCCGATCTGGGCCGTCTGGATCCCGCCCGCGACCTCGTCGCCAATGTCGACGTTCGGGGCGCGCCGGTCGCCAGCAGCCGCTATGCCGGCGGCCGCGAGTTCGAGCGCTTGGCCGGATCCGCACCCGCGGCCGGGGACCTCGACACGGTCCGGGGCCTGGTCGCCGCCGGGACCATGGTCCTGCCGCCCCTGGTCGCCGACCTGGGCGGCCCCTTCGGTAGCCGTCCGGCCCGGTCCCCCGGCCCCTTGCCCGAGGCGTCAGGCGCGCGAGCGGCGCTGGCCGCGCTCTACACCGCGCTGATGGCCGATACCTGCCTGGAGCTGCTGGAGGCACGGCAGGGCGTGGTGGTCGACGGCAGCTTCGCCGACAACCCGCTGTTCCTGGGCATCCTGGCGGCGCTGGCGCCGGAGCGGACGGTCGAGGCGGCGGCGGAGCGACAAGGCACCGCCGTGGGCGCGGCGCTGCTGGCGACCTGGGACGCGGCCGACCCGCTGGTGCCGATGCTGCACCGGGTGGCGCCGCTCGCGATCCCCGACCTCGCACGCTACCGTCGCGACTGGCGCCAGCGCGCCGAAGCCCAGGACGGCTGAACCCAATCAGCCGATTGCCTACCCGCAGCGGTTGCCGCAATACTCGGTGCGGCAAGGACGGGCGACATCGCCCGCAACCAACGGGAGGAAGCCGATGGCGGCTCACTGGAAGATGGCGGCGGCGCTGGCGCTCGCCGTGGCGCTGGGCGTTGCGCGGCCGGCGACGGCCAAGGATCCCGACGTGACCGTGGTCGTCAAGATCGCGGGCATTCCCTGGTTCAACGCGCTGGAGAAGGGCGTGGCCAAGGGCGGCAAGGATTTCGGGGTCAACGCCTCGATGATCGGCCCGGCCAATGTCGACCCGGCGCAGCAGGTCAAGCTGATCGAGGACCTGATCGCCAAGAAGGTCGACGTCATCGGCCTGGTGCCCCTGGACGTCAAGGTGACCGAGCCGGTGCTGCAGCGCGCCCAGGCGGCCGGCATCCCGGTGATCACTCACGAAGGTCCCGAGCAGGAAGGGCGCACCTGGAACGTCGAGCTGATCGACAGCGTCAAGTTCGGCGAGATCCAGATGCAGCGCCTGGCCCAGGAGATGGGCGAGAAGGGCGAATATGTGGTCTATGTCGGCACGCTGACCACGCCGCTGCACAACCTGTGGGCCGATTCGGCGATCGCCTATCAGAAGGCGCACTATCCCAACATGAAGCTGGTCACCGACCGCTTCCCGGGCGCCGACGAGATCGATACCTCGTACAAGACCACGCTCGACGTGATCAAAGCGTACCCGAACCTGGGCGGCATCCTGGGCTTCGGCTCCAACGGCCCGATCGGCGCCGGCAACGCCGTCAAGGAGAAGCACCTGCAGGGCAAGATCAAGGTCGTCGGCACCGTGCTGCCCAGCCAGGCCCGCCAAATGATCAAGGACGGCACGATCGCCGAGGGCTTCCTGTGGAACCCGACCGACGCCGGCTATGCCATGATCGCGGTCGCCAAGCTGGTGCTCGACAAGAAGCCGATCACCGACGGCATGGAGATCCCCGGCCTGGGCAAGGCCTCGGTCGATCCCGCGAAAAAGCTGATCAAGGTCGACAAGATCATGCGCATCAACAAGGAAACCGTCGACGGCCTGGTGCAGGCCGGCCTTTGACGGTGGCGAGCCCTGCCCCGCCGGTCCTCGAACTGGCGGGCATCGGCAAGCGCTATGGCGGGGTGCAGGCGCTGACCGGCGTGGACCTGGCCCTGGGCCCGGGCGAGGTCCACGGCCTGGTCGGCGAGAACGGCTCGGGCAAGAGCACGCTGATCAAGATCATCGCCGGGGTCGTGGCCCCCGACCCCGGCGGCACCATCCGGATCGCCGGCGCCGCCGTGCCGGGCCTGACCGCCCACGAGTCGACGCGGGCGGGCATCCAGGTGATCTACCAGGACCTGTCGCTGTTCCCGAACCTGACGGTGGCCGAGAACATCGGCTTCGCCCGTCACCTGGAGCGGCCGCTCGGCCTGGCCGACCGCGCCGCGATCCGCGCCCGCGCGGCGGCGGCGCTGGCCCGGATCGGCGTGCGGCTGGACCTCGACCGGCTGGTGGCGGCGCTGTCGATCGCCGACCGCCAGCTGGTGGCCATCGCCCGCGCGCTCGCCGCCGAGGCGCGCCTGGTGATCATGGACGAGCCGACGGCCTCCCTCACCCACCAGGAGGTCGAGGCGCTGCTGCGGGTGGTGCGCGAGCTGCAGGCCCAGGGCATCGCCATCCTGTTCGTCAGCCACCGCCTGAACGAGGTCATGGCCATCGCCGAGCGGGTAACGGTGCTGCGCGACGGCGCCAAGGTCGGCTGCTTCCCGGCCGGCGCCCTCGACCACGACCGCCTGGCCGAGCTGATGACCGGGAGCGCCTTCCACTACCAGCCCATGGTCGGCCCGGCCGCCGCCCCGCCGCCGATGCTCGCCGTCGACCGGCTGACCCGGCGCGGCCAGTACGAGGATGTCAGCCTGACCGTGGGCGCCGGCGAGATCGTCGGCCTGATCGGCCTGCTGGGCGCTGGCCGCACCGAGCTGGCGCTGTCGCTGTTCGGCATGAACCCACCCGACGCCGGCCAGGTCATGCTGGATGGCGCGCCGCTGCCGCTCGCCCGCAACCGCGACGCCCTCGCCCGCGGCGTCGCCTATGTGTCCGAGGATCGGCTCAACCTGGGCCTGGTGCTCGATCAGCCGATCGCCGACAACCTGATCCTGGCGGTGCTGCCTCGGCTGGCGGGGCGGTTCGGCCTGATCGACGGCGCCAAGCGGACGACCCTGGTCCAGCGCTGGCTGCGCGGCCTGGCGATCAAGTCAGGCGATCCGGCAGCACCGGTGCGCACGCTGTCCGGCGGCAACCAGCAGCGGATCGTCCTGGCCAAATGGATGGCGACCCAACCCAAGCTGCTGATCCTGGACACGCCCACCGCCGGCGTCGACATCGCCGCCAAGAGCGGCATCTACGACATCGTCAAGCGGCTGGCCGAGGACGGCCTCGCGGTGCTGATGATCTCCGACGAGGTCCCGGAGGTGCTGTACCACAGCCACCGCATCCTGGTGATGCGCCGCGGTCGCATCGTCGCCGAGCGGCGGCCGGACCAGACCTCGGCCGACGAGCTGGAGCAGCTGATCGATGCGTGAGCTGCCACTGCTGGCCGTCGTGGTCGCGCTGGGGGCCGTGCTGTCGGTCGCGACCGACAGCTTCCTGACCTGGCAGAACCTGTTCGATATCCTCAACAGCTATGCCTTCCTGGGCATTCTGGCGGCGGGCCTGACGGTCGTCCTGATCTCCGGCGGCATCGACATCTCGTTCACGGCCACGGCCTCGGTCGCCCAGTACGTGGCGGTGTCGTGGATCATCGCCTGGGGCGGCAACTGGCTGGTGGTGTTCGCGGTCGCCGCCGCGGTCGGCATCGCGCTCGGGCTGGTCAACGCGCTGCTGATCCATCACCTGCGCGTCAGCTCGATCATCATCACCATCGCGACGCTGAACGTCTTCTATGGGCTGCTGATCTTCGTCACCCATGGCGACTACCTGTACACGCTGCCCGACTGGTTCGCGGATGGCGCCGCGCTGCTGACGGTGCCGGTCGGCGACGGCTATGCGCTGACCGTGCAGATCGCAGCCCTGGCCCTCACCTTCCTGGCGGTGTGGCTGCTGCTGGCGCGCACCGCCCTCGGCCGCCAGATCTACGCCTTCGGCGGCAATCCCGAGGCGGCGCGCCGCATGGGCGTCAGGATCCTGGCCCTGCACCTGGTGGTCTATGGCCTGATGGGCGGGCTGGCCGGGGTCGCGTCGGTCATCCAGGCGCAGCTGGCGCAGTCGGTGGCGCCGACCGTCCTGGTCGGCAAGGAGCTTGATGTGGTCGCGGCGGTGGTGCTGGGCGGCGCCAGCCTCTCGGGCGGCGTCGGCAGCATCCCCGGGACGCTGCTGGGCGTGGCGCTGCTGGCATTGATGCAGAACGGGCTGATCCTGGTCGGCGTGTCCAGCTACTGGTCGCAACTGTTCGTGGGGCTGGTGATCCTGGCGAGCGTCGTCGCCACCGCCCGGGCCGGCCGCCCGCGCCGGGGAGCGGTCCATGCTGCTGGATGAGCTGAAGCCGGCGCCGCGCCTCAAGCTGCGCCTGACCGGCGATCCCACGGTCGACCATCTGCTGCTGCTGCTGACGGCGCTGCTGCTGGCCTTCGGCCTGGTCCTGCCCGACCGCTTCCTCAGCCTCGGCACGCTGCAATCGATCGCGTTCCAGATGCCCGAGCTCGGCATCCTGTCGCTGGCCATGCTGGCGGTGATGCTGACCGGCGGCATCAACCTGTCGATCATTGCGACCGCCAATATCACGGCCCTGGCCATCGCCTGGACGCTGGCGCACGCGGTGCCGGCCGGCGACGGCGGCGTGCTGATCGGACTGGCGGTGCTGGCCGGCCTGCTGCTCGCGACGGCGATCGGCGCGGTGAATGGCTGGATCATCGCCTATCTTGGTGTGTCGCCGATCCTGGCCACCCTCGGCACCATGACGGCGCTGAAGGGCCTGGCGGTCGGCATGACCCACGGCAACGTGCTGTCGGGCTTTCCCGACGCGATCCGGTTCCTGGGCAACGGCGTCGTGCTGGGCGTGCCGGTGCCGCTGGCGCTGTTCGCCGCCTGCGCGGCGCCGGTGGCGGTGCTGCTGCGCCGGACGCCGTTCGGCGTCAGCCTGCGCATGATCGGCTCGAACGAGCGGGCGACCCGCTTCTCGGGCATCGACACCCGCCGCATGCTGCTGGGCGCCTATGCTCTGTCGGGCCTGCTGTGCGGCGTCGCCGCCGTGCTGATGATGGCGCGCTTCAACTCGGCCAACGCCGCCTATGGCGAGTCCTACCTGTTGGTCACCATCCTGGCCGCCGTCCTGGGCGGGGTCGATCCCGCGGGCGGCTTCGGCAAGGTCGCGGGGCTGACCCTGGCCCTGGTGGTGCTGCAGGTCATCTCCAGCGCCCTCAACCTGATGGGCCTCAGCGCCTTCCTGACGCTGGCGATCTGGGGGGTGATCCTGGTCGCGGTGATGGCGGTCGGGTTCCTGCGCCGGCGCGCGGGGTAGGATCAGCACGGCCCGTAACTTGGCCCGCTCGGCGGACGAAGTGCCGAGCATGGATCACGCTCATCCTGTCGACGGATCGGTTCACGGTCGATGCCGCCCCGCTCGCGCTTGCGATTCCCGGGACAATCCGATCACCGGGGCGACGTCGCATCTGGTCGCGAAGCTGGATGGCTTTGCCGATACCCTCCTGCGGCGGCGGCGCGGCCTGGAGATCGCCATCGATACGGCCGCCGAGGCGCCCGACTGCCTGGTCGCTCAGTGCCAGGCCGCGATCTATCACCTGCTGTCCGACAGCCGCAGCGGCATGCAGGGCGCCCGCGCCCATCTGGAGCGCGCCAGCGCGCAGCTGCCCACGGCGACCCGCCGCGAGGCGACCCTGGTTGCCGCGCTGACGGCGATCGCCGCCCAGCAGCCGGCACTCGCCAGCCAACACTTTCTGGCGCTGGCCCGCATCGCGCCCACCGACCGGCTCAGCGCCTATGTGGGCCATCTCCACTTCCTCAACCATGGCCATTTCGGCGCGATGATGGAGCACGCCCGCCTGTTCCACGCGGCGGATCGGTCGGACCCGTTCGGGCTCGGCATGCTGAGCTTCGCGCTCGGTCAGCAGGGCCGGTTCGAGCCGGCCGAAGAGACCGGCCTCGACGCCTGCGCGCGCGACCCGCGGATACCCTGGGCCCATCACGCGCTGGCCCACGCCTATGGCTCGATGGACCGGACCGAGGACGGGATCGGCGTTCTCGGCCGCTATGCGCCCACCTGGGACGTCTGCGGCTCGTCGATGTACACCCACAACTGGTGGCACCTCATGGTGCTGCTGCTGGCGCACGGCGAACGGACCGGGCTACTGGCCCTCTATGACCGCCATCTCGCCGGCGAGGCCGCCCGCTCGCTGTCGAGCTTCGTCAACGCGACGTCGATGCTGATCCGGCTCGTCCTGCACGGGATCGACGTCGAGGATCGGTGGCGCACCGTTGCCGACGAAGCCGAGCGCAGGGTCGGCGATCATGTCCTGCCGTTCCTGGACGTCCACTACGCGTTCGCCTTGGCCTTCGACGGGCGACGCTGCGCCTTGGCCTCGCTTCGCGCGGGCGCGAAGCGCGCCGCCGCGGCCGACAGCGAGACGGCGCCCGCCTGGCGACTGGCCGCCGTTCCCCTGATCGACGCCATCGTCCTGTACGCGCGCGGCCGTTGCCTCGGCGCCGTGCGGCGACGTCTCGAGGCGTCCCGGGCCCATTGGCCGCTGCTCGGCGGCAGCTCGGCCCAGCGCGCCGTATTCGATCAGGTCGCGGCGGCCCTCGCCACGGGACGGATCACCATCGCCGGGGCCGAAGCCGGCTGAGGCCCCGTTGCTCTCAGGTCCACTCGCGCACCGTCGCCGCCGCATCCTTGTACAGTGCTGTGCTGAGGTACTTGACGCCGGAGTCGCACATCACCGTCACCACCGTCGCCGTCGGTCCCAACCGGGCCGCCACGTCGAGGGCCGCCACCAGGTTGGCGCCGGTCGAGGTGCCGGCAAACAGCGCCTCGGCGGTCGCCACACGGCGCGCCATCGCCATCGCCGCCTCGGTCGACACCTTGGCAATCTCGGTGATCACCGACGGATCCCAGAGCGGAACCACGAAGCCAGCGCCCACGCCCTCGATCTTGTGAACGCCGGTCGGACCGCCGGACAGCACCGCCGACTCCGCGGGTTCCACGGCGATCGTTCGAATGTCGGGCTTGCGGGCGCGCAGCGCCTCGGACACGCCGCGCACCGAGGCCGCCGTGCCGGTGCTCTGCACGAACGCGTCCACACGCCCGCCGGTCTGCTCCCAGATCTCCTCGCCCATGCGGTGATAGGCCGAGAGCTGATCGGCGTTGTTGAGCTGATCGGTCCAGAACCCTCCGGTCCGCTCGGTGATCTGCCGCGCCGCCTCGATCATGTTGCGGGTCAGCGCGGCGTCCATGCCGCCGCCGACGCTCCGCACGATGGTCAGCTCGGCGCCCAGCGCCGCCATATGGTTGCGCTTTTCCTGGCTGAAAGCGTCCGACGTCACGATGCTGAGCGGATAGCCCTTCACCGTGCACACGAGGGCGAGCGACACGCCGGTGCTGCCGCCGGTGTATTCGACGACCCGACCGCCCGGCTGCAGCCGGCCGTCGCGCTCGGCCGCCTCGACCATCGCCAGCGCCATCCGGTCCTTCATGCTGCCGGTCGGATTCTGACTTTCCAGCTTCACCAGGATGCGGGCGCTGCCGTCCGGCACCAGGTGCCGCAACTCGATCAGCGGGGTGCCTCCGATCCGCTCGAGGACGGACGCGTGGATTCTGTTCACAGAGGTCATCGATCTTGTCCGCTCTTGGGTCTCGTCAGGCCCGGGCGAGGAGGTCTTCGAGGATGGCGCGGCCCTCCGGCCAATCCCCAAGCCCCGAGGTGTCATTCACATGGCCGCGCCGGCCCAGGTTGCGGAAGCTCGCCCCCCATCGATCGGCAAACAGGGCGGCACGGTCGAGGCCGACATAGGGATCGTCCTCGCTAGCGGCCACCACCGACCGGAACGGCATCGCCAGCAGCGGCATCGGCGCGAAGCTGCGGACGACATCCGGGGTGCGGTCGACATCGTCCACGTCGGCCGGAGCCACCAGCATCGCGCCCATTACAGCCAAGGACCGATGACGCGGCGCCATCTGGACCCAGCGCGCGACCAGGGCGCAGCCGAGGCTGTGGGCGACGAGGACGACCGGGCCGCCGGCACCGGCGACCGCTCGGTCAAGCGCGTCAGTCCAGCGCTCGGCGTCCGGGGCGGTCCAGTCCGACTGCTCGACGATGCGGAAGCCGGCGTCCGGTGATGCCCAGCGAGCCTGCCAGTGATCCGGGGAGGATCCACCAAGGCCCGGTACCAAGAGGACGGCTTTGTCTGTCATCGGGGGTCGATCCATGGCTCTGGGAAACGCGGCCGACAGGCGGTTCAAGCCTCGTCCGTGACCACCATGACCAGCGGTGCCCCGCCGGAGCTGATCGAGCCGGCATGGGTGAGCGCCTCTCGGCCACCGGTCGAGGTCGCGCACGCTTTCAGCGTCTCGATCGAGGGGAAGCTCACCTCGGACATCAGGTAGTATGGCGGCGGCGCGAAGGCCGGGCCGACCACGCGCTTCGTCGCGACGCCGGTGGCGCCCGCAAGACGAGGCCCGGCATAGGGAAGGTGCTCGTCGCGATAGGCACGGTCGAACGCCTCGGTGTCCTTCGGTGTCGGGTATAGAACCAGCAGATGCGCGGCCATTGGAGAGTCCTCTCTGCATCGGTGACGGCGAGAGGGATTGTCGGCCGGAACCGCGGTGCCGTGTGGTACGGAATCCGGACCCCTCCGACGCTCGGACTAAAGATAAACTCCCTACTTTTACCGAGGAGACGTGATGTCCAAACCGCCACCCACCCTGTCCGGCATTCGCGCCTGTGTCTTCGACGCCTATGGAACACTCTTCGATGTCGCCGCCGCAGCGGGCCGCTGTCGCGACGTGCTCGGCAACCGTCTCGAACCGCTGAACGTGCTGTGGCGCGACAAGCAGCTCCAGTACACATGGCTGCGGACGCTGCAGGGCCGCCACGCCGACTTCTGGCAGGTCACCGGCGACGCGCTTGATTACGCCCTGGAGACGCTCGGCATCGCCGACGACGCCTTGCGCGACCGGCTGATGCGCCTGTACCTGACCCTCGACGCCTTCCCCGAGGTGCCGGCGACCTTGCGCCGGCTCAAGGACGCCGGCTTGCAGACCGCGATCCTCTCCAACGGCACGCCGCAGATGCTCGCCGCGGCGGTCGAAAGCGCGAAGATTGCGGACTGCCTCGATGCCGTGCTGTCGGTCGAGTCGGTCGGCGTGTACAAGCCGCACCCGACCGTCTACCAGCTCGCCGTCGACCGGCTGGGCATCGCGCCCGGCCAGATCTCGTTCCAATCGTCCAACGGCTGGGATGCCTATGCCGCCTCGGCCTTCGGCATGCGCACCGTCTGGTGCAACCGGACGGGCCAGCGGCCGGAACGGCTGCCGGGCAAGCCCGATGTCGAGATCCGATCGCTGGCCGAGCTTCCTGCCCTGGTCGGCGCGTAAAGCCGTCGTGGCGGCCAATGGAATAGCCTTGACTAATCAATTAGCCAATGCTATTTGATTGGCCATGGTCGCAACCGCCCCCATCGACGCCGTCATGCAGGCGCTCGCCGTTCCAACCCGGCGGGCGGTCTTCGAGCGGATCATCCGGTCCGGCGAGATCACCGTGGTCGAGCTGACGCGGGGGAGCGGCGTGACCCAGGGCGCCATCTCGCAGCACTTGAAGTCGCTGAAGCAGGCGGGCCTGGTCGCCGAACGCCCCGAGGGCCGCAACGTCTACTACCGCGCCCGGCCCGAAGGCCTGGAGCCCCTGGCCGACTGGATGAGCCACTACGGCGCCTTCTGGCGCGAGCGGTTCGCCGAGCTGCGCGCCCTGCTCAAGGAGATCGATCCATGACCGACGCCGCTGCCGACATCCGGGACATCGTGGTCGAGGAGGTCTTCCCGCACACGCCGGAGACGATCTGGAAGACCCTGACCACCGGCGACCTGATCGGCCGCTGGCTGATGGCGCCGACCGGGTTCGCGCCGGTCGCGGGCCAGCGCTTCACGTTCCAGACCAAACCCGGCGGCGCATGGGACGGCGTCATCCATTGCCAGGTGCTGGAGGTGATCCCGACCGAGCGCTTCGTCTACAGCTGGAAGGGCGGCCACGAGGCCAACACCGGGTACGGCGCGCCGCTTGATTCGGTCGTGACCTGGACGCTGTCGCGGACGGCGACCGGAACGCGCGTCCGCCTCGTCCATTCCGGCTTTGTCGTGCCCAGGAACCAAAGCGCCCTCGAGACCATGGGCAGCGGTTGGAAAACGGTCGTCCCGCGCCTCGGCAGCATCGCCGGCGAGCAGGACTGACCCCCGACCGATTACGGGAGAGAAGAATGAGCGACGCTTATACCGGCGGCTGCGCCTGCGGCGCGATCCGCTATGAGATCTCGGCCGAACCGGTCTTCATGAACCATTGCCACTGCCGCGACTGCCAGCGGGTGAGCGGCACCGGGCACGGATCCTACCTGACCTTCCCGTCGCGCGCGCAGGTGACGGTCACGGGCGCGGCGACGCGCCGGGACGTCGTCGCCGACAGCGGCAACGTGAAGACGCATGCCTTCTGCCCGGCCTGCGGGTCGCCGGTCTATCTGACGTTCGCGGCCATGCCCGATCTGTTCACCGTGCACGCCGCGAGCCTCGACGATCCGAGCCGCTACGCGCCGCAGGTCGTAACCTATGGCGTGCGCGCCCCCGCTTGGGACCACGTCGATCCGGCCCTGGCGAAATTCGAGACGATGCCGCCGGCGTGAGGGGCGGCTCGATCGGCCGCGATCAGAAGCGGGTGGTCAGATCCGTCAGCCACGCCGGCGCCAGGCCGGTGAGCACCGTTTCGGCCTGGCGATCGGCACCGGTGGCGACCGCCAGGGCCAGGACCAGCATCACGCCGCCCAGAGCGATCTTGCCAGCTTTGCCGGCGGCGAGCAGGCGCTGACGCCAGCGCGCCAGCAGCGCCCGCGACATCAGCCCGACCGCGACCAGCGGCATCGCCGCGCCGACTGCGAACAGGGCCATCACCAATCCGACCTGCGGCAGCGCCCGTCCTTGCGCCGCCAGCAGGCTGGCCGCGCCCAGCGTCGGCCCGACGCAGGGGCTCCAGACCACGCCGAGCAACCCGCCGAGCAGGAACTGGCCGCCGAGGCCCGTCGGCTCGAACGCGGCCGCGCGGATGTGGAGCTGCGACCCGACCCGGCTCCCCGCCGCCGCCAGGGCCGCCTGCAGCGATCCGCTCAGCAGCACCACGCCCACCGCCGCGAGCAGACCGGCGCCGACGAGGCGCAGCGCATCGCCGTCGAACCCGATCGCGAACCCAATGGTCGCGACGAACAGGCCGACGGCAAAGAACGCCAGCGCCAGCCCGCCCGCCAACGCCACCGCGCCGAGCCGGTGCGTCGCGACGGCGCTGCCGACCACCACCGGCAGCAGCGGCAGCACGCACGGCGACAGGGTCGACACCGCGCCGGCGACAAAGCCCAGCGCGTAGCTGTCGGCACCGAACGGCATGCGTCAGTGTTCGGCCTGGGCCAGGAGCGACGTGAGCGCCGCCTCCCGGGTCTCGCCGACCGAGCGCGCGCGCTCGGCAGCGCCGTGATAGACGATCAACGTGCTCTGCTGACGGGCGCCGAACCGCCGGACCAAGTCCCGCTGCTTGTCGAACTCGATCTCCAGCATGACGACGTCGGCGAACGCCGGCGTCTTGACCAGCCGGTAGAGGATCGGGTCCTGAACCTGGCACACCGGGCACCAGGCCGCCCAGATGCTGATCAGGATCGGCTTGCCCGCCGCCTGCGCGGCGGTGAAGGCCGCGTCGCTGAAGGGCTGCGGATCGGCGGCGCGGGCGGCCGGAGCGAACCAAGCCAGCGCCAGGGAAAACGCCACCACGGGCAAGGGTGCCTTGAGCATGGGTCAGATCCAACGGATGACGACAAAACTGGTTCGCCGCCGCGCCGTCCCCGGTTACCGTCGCTGCCACGCCGGGCACGCGATTGACAGCACGCAACAACACCCCTACATACCCACTCGGTTATATAACCGATGGGAAATGTTCCGTGCCGGACCGCCTTAGCCTCACCCTCTCGGCCCTGGCCGACCCGACGCGGCGGGCGATCCTGGCGCGGCTGGCGCTCGGCGAGGCCGGCGTCATGGAGCTGGCCGAGCCGTTCAGCCTGACCCAGCCGGCGATCTCGAAACATCTGAAGGTGCTGGAGCGCGCCGGCCTGGTCACCCGCGGCCGTGACGCCCAGCGCCGGCCTTGCCGGCTGGCAGCCGCGCCGCTGAAGGCCGTGGCCGACTGGATCGACGACTACCGGCAGCTCTGGGCCGAGAGCTTCGACCGCCTCGACGACCACCTGCGTCTCATGCAATCCCAAATCAAGAGGGGACCCGACGATGGCCGGCCTTGACGCCGCGGAGATCTATGCCCGCGAGATCGTGACCACCCGCGTCTTCGACGCCCCGCGCGCGCTGGTCTGGCGCGCCTGGAGCGAGCCCGAGCATCTGGCGGCGTGGTGGGGGCCGAAGGGCTTCCGCAACAGCATTCACGCCTTCGAGTTCCGCCCCGGCGGCGCGTTCCGCCTGACCATGCACGGCCCCGACGGCACCGATTATCCGAACGAGCTGCTGTTCGTCGAGACCGTGAAGCCGGAGCGTCTGGTCATCGATCATGTCTCGATGCCGAAATTCCGTCTGACGGTGATGTTCGAGGACCTGGGCGGCCGGACCAAGATCAGCTTCCGGCAGCTGTTCGAGACCGCCGAGACCTACGCTGCCATCAAGGGCATCGCGATGCCGGCCAACGAGCAGATCTTCGACAAGCTGGCCGAGGTGCTGGCGGCGTTGCGCGGCGGCCACGCCAAGGCACTGTGATCGTCTGAACCGGACACGCGGCTTGACGGCGACCGGCCATCAAGCCGCGCTTGTTCAGAGCCTTGCTGGCCTCGATTTGAGTAAAGACGGCATTGTCATATCATTGGTGCCGATGGCTACGATTGGTCGGTGCTGACGCGGTGTTCCTGCGATGCGGCAAGCGGCTTGAGATGAATCTCCTACCCTCGGCGAAGCCGGTCTGGCAGTTGAAGATCTTCAAGAGATCGCCGCGCAAAGTCCCATCTGTCTGGCTCAAGACCGGATGTAGGTTGCATTTCTTCCTCGCCGCTGGGCGGATTCGCTGGGGGTATGATTTTCGGGAGAGACGAATATGGACGAAGGTCGTATCGGCGGCACGGAAGAGATTTGGCCGGGCGCCCATTCTTCGAGATCGAGATCCCGTGACTTTGGAGTGGTGCGGCTAATAGTTCGTAAGCGCTGTTCTCAGGCCACCTTTGTCGCGTTAGGGACTTGAGCGAAGGTCC
>CAZEFK010000094.1:0-27401 GCA_964511405.1 uncultured Comamonadaceae bacterium | reverse complement strand
CGACGATCTCGGAATGGGCGTGCTGCGAGATCTGGCGGATCAGGGTCTGCCGGTAGCGCGCCGGCATCCAGTCCTTGGGCTCGATCTTCTCGTCGGCGTCGATGCGCGCCTGGAACCGGCGCTCGGCCTCGGCGGGGTCCGCGGCCGCATCAGGCGCGTGGTCCAGGCCCTGCGTGTACATGGCGCGCCTCCCCGATCGGTTCAGGGAGGATATATCACGGAAAAATGGAGTTCAACCGGATTTTCCGTGACATATCGCGAAGCGCTCGCCGAGCGTGGCATTGACCGGCAGCGGCCCGTCGGCGCGCGCCAGATGGCGGTCGAGCCACTGCTCGGCGGCCGGGGCGACGGCCCGATAGATCCGTCCGGCGAGGGCGAAGGCGCCGTCGCCCGGCCATCCGGCCGGCGCCAGCGCGGCCGGCAGCAGCGGGTCGTGCAGCACCACCCGGCGCAGGTCGTGGATCAGCATCAGCCGCAGCTGCAGGGCCGCCTCCGGGTCGGGCGGGCCGGACAGGTGGGCGGCGACCGGCGCGAAGGTGGCGGTGACCGTCCCGTAGCCGTGGGCCAGGGCCGCCCAGTCCCAGGCGCGCGCGACGATCGGGGCCCAGCCGCCGGAGCCGGCGCTGTCGCTGGCCGCCAGCAGCACCGGACGCTCGGCCGCGGGCATGTCGGCGAGCAGCGAGGCGAGCGAGGCGGCATCGGGATCGGGGTGGAGCAGGACGGTCGGCGCCACGGTGCCGAAGCCCAGCCAGCCGAGCGCCCGCTGCCAGGCTTCGCGACGATCCGGCGCCAGCGGCGGCAGGATGGCCAGCCGCCAGCCGTCGCGGACCGCGGCCGGGGCGCCGTGATAGATCCGGCGGCTGGCCTCGGCCACCCGATGCTGCCCGGCCTCGGTCAGGCTGTAGGCGCTGCGCCGGCCGACTCGGGTTGACGCCAGCCAGCCCTCGGCGACCAGGCGCGACAGGGCGGTGCGGACCTGGCTCTCGTTCAGCCCGAAACCGGCCAGCAGGCGTAGTAGGCCGCCCAGCAGCGCGCCACCGCCGCGCGGGGCAATAGCGTCGCCGAACACTGTGACGATCAGCGAGCCCGAGCGGATCGGCCGGCGCGCCGCGAAGTCCTGGCGCAGTCGCTCGATCGCCGCGTCGGGGGTCACGGCCGGTTCAGGCGGGCCAGCGCCCCGGTCAGGGCCGTGTCCAGATCAGCGGCCTGGCCGCCCAGCCGCTCGGCCAAGCCGGCCTGGGCCGCCCGCCACAGCGGATAGGCGTCGGCCAAGAGGGCGCGGCCGGCATCGGTCAGGCGGATCAGCCGCTGCCGGCGGTCCTCGGTGCCCGGCGCGACGGCCACCAGCCCGCGCGCCTGCAGCGGCCGCAGATTGCGGGTGAGGGTGGTCGGATCCATCACCAGCGCCTCGGCCAGGGCGCCCATGGTCAGGCCCTGGCCGGGCAGCAGATGGGCCATCAGGCTGAACTGCGTGATCGTCAGGTCGGCCGGCGCCAGCGCCTGGTCGTAGAGCTGGGTGACCCGCCGCGCCGCCTTGCGCAGCCGCAGGCAGGTGCAGGCGGCAACCTCCTGCAGAGGGATCGATGTCGCCATGATAGCTGCATATGCAGCCTTGACCGCCGGCCGGTCAACGGATAGCTGTATCTACAGCTAAATGAGGTGGCCATGGCCGAGCTGGCGGAGCATCCTACGGTCAAGCGGGTCCGGGCCGACGCGCCCGCGGCGCCACCCCCCATTCTGGACGCCGGCTGGCTGCGCCGCCTGGCTCTCGACGGCGGGGCCGACGACGTCGGCTTCGTGGCGCTCGACGCCCCGGCGTTGGGCGCCCAGCGGGCCGAGATCCTGGCCGCCTTCCCGCGCACCCGCAGCCTGGTCAGCCTGGTGTGCCGGATGAACCGCGAGCCGATCCGGTCGCCGGCGCGCTCGCTCGCCAACCTGGAGTTCCACCACGTGGTCGACGCCGTGAACGACGCGGCGCGGCGGATCGTGGCGGCGCTGGAGCAGGCGGGCGTGCCGGCGCTCAACGTCACCGCCGGCTTTCCCATGGAGGCCGACCGCTGGGGCAGCAAGATGTGGGTGGTGTCGCACAAGCCGATCGCCGAAGCGGCGGGGCTCGGCCGCATGGGCATCCATCGCAACGTCATCCATCCGCGCTTCGGCAATTTCATCCTGCTGGGCACGGTGCTGGTCGCGGCCGAGGTCTCGGAAGCGGGCGCGCCGCTCGACTACAACCCGTGCCTGGAATGCAAGCTGTGCGTGGCGGCCTGCCCGACCGGCGCCATCGCCGCGGACGGCCGCTTCGACTTCGCCGCCTGCTACACCCACAACTACCGGGAATTCATGAGCGGCTTCACGGACTGGGTCGAGACCGTGGCCGACAGCGGCAGCCGCAGGGCGTACCGGCGCCAGGTGACGCCGGCCGAGACCGTGTCCATGTGGCAGAGCCTGTCGTTCGGCGCCAACTACAAGGCCGCCTATTGCCTATCGGTGTGCCCGGCCGGCGAGGAGGTGATCGGGCCGTACCTGGCCGACCGCCGCCGCTTCATCGACGAGACGGTCAAGCCGCTGCGCGAGAAGGCGGAGACGATCTACGTCGTCGCCGAGTCCGATGCCGAGGCCTATGTCGCCCGCCACCTGCCCACAAAGCGCACCAAGCGCGTGCGCAACGGCCTGGGCGGGCAGGGCGGCGTGCGCGGCTTCCTGCGCGGTCTGCCGCTGGTATTCCAGCGCGGCCGGTCCGAAGGGCTTGCCGCCGTCTACCATTTCACCTTCACCGGCCGCGAGCCGCTGACCGCCACCATCGAGATCCGCGACCGACGGCTGACCGTGGCCGAGGGCCATCACGGCAAGGCCGACCTGCGCCTGGTCGCCGACAGCGACACCTGGCTGCGCTTTCTGCGCCGCGAGGCCTCGCTGCCCTGGGCGCTGCTGCGCCGCAAAGTCCGGATCAAGGGCTCGCCGAAATTGCTGCGCGCCTTCGGCCGCTGCTTTCCGTCCTGAGAGGCGCCCCATGCAGTATCTGGTGCAAATGTCGCTGGCCGAGGCGGGCCGCCCGGCCGCCGAGCCGCAGGCGGGCCTGGCCTTTATCGAGCGCTTCGTGCTGCCGACCATGGCGATGCTGAAGGAGCTCAAGGTCGACGGCCGGCTGCTCGCGGGCGGTCCCGTGGCCGGATCGATCGCCTTGGCGCTGATCGTCGAGGCCGATACGGTCGAGGCGCTGGACGCCCTGATCGAGAACCTGCCGCTGTGGCCCCGCATGACCACGGTCGTGACGCCGCTGACCAGCATCGATGGCCGCATCGCTTCCGTGCAGCCGCGGCTGGAGCGGTTGCGCGGGTGAGTGGCCGGCAGCCGAGGGCCTTGACGGTCGTCAGAACCCTGTCGGGCCGCCGGCGGTGCGCACCTGCTCGAGCGGATTGAGCGCGGTCTCGATCGCCCGGATCTCCTGGGTCAGGGCGTCGACGAGCGTGTCGAGCCGGCCGGGGCCGAGCCGCGCGCTGGTCATGTTGATGGCGATGGACGCCACGGCGTCGCGCCCCTTCGGCAGGATCGGCACGGCAATGGCCGAGATGCCCGCGACCAGGTCGCCGTCGTCGAGGGCATAGCCCTGCTGGCGGATGGCGCCGACCTGGTCGCGCACGCGGGTTTCGCTGAGCCGTCCATAGCGCGGATAGAGCGGCGCGTTGGTCGAGATGATGACGTCGGCCTCGCGCGGGGGCAGGAAGGCGAGGATGGCTTGGCTCGCAGGGCCCACCCCCATCGGAATCTGTCCGCCGATGTGGCCGGTCAGGCTGTCGATGACGTAGGTGCCTTCCTGCCGGTCGACGCAGACGGTGTTGAAGCCGGCGCGGGCCATCAGGAACACGGTGTCGCCGGTCCCGGCCGACAGACGCATCAGGGCCGGGCGCGCCAACCGACGGAGCCCGGTGCCGTCGGCGGCCGTGGCGCCCATGGCGAACAGGGCGAGGCCGAGCCGATAGCGCTTGGTTTCGCGCTCGCGGTCGACCAGTCCGTGACGCTCCAGGGCGGACACGATCCGGTGCGCGGTCGACTGCTTCAGGCCGAAGCGGTCGCCGATCGCCGCCATCGTGGCCCCTTCCTGGCCGATCTCGCCGAGGAATTTCAGTACCGCGACGGCCCGGTCCAGCAACTGCGTCCCGGTTGCTGCATCCGTCCCGGTCTTGTCCGTCATTCCCGTCTCCATCCGCCACACCGATCGTCGCCAACCTAGACCAGGATTGCGGTCGCGGCCCCGGGCTGCAGCGCCGCGACCAGATCCTCGATCGGGCCGCCATCCTGCAGGGACGAGAGACTCGCCTTCAAGGCCGGGACCGACAGCCTCGGCCCGGCCAGGCGGGCCAGCGTGTCGAACTTCTCGCGCAGCTCGCGCTCGGACAGCGGATTGCTGGGCTCGCCCTTGGGCGCGATGACTTCCAACTCGCCGCTGCGGCATCCGGCCACCACCGTCACCCGGGCCGGTGCCGCCTCGGGAAACATGGCGTCGAGACGCGGATCGACCTGCAGCCGAACCCGCCGCGCCAGGCCGGTCACGGCGGGATCGGCCAAACGGCCGCCGCCGAGCGGCATGAGCGCGCCGGGGCCATGGACGAGGGCGAGGGCCACGCAGAAGGGCACGCTGTACTGCGCGCCCTCGCCGGTTGTCGGGGCCGGTTCGTTGGGGAGCGTGCAGGCGCGGGTGAAGGTGGCGATGTCGACGGCCTCGATCTCGGCGGCGGCGAGTCCGTGCCGGGCCTGGAGCGCCAGCACCGCGTCGATGGCGGCATGGGCCCAGCGACAGCAGCTGTAGATCTTGAAGTAGCTCCGTTCGATTTCCCACTGTCGGCCGAGTCCGTCCAGCAGGCGCGTGCGATCGTAGGTCGCCGGATCGTCGAGAAGATCGACCGGCCCGTGCTGTCCGGCCAGGGCCAGGTCGACCGCGGCCAGGCCGCCGGCGGTCGCCCAGGGAATGCCTTCCTTGACCGCATGGCCCAGGCGCGTCCATCCGGTGGCGAACTGGCCGGACGCCGTATGCCCGGCGATTGCCATGGCATGGGCGGTCTGCTCGGCCGAGAGGTCGCGCAGCCAGGCGGCGGCGGCCGCGACGCCGATGCCGCACCACTGTCCGGTGTCGGTGGTGCGCAACCGGTCGAAATGGCGGGCGGCGGCCACGCGCAGCCCGATGTCGTAGCCGATCACGATCGCCGTCAGCAGCCGTCCGGCGTCGGCCCCCACAGCGTGCGCCATTGCCAGCGCTGCCGGGATGATCGCTGCGCCCGGGTGCCCGGCCGCGCCGCGATGGCCGTCGTCGAGGTCCAGGATCGATCCGTAGGTGGCGTTGACGAACGCTGCGCCGGGCAGCGTCAGGCGGTCGGTCCCGAACCAGACAGCCGCCGGCCCGGCGCCCCAGGTCGTGCGCGCGGCCTTCGACGCCGCGATCGCCGCATCAGTGCCGGCGCCGGCCAGGGCCGTTCCGATCAGGTCGAACAACGCTCTCGCTGCGGCCTGACGCGCCGCCTCCGGGACGGCGTGCAGCGAACGGACGAAATGGGCGAGGTCCAAGGCGATCACGGGCTGTCCCTGTGCTGGCCAGCCCAACGCGGCCGGCACACTGTGTGTAAGCGATATTCCACAATATGGAAACAAATGCTATTAACATCCATATTATGGTATTTCTCAATTCACGCATGCCGACCCCTGCGCCCCATCGGTTCCAGCGCCTTGTGATGCCCGAACGGGCGGCAGACCGCCCCTGACTGCTCATAACTGAAGGAGGAAATCCGATGCGTCCGTCCCATGTCATCCAGCAGCTCGGCCGGGCGGCCATCGCAGCGAGCCTCGCGCTCGCCGCGACCGGAGCCGTCGCCGCGGAACCCTATAAGCTGATCGAACCCGGCGCGCTCAGCGTCGCCATCACCGGCGACATGCCCGGCCTGGTCGCGCGCGACGGCAAGCTCGTCGGCTATGACGGCGACATCCTGCAGACGGCGGCGACCAATCTCGGCCTCAAGATCAAGCCGGTGCCGATGGAGTGGTCGGGCGCCATCGCCGCCGTGCAGTCCAGCCGGGTCGACCTGATCGGCGGCAATGTCGCCTGGACCAAGCAGCGGGCCGAGGTGCTGTCGCTGACCGACCCGACCGGTTACTTCCAGAACGGCGTCACCCAGAAGGGCGACACGAACTGGACCCGGCTCGCCGACCTTCAGAACCGGAAGGTCGGCTCGATCACGGGCTTCTCGTTCCTGCCCGAGCTGCGGCGGATCAAGGGGCTCGAGCTGTCGCTCTACGACAGCTCCGACGCCGCCCTGCGCGATCTCCTGACCGGCCGCATCGAGGCCATGATCGGCGATCCGCCGGTCATCGACTACGCCATCGCCCAGAACCCGTCATGGGGTCTGCGCAACGTGCCGTTCAGCGACAACAATCCCGAGTTCCCGCTGCTGACCGCGGTCGTCCGGCAATATGTCTTTGGCCTGTCCAAGGACAACAAGGCGCTCGCCGACGCCCTCAGCGGCGAGATCCGCAAGCTGTGGGCGAGCTGCGAGGTCAAGCGGATCGGCGCCCGCTACGGCAACGTCAACCAGGCGAACTACACGCCGGCGCCGGACAATTTCCGCGCCGGCGTCGACCGTCCGAGCGACTGGCAGCCGCCTGTCTGCACGCAGTGACGTACGGAGGACCGTCGTGCAGTCGGCATCCCTCGGCCGGATCCTTGAGGCCCTCGGCACGGGCGCCGCCGTCACGCTCGAGGTGTCCGCCGGCGCCCTGCTGCTGGCCTGCGGGCTCGGCCTGGCGCTGGCGTCCTTGCGCTATCTCTGCCCGAACCGCGTGCTCGGCCTGGCGATCGGCGCCTATGTCGAGATCTTTCGCAATGTTCCGAGCCTGATGCATCTGTTCCTGATCTATTTCGGCCTGCCCTATCTCGGCATCAAGCTTACGGCGCTGGCCGCCGCCGTGACCGGACTCGGGCTTATCGGCGGTGCGGTGCTGGTCGATGTCTTCCGCGCCGGGTTCCAGGCGGTTCCGCGGGGGCAGCGCGAGGCCGCGCTGTCGGTCGGCCTGTCGCGGCGCCTCGCCTTCGGCCTGGTGGTCCTGCCGCAGGCCTGGCGGATTGCGCTGCCGCCGCTGGGCAACTACGCGATCGGATTGGTCAAGGACACGTCGCTGGTGGCAGCCATCGCCGCGCCCGAGATCATGTTCAACGCCCGCCAGATCGTGAACGAGACCTTCGAAACGGCGCTGGTCTACGGCACGGCGGCGGCGATGTACCTCGTCCTGACCTATGGCCTCGGCCGCGGCATCCGCCTGCTGGAGCGCAGGGCGGCGTGATGGCGGGCTTCCTGTCCACCATCCTGGTCGACCTGGCGGACTGGGGGCCGCGCTTGCTGGCCGCCAGCCGAATGACGCTGCTGCTGACGAGCTGCAGCTTCGCCGCCGCCTTTGTGCTGGGGCTGGGCATCGAAGCCCTGCGCACGCGCCGATCGCCGGCGGCCCGTGCGATCGCCGACGCCTATCTCCTGGTCCTGCGCGGCGTGCCGATCCTGGTGGCGCTGTACCTGCTCTATTTCGCCCTGCCCGGCGCGGGCATTGCTATTCCGGCGGTGGCAGCGAGCATCCTGGGGCTGGGCATGGTCTATGCCGCCTACCTCGCCGAGGTCTTTCGCGCCGGCCTGCAGCGGTGCCGGCAGGCCAGCGCGAGGCGGCGCGCGCCCTCGGGCTGACGCCGGCCCAGGCGTTCCGGCTGGTGATCCTGCCGCAAGCGCTGCGCATCGTGCTCGCGCCGCTGCTGATCAGCCTGATCGCGCTGCTCAAGGACAGCTCGATCTGCGCGCTGATCGCCGTCCCGGAACTGACCTTGACGTCCCGCGCGATCATGTCGGAGACGTTCCTGCCGCTCCATGTCTTCGCGGTGACCGGCCTGGCCTATTTCGCCGTCGCCTGGCCCGCCTCGCTCCTGGTGCAGGCGCTGGAGCGGTACCTGCGGAGCGACCACCGATCGCCGTCGCCCAAGCGTCCGGCCGCGGCGGTCGACCCCGCGGCCAGTCCTGTCCAATCGGTCAAATTTCGCTGATGCGGGCGCGCGGCGGGTGGGCTTACCATGGCCGCTCCGCACCCTGTCAGCGAGGACCCTTGCGATGGCCGAGCCCCTTCTGATCCGTGGCGGCACCGTGGTCACGGCCGACCAGACCCAGCGCGCCGACGTTCTGTGCGCCGACGGCGTGGTCAAGGCGGTTGGCCCGGGCCTGGAGGCGCCGGCCGGCGCCCGCATCGTCGATGCCGGCGGCCAGCTCGTGATGCCGGGCGGCATCGACCCGCACACCCACATGGAGCTGCCCTTCATGGGCACGGTGGCGTCCGAGGACTTCTTCTCGGGCACCGCGGCGGCGCTGGCCGGCGGCACGACCATGATCATCGACTTCGTGATCCCGAGCCCGCAGCAGTCGCTGCTGGAGGCCCACGACACCTGGATGGGCTGGGCCGAGAAATCGGCCGCCGATTATTCCTTCCACGTTGCCGTGACCTGGTGGAGCGACCAGGTCGCCCGCGAGATGGGCGTGCTGACCACCGAGCGCGGCGTCAACAGCTTCAAGCATTTCATGGCCTACAAGGGGGCCATCATGGTGCCCGACGACGGCCTGCTGCACAGCTTCCGGCGGGCCCGCGAGCTGGGCGCCCTGTGCACCGTGCACGCCGAGAACGGCGAGCTGGTCTGGCATCTGCAGCAGGAACTGCTGGCCCAGGGCATCACCGGTCCCGAAGGCCATCCGCTGTCGCGGCCGCCGGCGGTGGAGGGCGAGGCCGCCAACCGCGCGATCCGCATCGCCCAGGTGATCAACACGCCAGTCTACATCGTCCATGTCAGTTGCAAGGAGGCGCTCGAAGCCATCACCCGCGCCCGCCTGGAAGGGCAGCGCGTGTACGGTGAAGTCCTGGCCGGCCATCTGGTCGTCGACGACTCGGTCTATCTCAGCCCCGATTGGGACTATGCCGCGGCCCATGTCATGAGCCCGCCCTTCCGCTCCAAGGAGCATCAGGAGGCACTGTGGCGCGGCCTGCAGTCCGGCAGCTTGCAGACCACGGCCACCGACCATTGCTGCTTCTGCGCCCCGCAGAAGGCCATGGGCAAAGGCGACTTCACCAAGATCCCCAACGGCACCGGCGGGGTCGAGGACCGCATGACCGTGCTCTGGCACCAGGGCGTCAACTCCGGCCGCCTCACGCCCAACGAGTTCGTGGCCGTGACCTCGGCCAATGCCGCGCGGATCTTCAACATCTATCCGCGCAAGGGCACTGTTGCGGTCGGATCCGACGCCGACATCGTGGTCTGGGACCCGGCAGCGACCCACACCCTGTCGGCCAAGACCCACCACCAGAAGGTCGACCTCAACATCTTCGAGGGCATGCAGGTCAAGGGCCGGCCCAGCCACACCATCAGCCAGGGCCGGGTGGTGCTGGCCGGCGGCCAGCTGGACCCCGTGCGCGGCGCCGGCCGCTGCATCCCGCGCCCGACCTTCGGCCCGACCTTCGAGGCCCTGGCCCGCCAGAACCAGCTGCGCCAGCCGCGGCCGTTGGCGCGGGCGGCGGAGTAGGGGCGGCGCATGCCGGACCCATGCCCAAGCCGCTGATCGAAGTCTGCGTCGAGGGCGTCGACGGGCTGCTGGCCGCCCAGGCCGGCGGCGCCGATCGCGTCGAGCTGTGCGCGGGCCTGCTGGAAGGCGGGCTCACGCCCAGCGCCGGGATGATCCGCGCGGCGCTCGGCCGCGCCACCGTACCGGTCCATGTCATCGTCCGGCCGCGCGGCGGCGACTTCCTCTATTCCGATGCCGAGTTCGCCGCCATGCTGGCCGATGTCGCCGACATCCGGCAGGCCGGCGCCGCCGGCGTGGTGATCGGCTGCCTGACCGCCGACGCCGATGTCGATGAAGCGCGGACCCGGGCGCTGGCGGCGGCGGCGCGGCCGCTCAGCGTCACCTTTCACCGCGCCTTCGACATGACCCGGGATCCGGCGGCGGCGCTTGAAGCGCTGGTCCGCTGCGGCGTCGACCGGGTGCTGACCAGCGGCCAGCGCAGCACGGCGCCCGAGGGCATGGCCCTACTGGCGCGCCTGGCGGCGCTGGCCGCCGGCCGCATCGGGATCCTGGGCTGCGGCGCGCTCGACCCCGCGACGATCGCCGCCGTGCGCCGCGGCACCGGCTTGGCCGAGCTGCATTTCTCCGCCCTGGCCGAGGTACCGAGCGCGATGCGGTGGCGCAACCCGCAGGTCGGAATGGGTGGCACGCCGCTCGACCGGGAATACCGCCTGACCGTGACCGACCCCGATCTGGTGGCACGGACGATCCAGGCGGCGCGCGAGAGCTGACCGGCCATCGGAATCCCGACGCGCTTGTTACTCCCGCCCGCGGTCCTCGGCTTCGTATCGTTCGGGGCATGAAGCTCTATATTTTCCCTCCGTCTTCGCGCGCGCTCGGCGTGGTGGCGCTGAAGACCCATCTCGGCATCGAGTGCGAGATCGCGACGGTCGATCTCGGCCGGGGCGACCAGCTCGACGCGGGCTATGCCGCGCTCAATCCGAACCGGAAGATGCCGACCCTCCAGGACGGGGACTTCGTTCTGTGGGAGGCGAATGCCATCCTGTTCTACCTGGCCGCCCAGCGTCCGGAGTCGAGGCTGTGGCCGTCGGACCTCAAGGGGCAGGCCGACGTCATGCGCTGGCTCGCCTGGGAAAGCGCCCACTGGGATGCCGAGTCCTGCGGCATGGTCGCGTTCGAGAAGAGTTCGAAGATGGTGCTGGGCCTGGGGCCGCCCGAGCCCGCGTTCATCGCCCGGGGCGAGCGCAATTTCGCCCGCTTCGCCGCCGTGCTGGACGGTTGGCTCCGGGGCCGGACCTGGCTGCTCGGCGACCGCCTGACGATCGCCGATTTCTCGATCGGCACGCTGGTGCCGTCGGCCGGCACCATGGGCCTGCCGGTCCGCGACTTTCCGGACATCGTCCGCTGGTACGGCGGGCTCGCGGCCCTGCCGGCCTGGCGGGACGCCGTCGCGGCCAAGGACGCGGCCACGGCCGAATGGTTCCGGACGCGCGCGGCGGCCGGTACGGCCGAGACTGGCCGAACAGCGTGAGGAGAGGGCCATGGCCCCATCATGGGATCGGGCTTGATCAATGGGCGCCGCCGGCCGGGAGATGGTCCGGCTTCCTGAGCAGCAAGCTGGCGACCAGGGCAAGGATGAGGGCGACGCCGAGAAGGAAAAACGTGTCGCTGAAGGCCTGGATGAAAGACTGCCTCTGGACGACCCGGCCGATCGCCACCATTGCCTGGTGCGTGGCCGCGCCACGATCCGCGACGCCATGGCTGAGAAAATATTGGGTCAGCCCCTCGATCCGCGTCCGCGCCGCCTCGGCAAAGAGCGACACGTGCGAGGCCAGGACGTTGGAGTGAAACTGCTCGCGCTTGGTGAGCAGCGTCTGCAGTCCGGCGATGCCGACGGCGCCGCCGAGATTGCGCATCATGTTGAACAGCGCCGAAGCGGAGCCGGCATTGACCGCCTCGATGCCGGCGGTGGCCACGGCGGAGAGCGGCGCGAAGCACAGCGCCTGCCCGGCCGCGCGGACGACGTTCGGCCATAGCAACTGGTCGGCGGCGTAGTCCGGGCTCATGGCGATATTCATGAAGTTGCTGACGGCGAACAGGCCGAAACCGATGGCAATGATCAAGCGCGCGTCGACGCGTTTCATCAGCCGCGGCACCAGCGGGATCAGCAGGAGCTGCGGCAGGCCGGTCCAGGCCAGCACCATGCCGATCTGCTCGGAATTGTAACCTTGGATGCGCGCCAGATACATCGGCAAGATGAAGACAGAACCGTAGAGCGCGATGCCAAGAAGGAAATTCGCGGCGATGCCGAAGCCGAAATTGCGCCGGACGAGCAAGCGAAGATTGATCAGCGGCCGCACGGCCGTGAGTTCGATCCACAGAAACAGAGCCAGCGCCCCGACGGCGACGAGGGACAGCCGGACGATATAGGGTGAACCGAACCAATCGTCCTTGTTGCCCTCTTCGAGGACCGTCTGCAGCGCGCCCAAACCAATCGCCATGGTGGCGATCCCGGCCCAGTCGCCGTCGCGCAGCATGGCCAGCCGCATTGGCGTACGGTCGAGCGAAACCCAGAGCATCCCGACCATGACCGCGCCGGGCACGATATTGACATAGAAGACGTAGGGCCAACCGTAGGTCTCGGTCAGGTATCCGCCGATCGTCGGCCCGATCGCCGGTGCAAATGTCGCCGATATGGCGAAGAGGGCCAGTCCGATCGGCTGCTTCGCTTTGGGCAGCAGCGTGATGATGATGGTGAACGCCATCGGAATGAGGACGCCGCCGGTGAAGCCCTGAAGGGCTCGCAGCACGATCATCTGGCCCAGGTTCTGGGCAAGGGCGCAGGCCGCCGAGAAGATGAGGAACAGCACGGCGTTGGCCAGAAGATAGCGGCGCAGCGAGAAGACCTGGGCCAACCAGGCCGTGAGCGGGATGACGATGATCTCGGCGATCAGATACGAGGTCGAGATCCAGCCGCCGTCGTCGATGCCGGCGCCGATGCCGCCTTGAATATCGGCAAGCGACGCGTTGGTGATCTGGATATTGAGCACCGCCATGAAGGCGCCGAGGGTCGAACCCAGTACGGCAATCCAGGTCTTGGCCGATGCCGCCGGTGCGCTGCCCGCGGCAGCCGGGGTCGATGAATTCGCCGGCATTGCAGCCGGGACCGAGCTGGTCATGATCGGCACTCCTTGAGTATTACAATGCGGAGCGCGGGGATTGCACCGCCGCTTGAGCGGCCGCCTTGGTGTCGACGGTGGGTTCGACCGACATGCCGGGGCGGAGCAAGCCGGCAAGGGCCGCGTCGTCGAGCACGATCTTGACCGGGATGCGCTGCACGATCTTGGTGAAGTTGCCGGTGGCATTGTCCGGCGGCAGCAGCGCGAACTGGAGCCCGCTGGCCGGTGCCAGGCTGTCGATGCGGCCTTTGAGGGTGACGTCGGGGAAGCTGTCGACGGCGATCTCAACCGGCTGGCCGCGGCGCATGTGCGTCAGCTGGGTTTCCTTGAAGTTGGCGACGATGTAGACGGCGTTGAGCGGCACCACCGCCATGAGTGGGGTTCCGGCCTGGACGTACTGCCCGACCCGCAGCGACCGCGCACCGACAACCCCGGACACCGGCGCCACGATCCTGGTGTAGGACAGGTTCAGCTCGGCCTGGCGCGCCACCGCCTCGGCGCGGTCCCGGGCCGCTTCAGCCTTGGTCCGCTCGGTCGCGAGCACCGCGATCTTCTGCTGGGCGGCGGCTGATGCCGCGCGATCGCTCTGCAATTGCGCCAGTTTCTGGCGCAGCAGCGCATCGGTTTGCTGGGCGCGCTGCACCGTGCCGTAACCGGTGGCCATGAGATCGCGGTAGCGGCTCTGGTCTTGCGCCGCAAATCTGAGCGAGGCCTCGGTTGCCGCGATCGCGGCCCTGCTCTGGTCGACCATCGATTGCTGCAGCACGACCTCGGCCTCGATGTTCTGGATGGAGGCGAGCGCGGCGGCGACGTCGGCGCGGGCTTGGTCGAGCGCGGCGCGAAAGTCCCGGTCGTCGATGCGCGCCAGCACGCGCCCCGCCGCCACCTGGTCATTGTCCTGCACCAGAACGTCCGCAATATAGCCCGAGACCTTCGGCGCAATTGTCGTCGAATCGGCCTGGACGAACGCATCGTCGGTCGATTGCCGATATTGTCCCACGGTCCAGTAGTCATAGCCGAAGTTGGCCGCTGCAGCGGTTGCGCCGGCGACCACGAGGCCGACCGCGGCGCGCTTGACGACAAGGCGGGCGGGCCGCAGCCGCTGCCGAGGCGACGGCGTGCGGTCGCTCGCGTCGAACGATGCGGTGTGCCTGGTGTCGGTCATGGTGACCTCCGTCGGTGAGTGGGATCGCGCTGCCCGCGCCGCCTCAACCGGGGCGATGGACATCGCGATCCCCAGTTCGGGCGGCGGCAGCTCCAGGCGCCGCGGATCGGCCAGCGTGCGGCGGATGTCGTCCAACCCGCTCTGCCAATGCGCCCGCATGGCGTTCAGCCCGAACTCGTAATCCTTGGAATGGCCTTCGTAGGTTTTCTCATCGTCGTGAGCTCCAGGTTGGTCGCTGGCGAGCGGTCCGCGCTCCGGCGTCGGAGCGCGGCCGCGTCGCGAACACAGCTAAAGGTTGGTGACGCACTCCGGGTCGGCCGACGCCAGCGCGGAGGCACGCTCGGCCCGCGGCGGGTAGATCCACACGGTGTTGATGTCGTGCTTGGTCTGCTTCGCCGCCGCGCCGACCATGTCCACGGTCCGCTCCCAGCCTCGCGTGAAGATCGCGCCGGCCGCACCCAGGTCGAGGCAGGTGACGTACACTTTCTGGTGATAGGGCGTGGTCGGCACGCCCAGCAGCTCGGCGGCGGCATTGTTGCCGGCGAAGGCGCCCATGCGCGTGGCGTGCTGGCACGACATCAGCGCGTAGTTGCCGACATCGTCGCTGGCCGCCCTGGCCGCGTCGCCGGTCGCGAACACGCCGGGCACCGCCAGCACGCGCAACTCCCGGTCCACCAGCAGGCGGCCGAAATTGTCACGCTCGCCCGGGATCTGCGCCGCCAGCGGCGCCGCCCGCATGCCGGCCGCCCAGATCACCGTCATGCTGTCGATGCGATCGCCGTTGATCAGCGTCACGCCGGTCCCCTCCACCGCTTCGACGCCGGCGCCGAGCCGGGTTTCCACGCCGAGCTTGCGGAGCGCCTCCTCGATGATCGGCCGCGGGCCGGCCCCCATGTCGGGCGCGATGGCCGCATTGCGCTCGACGATGATGACCCTCGGCCTGGCCTGCTCGCCGAGGATGGCGCGCAGCCGCGCCGGCATCTCGGTTGCCGTCTCGATGCCGGTGAACCCGCCGCCGGCAACCACGACCGTATCGCGCGCCGCCGATGCCGGCCGATCCGCCAGGCTGCGCAGGTGCCGGTCGAGCGCGATCGCGTCGTCGAGCTGGTCGACGCTGAAGGCGTGCTCGGCGAGACCGGGAATGCTGGGACGGAACAGCCGGCTGCCGGACGCGACGACCAGTCGATCATAGGCCAGCGCGATCCGCGTGCCGTCCGCGGTCGCGATGTCCACCGCGCGGGCCGCCGTGTCGACCGCCTCGGCACGGCCCTGCACATAGACGACATCGACCGCCTTCAGGACGTCCAGCAGCGGTGCCGTCAGCGTCTCGGGCTTCGGCTCATAGAGCCGCGGCCGGATCACCAGCGTCGGCTCGGGCGCCACCAGCGCGATCTCGAGCGTCTCCGGCGAGACGCCCTGGATCTCGCGCAGGCGGGCGGCGGAAAGGGCGGCGTACATGCCGGCAAAGCCGGCGCCGATGATGACGAGCCGCATGTGATCTACTCCGTCGTTCGAGTTTTCCGGAAATACGCGCGTCATTGCGCTCTGTATCGGCAGGTCGTCAGCGTGGATACCTGGGATGATTTAGCGAATGCTGGCGGCCCGTGCCCCAGAGCGATTGCCGTGATTGCCGCGCGATTGCTGCTACCGGGCGCGCCGTCGCCAATTGCTGGGGGTTTCCCCGGTCAGCCGCCGGAATGCCGCCGCGAACGCCGTCTGCGAGGCATAGCCAAGCGCTGCGGCGACCGACACGATCGAGGCATCGGGGTCGCGCAGCATGGTCATGGCCTGCTCGAGCCGGTATTGGCGCAGCCAGGCATGCGGCGAAAGTCCGGTGCTTTCCTTGAAGGCACGGCAGAAATGGAACCGGGACAGCCCGGCATCCGAAGCCAGCGCCGCGAGCGATACGTCCGCGTCGCTGTCCGAGCGCAAGCGTTCGATGGCGCGGCGCAGCGCCGTCGGCGACAGGCCGCCCAGGGCCGGCTGACGCGTGTCGGGGACCCCGGTGTGCGCAGCCAGCAGGCGCGTGGCTAGAAGATCCGTCAATTGTTGCCGGAATAGCGCGTCCAGGGCCTCGGTGCCGTCCAGAACATCCGCGGCACTGATAAGCAGTCGGGATGTCGTCGGATCGGGGTGGCCGGTGCGCTCCAAAAGATGCGCCGGCCCAGCCCTGTCGGCCTCGGCAGCAACGCGCGCCAGCGTTGCGTGGGGAAGATAGAGCTGGACGACATTGACGGTGCCGGCGATATCCCAGCGGGCGCTCGATCCCGCCGAAATGATCGTCACGGCGCCGGACCGCGCCATGCCGATCGCAACCGATCGCCCGGAGCGCCGCTCCAAGCGCTGCATGGTGCCGATGTACGTCATGATGACATGGTCGGTCATCGGCTCGACGACGTCGTGCAGAGCGCCATGCTTCCAATGGGCGATCGTGCCGCCCGGGTCCGATGCCATGCGAAGCGGCGCCGTCTTGAGGACTCGCGCCATTTCGACATCGGCAGACCGCCGGTCCGCCATCGGCTGGTTGTTCGGGGACACGTCGGAGGTACCAGACGGACGCTCCCGGCGCATGTTCGGCTTACACATGGGTTTGTGCTCGCGTTCAATGGGAGGGTGCGCTCAAATGCAGGTTCATTTTGGGCCGATTGCTCACGAGCAAAGACTTCGGCCGAGAGCCGATCAGGAAATGGCCAACCCGCCATCGACCGCGATTACCTGCCCCGTAACCCATTCGGAGACGGGATCGGCCAGCATCAGGATCCATCGGGCGACGTCTTCCGGATTGCCGCGCCGCCCGAGCGGGATCCGTTCACGCTCCCGCTCCTTGACGGCCTCGGCACGGTCGGCGGAGAGCCCCATCATTCCCGTCAGGGCACCGGTCTCCGTCGGACCGGCCGCGACCGCATTGACCCGCACGCCAAGGGGCGCAAGCTCGAGCGCCCAGCACCGGGTCAAGTGATCCAGCGCCGCCTTGCTCGCCGCGTAGTGCGACAGTCCCGGCGCCGGCTTCTGGCCAAGCGTGCTCGACACATTGACGATGGCTCCCTGCGACGCCGCCAGGTAGGGCAGCGCGGCGGCCGCGAGCAGGCTGGGGCCGACGACATTGACCGCAAAGATGCCGGCGATCGCCTCGGCGGTGGCGTCCGACATCGGCAGGATCGCGCCGGCCCCGGCATTGTTGACCAGGACGTCCACGCGCCCCCAGGTATCGAGCGCTTCGTCGATCGTGCGCCGGGCATCCGCCGGGACAGCGGCATCGGCCGTCACGCCCGCGATGTTCGGATGGTCGTTCATCGCCGCCCGCAACGGGCCGGCGCGGCGTCCGGTGATGACGACTTTGGCGCCATGCTGCGCAAATCCGAGCGCCGCGGCCCGACCGATGCCCGAGCTGCCACCGGTGACGATGACGACCTTGCCGTTCAGTCCGATCATCGGAGCGCTATGCCCGGGCGAGCCAGGTGTCGAGCGAGGTCGACCCGATGTGCGGATGGTCGCCGGGCGTCAGGGACTTGTCGGTCAGCTCGGCGCCGAAGTAGCGCGCCCGGACATCGGTGACCACGGTGCGGGGATCGTGCTTGGCGGCAAGGTAGCGGCGAACCAGATCGTCGAGACCGATGCGTTCCGGCCCCGCCAGCTCGAGCACGCCGTTGGCCGGCGGCAGTGTCGCGACCTTGGTCACGAAGGCGGCGACGTCGTCGGAGGCGATGGGCTGCAGCAGCGCCGGTGACAGGCGAACCACCTGGCCTTCGCTTGCCGACTGGGCGATCCCCCCCAGAAACTCGAAGAACTGGGTCGACCGGATGATCGTGTAGGGCAGCCCGGACGCCTTGATCAGCGTTTCCTGCATGGCCTTCGCCCGCAGGTAGCCGCTGTCCGGCAGGCGGTCGCTGCCGATCACCGACAGCGCGATGTGGTGGCGCACGCCGGCAGCCTTCGCCGCGGCGACCAGGTTGCGGCCCGACGTCGTGAAGAACGCCATGACCGGCCCGTCCGCAAAATCGGGGGCGTTCGCGACATCGATGACGACCTGCGCCCCCGCGACCGCATCGGCCAGCCCTTCGCCGGTGATGGTATTGACGCCCGTGCTCGGCGCCGCCGCGATGAGCTCATGCCCCATCCGACGCAGGTTCGAGACGACCTTGCCACCGATCAGGCCGGTACCGCCGATAACAACGATCTTCATGGTTCGGTCTCCGTTCGAGGTGTTGCCCGAGGTGTTGGCGGTCGAAGGATGACCGAGGGCGCGCAGAAAGACGTTGCCACGCCGTCCAAATTGGCTTGGATTGCCGTCCAAATATGGCCGGTGCGACGGGGGCGGCGTGCTGCGATATAAATTGGGGATATTGTGCTCGACCCTGATCGGCGGGAGCTTGCCCGGGGGTCTGCGCGGATAGCGCTCGGGCCGCAGGTCTTCGACCTGCTGCTTCACTTGGTGCTCAACCGCGACCGCGTCGTGACCAAGGACGACCTGATCGACGCGGTCTGGGGTGGCCGCATCGTCTCGGACTCCACCCTGACCAGCCATATCAATGCCGCGCGCAAGGCGATCGGCGACACCGGCGAGGCGCAGCGCCTGGTGCGCACGATTGCCCGCAAGGGCTACCGGTTCGTGGGCGCGGTGCAGGAGAGCGCCGCATCGCAGCCGCGCGGCGCCGCCGACCTTCACACGCCGCCGCCGGCGGAGGCCTTGACCCTTCCCGACCGGCCATCCGTCGCGGTCATGCCCTTCCTGAACCTCAGCGGCGATCCGAGCCAGGACTACTTCGTCGATGGCGTGGTGGAAGACATCATCGCCGCCATGTCGCGCATGAGCGGACTTTTCGTGATCGCCCGGAACTCGAGCTTCACCTACAAGGGCCGGGCGGTCGACGTGAAGCAGGTGGGGCGGGACCTGGGCGTTCGCTACCTGGTCGAAGGCAGCTTGCGCAAATCAGCGAACCGGGTGCGGATCACCGGCCAGCTCGTCGATGCCACCACGGGCACCAATCTCTGGTCGGAACGCTTCGAAGGCAGGATCGACGATATATTCGCGCTGCAGGACCAGATGACCGCGAGCGTCGTCGGCGCGATCGCGCCGCAGCTCCAACGGGCCGAGATCGAGCGCGCGCAGCACAAGCCGACCGAGAGTCTCGATGCCTACGATTACTATCTTCGGGCGATGGCGAACCTGCAGCGTGGCAGCAGGGAGGCGGTGGACCAGGCTCTGCACCTGTTCTCCAAGGCGATCGAGCTGGACGCGCTCTACGCGCCGGCCCACGGCATGGCAGCCTGGTGCTACTTCTGGCGCAAGGCCAATGGCTGGCTCGGCGATCGCCCGCACGAGATCGCCGAGGGCGTGCACCTGGCTCGCCGCGCCATCGAGCTGGGGCGGGACGATGCGGTCGTGCTTGCCCGGGCCGGCCATGCTCTCGCCCACCTGGCCGACGACCTCGACAGCGGCATTGAGCTGCTCGACCGGGCGAAGCTGCTCAATCCCAACCTGGCGGCCGCCTGGTTCCTGGGCGGGTTTCTTCGGGTTTGGCACGGCGATCCCGATGGCGCGATCGCCCATTTCACCCAGGCGATCCGCCTCAGCCCGCTGGATCCCGAATTGTATCGCATGCAGGCCGGAATGGCGGCCGCGCATCTGTTCGCCGAGCGTTTCGACGAAGCCGCGTCGTGGGCCGCGACGTCGTTCCGGGATTTGCCGAGCTTCCTGATGGTGGTCGCCGTGATCGCGGCCAGCCACGCGCTGGCCGGGCGGGCTGACGAAGCCCGGCAGGCAATGCAGCACCTGCGCCAGCTCGATCCCGCCCTGCGCATTGCCAATCTCCGGGATTGGCTCCCTTTCCGCCGGCCGCAAGACATCGCCATCTTCTCTGATGGCCTGCGTCAAGCAGGGCTGCCGGAGTGATGGCTGAGGTCGTCAGCAGTCTGCCGTAGGACGAGGGCCGGCTCCCGGCGGCGCCAGGCCGCGCGCGAGGACGCGTGCTGATTCGGTGATCAGCGGGTGGATGCGGGCGCCTTCGGTGCCCAGGACGACCTGGTCGACCACGCCCAAGGCAAAGCTGAGGCTGGCGACGGCCTGGGCGATCCGCGGCAGGTCGGCGGCCGGGTCGATCAGGCCGCGCGCCGCCAGGGCGGCCAGCCGGTCGTGGAGCTGGCGGGCCCGGCACTCGGCGACGTGGCCGCGCAACGCATGGGCGATGCCGCCGTCGCAGACGGCGCGCTCCAGCGTCACTCGGCTGACCTCTCGCGCTTGCCAGTCCTGCGCCAGGTGGAAGGCCAGGAACCCGGCGATCTCGCCTTCGACGTCGGCGGCGGGCGGCGGGCCGGCGCTGTCGCACCCGGTCTTGCCGAAGCCGTCCAGGATCCCCTTCAGCAGCCCGGCCTTGCCCCCGAAATAGCGGGTGATCAGCTGCTCGTTGACGCCGGCGGCGGCGGCAACCTCGCGCGTGGTGGCGGCATCGTAGCCGCGCTCGGCGAACAGCCGGGCACCGGCGGCCAACAGGGCGCGCTCGGTGGCGCGGCGGTCGCGTGGGCGCCGGCAGGGGGCGGACGGGCGGGGGGCAAACGGATCGTCGGTCATTGCCGGATATATGTATGCGGCCGGGTACTTGTTCCGAGGGCCGGCCGTTCCCACAGTATGCGGGCACATACCTTGTGGGCAAAGGACGACACCGTTCATGGACATCTTCTCGCCGATCCAGGTCGGGGCGCTGGCCCTGCCCAATCGCGTCGCCATGGCGCCCATGACCCGCAACCGAGCCCCCGGCGCGGTGCCGGGCGCCTCGGCGGCGACCTACTACGCTCAGCGCGCCGGCGCTGGGCTGATCATATCCGAAGCGACCCAGGTCACGCCCTATGGCGTGGGCTACCCCAACACCCCCGGCATCCACAGCGACGATCAGGTCGCGGCCTGGCGCCGGGTCACCGACGCGGTGCACGAGGGAGGCGGGCGGATTCTGCTGCAGCTCTGGCACACCGGCCGCGTCTCGCATCCGTCGCTGCAGCCGGGCAACGCCCAGCCGGTGGCGCCATCGGCGATCGCTGCCCGCGGCGAAGCCTTCACGCCCACCGGCCCGCAGCCCTTCCCGGTGCCGCGGGCGTTGGAGACCGACGAGATCCCGGCGCTGGCCCTGCTCTATGCCGACGGGACCCGGCGCGCCCGGGCGGCCGGTTTCGATGGCGTCGAGATCCACGGCGCCAATGGCTATCTGATCGATCAGTTCCTGCGAGACGGCTCGAACCAGCGCACCGACCGCTATGGCGGCAGTGTCGAGAACCGGGCGCGGTTCCTGCTGGAGGTGACCGAGGCCGTGATCGACGCCTGGTCGGCCGACCATGTCGGGGTCCGGCTGTCGCCCTACAATCCCTTCAACGACATGCGCGATTCCGATCCGCACCGGACCTTCGGCTATGCCGCCGAGGCGCTGGGGCGCCTGGACCTCGCCTATCTGCACCTGATGCTGCCGATCGGCAGCGAGCCGGCCGGCGCCCCGCCGATCGCGCCGGCGCTGCGGCGAGCGTTCAAGGGGCCGCTCATGCTCAATGGCGGCTATGACCGGTCCAGCGCCGACGCCGCGGTGCGGTCGGGGGCGGCCGACCTGGTGTCGATCGGCGTGCCGTTCCTGGCCAACCCCGATCTGGTCGAGCGCTGGCGCCGCGGCGCGCCGCTGAACGAGGCCGATCGCGCCACCTTCTATGGCGGCGACGACCGGGGCTATATCGACTATCCCGTGCTCGCCGCCGCCTGACCGGTTCGGCCCCCGCCGCCGCGGGGGCCGACGCCCGTCCTACTTCTTCGACATCTCCCAGATCGCGTGGGTCCAGGCGGTGCCGTCAGGCTTCTTGCTGATCACCGGGTCGGACTGCGAGGCCAGCAGCTCCGAGACCGTGCGCTCATAGGCGGCCGGCTCCAGGTAGCCGATGCCCTGCTTGGAGCCCGCGACCAGCTTGGCGATCTCGCCCATCATGCGGGTCTGGTGCTTCTTGGTCTGGGCGCCCGACGCGTCGTTGGCCAGGACGATCTTGACCGCCTCGTCCTGGTGGTTGAGGGCATAGTCCCAGCCCTTGAACGACGCCTTTAGGAACCGCGCCAGCTTGTTGGACATGGCCGGGTCGGCCAGGTTCTTCTCCAGGGTGTAGAGGCCGTCCTCCAGGGTCGCGACACCCTGGTCCTCATACTTGAACACGACCAGCTGGTCGGGCTTGTAGCCCTTGTCGATGACCTGCCAATACTCGTTGTAGGTCATGGTCGAGATGCAGTCGGCCTGCTTCTGGACCAGGGGGTCGACATTGAAGCCCTGCTTGAGCACGGTGACGCCGTCCGGCGCGCCCGTGGTCTTCAGGCCCAGCTTCGCCATCCAGGCCAGGAACGGATATTCGTTGCCGGCGAACCACACGCCCAGGGTGTGGCCCTTGAAGTCGGCGGGCTTGGTGATGTGCGAATCCTTGCGGCAGGTCAGCTCCATGCCCGAGCGCTGGAACACCTGGGCGATGTTGCTCAGCGGCACGCCCTTCTCGCGCGTCGCCAGCGCCGAGGGCATCCAGTCGACCACCACGTCGGCCCCGCCGCCGGCGATCACCTGGCTGGGATTGATGTCCGGACCGCCCGGCTTGACCGTCACGTCGAGCCCGACCTCCTTGTAGAAGCCCTTGTCGTGGGCCACGAAGTACCCGGCGAACTGGGCCTGGGCCACCCACTTCAACTGCAGGGCGAGCTTGTCGTCGGCGTGGGCCGAGGCGCCGACGAGCGTCAGGCCCAGTGCCAGGGCCAAGGTCTTCTTCGACATGGGGTCCTCCGTTGTTATTAGCCCCGCTGGCTGCGGTATGAGGGATGCCAGAAGGTGACGGCGCGCTCCAGCGCCGCGATCAGCGCATAGAACAGCGAACCCGCGACCGCGGCGAGCGTGATCGCCGCCCACACCACGTCGACATTCATGCGCGCGATCTCGGCGCTGATGCGGAAGCCCAGGCCCAGGATCGGCGAACCGAAGAACTCGGCGACGATGGCGCCGATCATGGCCAGGGTCGAGTTGATCTTGAGCGCGTTGAAGATGAAGGGCAGGGCCGCGGGCAGACGCAGCTTCAGCAGGGTCTGGCCCCAGCCGGCGGCGTAGGAGCGCATCAGGTCGCGGGCCATGGCGTCGCTCGCCTGCAGGCCGGCCAGGGCGTTGACCATCATCGGGAAGACGGTCATGACCACGATCACGGCCGCCTTCGATTCCCAGCCGAAGCCGAACCACATCACCATGATCGGCGCGATCCCCACCACCGGCACCGCCGACACCAGGCCGCTCAAGGGCAGGATCCCGCGCGCCAGGAACGGCACGCGGTCGGCCGCCAGGGCGGCCAGGAAGCCCAGGCCGCAGCCGAGGGTGTAGCCGGCCAGCACCGACTTGAAGACGGTCTGCTCGAAATCGGCCCACAGCACGTCGAACCGCGCCGCCAGGGTCAGGGCGATGCGGCTGGGCGCCGGCAGCAGGATCGCCGGGATGTCGAAGCCGACCACCGCCACCTGCCACAGGAACAGGACGAGCAGGCCGAACAGCACCGGGGCCAGCAGCCGGGCACGGCCCCGCAGCGCGCTGAGCCTGTCGAGTAGCCGCCAGGCCAGGCCCAGGGTCGCGAGCACCGCCAGCCACAGCAGGGGATCCGCCAGGCCGTGGGCACCCGCCGCCGCGACCCGGGCCAGGCAGCCCGCGGCCAGCAGCAGGATGGCGACGGCCAGGATCATGCCGGCTGGCCCAGGGCCCGGCTGGCCAGCCGCCCGGCGAGATCGACCAGGGCCACCAGCACCACGCCCAGGATCGCCGCCATGGCCAGCGCCGACCAGATCTGGATGGTCTGGCCGAAATAGGAGCCGCTCAGCAGCCGCGACCCGAGTCCGGCCTGGGCACCGGTCGGCAGCTCGCCGACGATGGCGCCGACCAGGCTGGCGGCAATGGCGACCTTGAGGCTGGCGATCAGATAGGGCAGGGACGCCGGCAGGCGCAGCTTGCGCAGCGTCTGGCCGCGGCTGGCGCTGTAGGTCGCCATCAGGTCGAGCTGAAGGGGGTCGGGCGCGCGCAGGCCCTTGACCATGCCGACCGCGACCGGGAAGAAGCACAGATACATGGAGATCACGGCCTTGGGCACCAGGCCGGTGATGCCCAGATTGCCCAGCACGACCACGACCATGGGCGCGATCGCCAGGATCGGGATGGTCTGCGAGGCGATCACCCAGGGCAGCAGGCTGCCCTCCAGCACCCGCAGCGTGACGATGCCGACCGCCAGGACGATGCCGAGCAGCGTGCCGAGGACGAAGCCGGCGAGCGCCGCCGAGACCGTGACTCCGGCGTGGTAGACGAGGCTGCGGTTGCTCGACACCGGCCAGTCGAAGACCGAGCTCCACATGTCGGCGGTGATCTGGTCGGGCGTCGGCAGGACGGGCGAGTCCATGGACCAGACGCCGGCCACCAGGTCCGACGTGGTCCAGGCCTGGTCGTCGCGCTCGAACTGGTCGATCACCTGCGGCGCGTTGAGCAGCACCGCCAGCCCGTACCAGACGACGACCAGCACCGCGACCACCGCCGCGACCGGCAGGGCATGGGCCTTCAGGCCCTCAGTCATAGCTGTGGCCGGCGCGCAGGGCCACGCGCACCCGGTGCGACAGCTCCAGGAACTCGGGCGTGTCGCGGATATCAAGGCTGCGCTCGACCGGCAGGCCGCTGTCGATGATGTCGATGATGCGCCCGGGCCGCGGGCTCATCACCACGATCCGGCTGGACAGGTAGACGGCTTCCGAGATCGAGTGGGTAACGAAGATCACGGTCTTGGCGGTCTGGCGCCACAGCGCCAGAAGCTGCTCGTTCAGGTGGTCGCGGGTGATCTCGTCCAGGGCCCCGAACGGTTCGTCCATCAGCAGGAGCTGGGGCTCGAAGCTGAGCGCGCGGGCGATCGACACCCGCTGCTGCATGCCGCCCGACAGCGCCCAGGGATATTTCTTCTCGAACCCGGCCAGGCCGACCAGGCCCAGATAGTGTTTCGCGCGCCGCTGCCGCTCGGCCGCGGGCACGCCCATGATCTCCAGCGGCAGGGCGACGTTGGCGGCCGCGGTGCGCCAGGGATAGAGCGCCGGCGCCTGGAACACATACCCATAGCTGCGCTTGAGCCGGGCTTCGCCCGGCGTCATGCCCTCGACGGCGATGTGGCCGCCGGTCGGCTGCACCAGGTCGGCGATCACCCGCATCAGCGTGGTCTTGCCGCAGCCCGATGGTCCGATGAACGACACGAAGGCGCCGCGCTCGATCGCCAGCGTCACGTCGCTGAGCGCGTGCACCGGGCCATCGGCGGCGTCAAAGACCAGCGACAGCCCGCGGATGTCGACGGCGAGGTCGGCGGCGGTTGCCGCGATGGGCGGCGTCGAGACCGACACGGCGCTCACGGCCGGTCCCCCGGCTCACGACTTCCGGGGCCGAAGCTTGGCCCGCCGGTCACGCTGCCGGCTCGTCGGCGCGGGCCAGCACGGCGTGGCGCGCGCCGTCGGCGCCGGCGCCGCCGTCGCCCGGGGTCGCGTCCTCGATCTCGTTATGGCTGATGCCGTCCTTGCACGGCACGAAGACCATGGCCGTGGGGGCGACGCGGCTGATGTAGCAGGCGTCGTGCCCGGCGCCGGAGATGATCTCCATGTGCGGCAGCCCCAGGTCCCGGGTGGCAGCGCGCACGGCCTCGACGCAGGGCTCGGCGAACTTGACCGGCGGCGAGTGCCAGATCTGGGTCAGCTCGTGGACGAGGCCGATCTCGGCACAAGTCGATTCGACGGCCTGGCGGAGCTGGGCATCCATCCGGGCCAGGATCTCGGCGTCTGGATGGCGGAAGTCGACGGTGAAGAACACCTTGCCCGGGATGGTGTTGCGCGAGTTGGGCGAGACCTGCATCAGCCCGACCGTGGCGCAGGCATAGGGCTGGTTCTCCAGGCCGATCCGGTTGACCGCCCCGACCAGGCGGGACGCGCCGACCAGGGCGTCGCGGCGCACTTTCATGGGCGTCGGGCCGGCATGGGCTTCCTGTCCGGTGACCGTGATCTCGTACCAGCGCTGGCCCTGGGCCCCCATGACCACGCCGATGGTCTTCTTCTCGGCCTCCAGGATCGGGCCCTGCTCGATATGGGTCTCGAAGAAGGCGGCGATCGGGCGGCCGCCGACGGGGGCGTCGCCGGCATAGCCGATGCGCTGCAGTTCCTCGCCCATGGTCTTGCCGTCCAGGTCGGCGCGGGAGAGGCCGTAATCGAGGTCGAACACGCCGGCGAACACGCCCGAGGCGACCATCGCCGGGGCGAAGCGCGAGCCCTCCTCGTTGGTCCACACCGCGACCTCGATCGGCCGCAGGGTCTCGGTCCCATGGTCATTGAGGGTGCGGATGACCTCCAGGCCGGCCAGCACGCCGTAGACGCCGTCGAAGCGCCCGCCGGTCGGCTGGCTGTCCAGGTGGCTGCCGGTCATCACAGGCGCCAGGGAATTGTCGCGTCCGGGCCGGCGGGCGAAGATGTTGCCCATCTTGTCGATCGTGATGCTGCAGCCGGCCTCGCGGCACCACGCCACGAACAGGTCGCGGCCCTGGCGGTCGAGGTCGGTCAGCGCCAGCCGGCAGACCCCGCCCTTGGGCGTGGCGCCGATCTTGGCCATCTCGGCCAGGCTGTCCCATAGGCGCTGCTGGTTGACCCGGATGTTGCGCATCGGCCCCTCCTATTCCGCCGCGGCCCGGCGCGGGTTGCGCGGATCGTGCAGCCAGTCGACAGGCGGCAGCCCGGTGTCGACCTCGACCATCGAGATGCAGTCGGGCACCGGGCAGACATGCTGGCACAGGTTGCAGCCGACGCACTCGGCATCGATCACCTCGTAGCGGCGTTTGCCATCGACGCGCAAGGCGGCGATCGCCTGATGCGAGGTGTCCTCGCAGGCGATGTGGCAGAGCCCGCACTTGATGCACAAGTCCTGATCGATCTTGGCGATCAGCTTGTAGTTCATGTTCAGGTACTGCCAGTCGGTGACGTTGGGCACCGCCCGGCCGACGATCGCCTCGACCGAGGCGTGGCCGTGGTCGTCCAGCCAGTTCGACAGCCCGTCGATCATGTCGCCGACGATGCGGAAGCCGTAATGCATGGCCGCCGTGCACACCTGCACCGTGCCGGCACCGAGGGCCAGGAACTCGGCGGCGTCGCGCCAGCTCGCGACCCCGCCGATGCCCGAGATCGGAAGGCCGCGGGTCTGGGCGTCGCGGGCGATCTCGGCGACCATGTGGAGGGCGATCGGCTTGACCGCCGGGCCGCAATAGCCGCCATGGGTGCCCTTGCCGTCGACCGCGGGCATCGGCGCCATGCGCTCCAGGTCGACGCCGGTGATCGAGTTGATGGTGTTGATGAGCGACACCGCGTCGGCGCCGCCCGATCTGGCCGCGCGGGCCGGGGCCAGGATGTTGGTGACGTTGGGCGTGAGCTTGACGATCACC
>CAZEFK010000093.1:0-27599 GCA_964511405.1 uncultured Comamonadaceae bacterium | reverse complement strand
CGCCCGGCGCGCGGCCACCGAGCGGGCGGCGGCGCGGCTCCGGGCGGCGGCGGCGGAGTAGCGCCGCTCAAGCAGATGGCGGTGCCCGGCCGAAACAGGCGTTGATCTCGGCCCCCAGCAGCACCACGAAGGCGGTGAGGTACAGCCACATCAGCAGGATCGCGGCGGCGCCGAGCGAGCCATAGGTGGCGTCGAAGCCGCCGAGCCGCGCGACATAGAGCGAGAAGCCGCCGGCAGCCGCCAGCCACAGCGCCGTCGCCACCAGCGTGCCGGCGCCCAGCCAGCGGCGATGCGGCGGCGGATGGTCGGGCGCGAACCGATAGAGCACGGTCAGCCCGGCGCCGATCAGCAGGGCCAGGATCGGCCAGCGCAGGACCGTGATCGCCGGGCGCAGCCGCACCGCCGGCGCCAGGTGAACGACGCCCGGAACCAGCGAGATCAGCCCCAGGGCGCCCGTGACGAACAGGCAGGCGCCTGATGTGATCAGCACGATCACGGCGGTGCGCCGCGCGAACGACCGGGTCTCGCGCAGGCCGTAGGCGATGTTGAGCGCGGGGATCAGCGCGGCCGAGGCGGCGCAGGCGCTCCACACCATGCCGATCGAGCCGACGACGACCCCGAGGCCCAGATGCGGCCGCCGATGGGCCAGGATCCGCCGCATCGCCCCAGCCAGCACCCGCAGCGCCTCGTCCGGCAGCACGCCCGCCATCTCGTCGAGATGCCGGTCGAGCCGATGCGGATCGCCGACCAGGCCATAGACCGACACGATCAGGCCGAAGGCCGGCAGGATCGCCAGCATGCCGTAGAACGCGACCCCGGCCGCGACCAATGTCAGGTGGTGCTGGCTGATCGCATCCCGCAGCTCGGCCAACGGGTGCACCACCGAGCGGGCGAGCGCGCGCAGCGGACGACGCGCCGGACGCTTATCCGGGCGTCCCGTGGCGCCGGCGGCACCGATGGTCATCGCTGGCTGACCGGTTTCACGGCCGGAACACCGGCGCGGTCGCCGGATCGCCGGTCATCCAGGCGACCACGGTCCGGGTCCACGGGTTGGCGGGGCGCTGCTGGTCGACATGGATCCAGAAATGGTCGAACAGCGGGAATTCGTAACCGTCGACCCGGCCCGGCTGCCCGGCCAGGGCCTCGACGAAGCGCGGCCCTTGGGCCCGGGTCGCCGGATTGTCGTTCTCGGCCCAGGTCACGAAGAAGGGCACGCCGTTGCCGGCGGCGAAGCGGATCGGCGAGGCCGCGTCGGCGTCGGCGGGCTCAGCGATCAGCGACCGCGCCGACGGCAGCAGCGTGGGCAGGCCGTCGGGCCCGGGCGGTGCCAGATCGTACTGTCCGCTGAACGGGAAGCAGGCCTTGATCGCATCGTCGGGCAGGCCGGCCGCCGCCCGGCAGTCGCGGCGCAGCGCCACCAGCGCCGCCAGGTGCCCGCCGGCCGAGTGGCCGGCCAGGAACAGGCGATCCGGGCTGCCGCCGAAGTCGGCGATATGGCGGCGGATCCAGCCGAGCGCCGACAAGCAGTCCTCGAACGCCGCGGGATGGGGATGGGCGTGCGCCAGGCGGTGCGACAGCGACACGAACAGGGCCGGCGCGGCGACGATCGGCGGCGCGTTCAGCCCCATCCATTCCTTGTAGCCGTGGGTCCAGCCGCCGCCATGGATGGCCACCAGCACCGGCAGGTCGCGCCTGATGTCGTCGTCGGGCATGTAGATGTCCAGAACCTGGGCCGGGTCCGGACCGTAGGCGACATCCCGCCGGTGCCGTGTCGTCAGCGCCGCCAGGCGCGACAGCCGCAGCGCGGTCTCGCCATAGGCGTCGGCGCGCAGGTTGATCGCCGCCTGCGGCTTGAGCGCGGCGAACGGATCGGCGCTCATGGCGCCGGCGCCTCGTTCACCTGGTTCTGATTGTAGCGCATGATGCTGCCGTGGCGGCCGCTGCGGTCGCCCTCGAGGTCGTAGCAGTCGAAGGGCGGACCGCGGCGCCGGTCGGTGACGTAGGCGATCTCCATCCGGTCCTCGCGGGAGAGCCGGATGCCGGCGATGCGCAGGTTGGCCGCCAGGTGCCGGGTCGAGGTGGCGCCGACGATGCAGCCGGCGATCCCGGGCCGATCCAGCACCCAGCGCACGGCCACCTCGCCGATGCCGACGCCGTGGCGCCGGGCCACCCGGTCGAGCGCCGCCAGCAGCTCCTGGAACAGGTCCCAGCCGCCGAATTCGTCGATGATCAGCTTGTACTTGGTCAGGCTGCGGTTGGCGAGGGGAGCGGCGGGCTCGGGCTGGCCCAGCCACTCGGCGGCGAAGAAGCCGCCCAGCAGGTGGCCATAGGTCAGCACCGCCACGCCGTGGGCGCGGCAATAGTCCAGCATTTTCCAGTCGGGCCGCCGGTCGACCAGCGAATATTGCAGCTGATGCACGGTGAAGGGCACGTCGGCGTCGCGCAGCTCAGCGAAGCGCTCGGTGTTGAAGTTGGTGACGCCCAAGCGGGCAATCTTGCCTGCTTTCATCAGGTCGTGCAGCACCAGCGCGGTGTCGATCGCGCCCGGGATCGACCAGTCCCACCAGTAGAACTGCACCAGGTCCAGGCACTCGACGCCCAGCCGCTGCAGAGACCGGTCGATGATGCGCTCGGTGTCCTGTCGGGTCAGCGTCGGCAGCGCCGCCAGGTCGGGGACATATTTGGTATGGACCTGGATCTGCCTGGCCAGATCGGGATGGGCGCGGCGGAAGTCGCCGATCAGCTGCTCGACGCCGATATAGTGGTCGGCGCAGTCGAAGCTGGTGATGCCGGCCTCGACGAACTGGGCCATGTCGCGGATCGCCTGATCGCGGTCGACGCTGCCATGGCCGCCGGCGAGATGCCAGCCGCCCTTCAGCAGCCGCGAGATGGAATAGCCGGGCGCGATCTCGATGCGTTCGACAGCGCTCACGGGGTGCCTGCTCCTTCGATTGCCGCGGCCAGTGTGGCGGTTCGCCCGCCGGGGGTGCAAGCTGGCACCGCGCCGTCCCACATCCCGCACGGTCGATCATAAAGGAGTCCCGCCCATGTGGTCGCTGAAGCGCGACAAGCTGACGATGCCCCGGCCCGAGGACTGCCTGCCCGGGCGTGCCCAGCCGATGCCCGTACCGGAGCGCCACACGGTCAACGGCAACCGCCTGGCCGGCCCGTATCCGGCCGGGCTGGAGCGGGCGATCTTCGGCCTCGGATGCTTCTGGGGCGCCGAGCGCAAGTTCTGGCAGGCGCCCGGCGTGCATGTCACGGCGGTCGGCTATGCCGGGGGCACCACGCCCAACCCCACCTACGAGGAGGTGTGCAGCGGCGGCACCGGGCACACCGAGGCCGTCCTGGTGGTGTTCGACCCCAAGGTGACCAGCTACGAGGCCCTGCTCAAGCTGTTCTGGGAGAGCCACGACCCGACCCAGGGCATGCGCCAGGGCAACGACGTCGGCACGCAATACCGGTCGGCGATCTACGCCACGACCCCCGCCCAGCGGCAGGCGGCGGAAGCCTCGCGCGACCGCTATCAGCGCCAGTTGGCGGCCGCCGGCTATGGGCCGATCACGACCGAGATCGCCGACGCGCCGCCCTTCTACTTCGCCGAGGGCTACCATCAGCAGTATCTGGCCAAGAATCCGGGCGGCTATTGCGGCCTGGGCGGCACCGGCGTCGCCTGCCCGGTCGGGACGGCGGTGACGGCGGATTGATGGTCCCCGAGCCGGTCGCCCTCACCTCACGCCGATGCCGCCGACTCGTAGGGTGCCGTGTGGAACGCGATCTCCAGCGTCAGCGCGTGGCCGAAGACCGCTGACAGCTCCTGCCGCTGGCCGGGCGTCAACGTCGGCGCCAGGCCGTCGACCTCGGCGCGCAGCCAGGCCGCCTGGGCGGCGAACGCGGGCGCGGCATGCAGATCGACCCAGCGCCGCACTTCGGGTTGGGACAATCGGCAGCGCGCGGCGCGCGTGCACCAGGTCTCGTACATCCATTCCGCGGCGAGCATCGCGGTGATGCCCGAGGCATAGCCGCCGTCCCGTGCGATGCCCAGCATCCCCTCCCGGAAGTCGGCGACGGCCGCCGGCTGGTCGGCCTGACTGGCGTCGGCGGCGAGGCCCAAGGCCGCGAACGCGCGCTCGAAATAGCCGATCTGGTCTTCGGACAGCGCCTGCAGCACGCCGATCAGCCAGCGCTGCCGGGCCAGGCCGGGCGCCCGTACCAGCAGGTGGCCGAAGATCAGGATCGCGGTCTCGACGAAGGCGCGCTCATAGACCAGATACCGCCGGAACACGGGCTCCGGCAGCGTGTCGGCCTCGATGTCGCGGACGAAGCGATGGGCGAGCATTGCGTCCCAGACGGCGCGATTGTCGTCCAGCAGCTGCTGGGAGAGCGGCGCGTCCACCGGGCTAGCTTCCGACCGCACGCCGGACCACGTCCATGAACGCGGCCACGCGGGCGGGCTCGACCGGATTCCACCAGACGCCCCCATGCTTGAGCGCGCTGGCGACGATCACGCCGTCGGCGACCGCCAGGATGCCGGCGACATTGTCGGGCGTGACGCCGCTGCCGACCAGGACCGGCAGCCGCGTCGCGGCGCGCATGGCGGCGATCTCGCCGGGCTCGGCGGCGTCGCCGGTGCGCCGACCGGTGGCGATCACGGCATCGGCCGAGAAGAACTCGACATCGCGCACGAGCTCGGCGATCGGGCGATCGGCGACGATGGCATGGGCCCCGTGCTTGACATGGGCGTCGGCGACGATCCGGACGTCGCGCGCGCCGATCCGGGCCCGGTAGCGGAGCGCCTGCGCGGCCGGACCTTCGATGATGCCCTCGTTGGCGACATAGGCGTTGGCCCATTGGTTGACCCGGATGAAGCAGGCGCCGGCGGCCTTGGCCACGGCCAGCGCCGGGATGGCGCCGTTCGCCAGCACGTTGATGCCGACCGGAACGCCGATGCGCGCAACCACCTGGCCGGCGATGATGGCGAGCGCCGCAGAGGTTTCGTGTCCGATATCGTCGGGCTTGAGGAACGGGATATCGCCATGGTTCTCGACGATCAACCCGTCCATTCCGCCCGATATATAGGATTCGCCATCGCGAAGAGCGGATTCGACGATCTCCGCCATCGCCTCTCCGTCGTAGTTCGGCGACCCCGGCAAAGGACGGCAATGAATTACACCGATGGTGACTTTGTCCTTTCCAAATATCTTCTTGATCATGCTTGGTGAATTCGGCGATATTGACGACATCAAGATCACTCCAGAGAGACGGGAGCAGCCGTGCAGGTCCTAGTCCTGGGCAACGTGGCAGTCGACGACGCGGTACGGGTCGAGGATTGGCCGCAACCCGGGCACAGCGTGCTGGCCGCCGGCCTGCGGCGCGACCTGGGGGGCAAGGGCGCCAACCAGGCCGTGCTGCTCGCCCGGGCCGGGGCGGCGGTGCGGTTCATCGCGGCGGTCGGCGACGACGCCGAGTCGGCGTGGCTGGCCAGCGTCCTCGCCGGCGAGGGGCTCGCTCCCGATGCCCTGATCCGGCGCCGGGGCCCCAGCGATCGCTCGATCGTCCTGGTCGGGCGCGGCGGCGACAATGCCATCGTCACGACCGCCGATTGCGCGCGCGCTCTCGACGCCGCCACGGCGACCCGCGCTGTTTCGGACATGGCGGCCCTCGACGTCCTGGTGATGCAAGGCAACCTGACCGTCGAGGCGACCCGGGCCGCTTTGGCTGCCGCGCGCGCCCGCGGCGCGGCCACGGTGCTGAACCCCTCGCCCGTGCAAGCCGGCTGGACGACGCTGTGGTCGCTGGTCACGCTGGCCGTGCTCAATGAAGCCGAGGCCGCCGGCCTGGCCGGCGCGGCGGACCCGGCGGGCGCCGCCCAGGCGCTGCACGCCGCCGGGGCGGAGCGGGTGGTGATCACGCTCGGCGGCCGCGGCGCGCTCAGCCTCGGCCCCGGCGGCATGGCCTCGGTGCCTGCGGCACCGGCCGTCGCCCGCGACACCACCGGCGCTGGCGACACCTTCGCAGCCGTCCTGGCTGCAGCTCTCTTCCATCGCGGCCTTGCCATCGAGCCGGCGCTGCGCGCCGCCGCCGCCGCCGCGGCGATCACGGTATCGCGGCCGGGGACGTGGTCGGCCTTGCCCACCCGCAGCGAACTGGCCGCCATTCTGGCGTCCTCCCCAAGCTAGCCGGCGGCCCAGCGCAGCAGGTTCGTCCACAGCCGGGCATAGCCCGGCCAGTCCACGAACGGCGCCGGCAGCCAGTGCGGCCCGATGTCGGAGGTCCACGCGACGGTGCGGCCGGCGCCGTAGGGCCCGGTCACCAGCAGCGGATGGCCGCCCTGCTCGGCCGGCAGGCGCGCCAGCAGCTCGACGCCCGGCCGGTCCTTGACCGTGACCTCGTTGGCGCCCAGCAGCACCGGCCACGGCCCGTCGATGCCGGCCAGGATCGGATGGCCCGGCACGGCAATATCAGGGACGAACCCTTCCGGCGCTTCCACACGGTCGTCATGGGGCAGACAGTCCACCGGCAGCGCCGCTTCGACCGGCGTCCGGTGCCAGCGCGCCCGGCCGTCGATGCCCTGGAAGCTCAGATAGCCGCCGGCCATGACCAGCCCGCCGCCGGCCGCCGTCCAGTCGCGCAGCAGCTTGAGCCGGTTGGGCACCGGCCGGCCGTGCAGCCACACCTCCGGCGGCAGCAGCAGCGAGTTGGCGCCGATGTCGGAGAGCAGCACCACCCGGAACGCCGCCAGGCCGTCGGTGGTGAACGGAAAGGCCGAGACCGCCTCATGCGCCGGCAGATAGACGAGGTCGATGTCGCTGCCCTTGAGGGCGGCAACGAGCGGCTCGGCGCCCAGGTGAAAGGTGACGCTGCCGAACTGGTCGAAGCCCTTGTAGTGGGTGGCGGCGCTGACCCAGCTTTCGCCGACGAGCAACACCCTGATCTTGGCCATCGGTCCTTCCTTCCGGTTCGGGGGATCAGGCGCCGGCGAACACGCGCCGCGGATTGTCCACCATCATCGTTCGGATGGCGTCGGCCGATACGCCGTGGCGCGCCAGACGCGGCAGGAAATGGCGCAGGATATAGGCGTAGCCGAAGCCGCCATGCCGGCTCAGCATCATCTTCAAGAAGACATCCTGGGACATCAGGATGCGGTCCAAATATCCCCGATCGATCAGCTCCTTGATCGCGCGGGCGTTATCTTCGTCCGACGGGCATTGGACCTGCTGGTCGGCATACCAGAAGTCCATCCCGATCATGTCGTATTCGATGAAGGCGCCGCGTTCGGCCAACGACGTTTGATACCCCATGTCCGATCCGGACGGATTCATGTGGCAGAGCACGGTCCGGGCAAGGTCGCCGCCCTCCGACGCGACGATGTCGAGCACCCGGTGGCCATGGCGGTGCCAGCCGGGCAGGTGGACCATCAGCGGCAGTCCGGTCCGCGCCTGGGCGCGGGCGGCGCCGATCAGCGACTTCCGCTCCGCCGCCGTGACTGCGCCGGAAATGCCGATCTCGCCGATCAGCCCGATGCGTACGCCGGTCGCGCCGACGCCCTCGGTAGCGTCGCGAACGATCTCGTCGGCGACGGCGTCGGCGTCGAGGCCGGCGAAGCCCCCGGGATGCGAGCCTTCCAGGTAGTAGCCGCCGCCCATGACGATGTTGAGGCCGGTGGCCCGGGCGATCCGCACCAGGGCCGCCGGATTGCGGCCGATACCGCGGCAGGTGGGGTCGACGACCGTGCGGCCGCCCAGCTCGGCGAAGGGCCGCAGCTCGTCGACCGCGGCGGCCTCGTCGGACAGGCTGCAATTGTCCAGGTTGGCGAACGGATCCATGCGCAGTTCGCCCAGGATCCCGGCCTGGACCGGCACGCAGGCCAGGCGCTGCCGCCGCTGTGGATCCTTCGGCTCGTTCCACCAGCAGCGACAGTCGTTGAGCAGGTGCTCGTGCATCAGGGTGATGCCGAGGTCGGCCACGTCGACCGGCCCGAGCACCGTCATCACCTGGCCCGGGCGGGCCGGCAGCGGCGGCGTCATCGCCGCCCCCCGCCCAGGCGGCTGAAGATTCGGGTGTTGAGCCAGATCGCCGCCAGGATGATCGCGCCGGTGACGATCTGGGTGAAGAAGGGCGAGATGTGCGCCAGGATCAGGCCGTTGCCGATCACCGCAATGGTCAGGGCGCCGAGCACCGTGCCGACGATGGTCCCGCGCCCGCCCGCCAGCGAGGTGCCGCCCAGCACGACGGCGGCGATGACGTCGAGCTCGAAGCCGACGGCGGCATTGGCCGAGCCCGAGCCCAGGCGGGCGCCGATGATCAGGCCGGCCGCGGCCGCGGCCAGGCCGGACAGGGCGAACACCGAGGCGGCGATGCGCCGCGACGGCATGCCCACGCGCCGCGCCGCTTCGGCATTGGCGCCGACGGCGACGATCTGGCGGCCATAGCGCGTCATATCCAGGATCACGAAGCCGCCGACCGCCACCGCCACGCCGATCACCGCGGGCAAGGGAACACCCAGCACCCAGCCGCGGCCGAGCTCGGCAAAGCCGCTGGACGGGATCGGGATCGAGTAACCCTGGGTCAGCAGCAGCGCGAAGCCGCGCAGGGCCGACAGCCCGGCCAAGGTCACGATGAAGGACGGGATGCCCTGATAGGCGGCGAAGAAGCCCTGGACGGCGCCGATGGCGGCGCCGACCCCCAGCATCAGGGCGACCACCAGCGGCCACGGCAGCCCGGCCTGCAAGGCGATGGCCGCCAGGGCGTTGACCAGCGCCACCGTCGAGCCCACCGACAGGTCGATGCCGCCGGTTGTGATCACCAGGGTCATGGCGATCGCCACGATCAGCATCGGCGCCGCCTGGCGCAGCAGGTTCAGGATGTTGCCGCTGCTGAGGAAGGCATCGGTCGCGGCGCCGAACAGCACGCAGCAGGTCAGGAAGAAGGCCGCGATCGACAGCACCTGGGCGTGGCGCTGCAGCCGATCGGCCAGGGCCCGGCGCTGCGGCCGAACCGTGTAGGCGGTCACGGCGTCACCCCATGCGGGGCATCGCCGACGATCAGCCGGACCAGGTCTTCGAGATTGGTCTCGCCGATCCGGCGCTCGGCAACCTTCAAGCCCTCATACAGGACGGCGACGCGGTCGCAAACGCGGAACAGGTCCTGCAGCCGGTGGGTGATCAGCACCACCGACACGCCCGTCGCCTTGACCCGGTTGATCAGCGCCAGCACGGCCTCGACCTCGGCGACGGCGAGCGCCGAGGTCGGCTCGTCCATGATCAGCACCTGCGGGGCGAAGGACGCGGCGCGGGCGATCGCGATCGACTGGCGCTGGCCGCCGGACAGTTGCGCGACCAGCGCCGTGAGATCCGGGATGCGGATGCCGAGGGTATCGAGGAGGCGGCGGGCCTCGGCCCGCATCGCCGCCTTGCCGAGGAAGCCCAGGCGCGTGATCTCGCGGCCGAGGAACAGGTTGCCGGCGACATCGATCGTGTCGCACAGGCTGAGGTCCTGGTAGACCATCTCGATGCGCCGCCGGCGGGCATCCGCCGGCCCGGCGAAGACGACCGGCTCGCCGTCCAGCAGGATGCGGCCGGCGTCGGGCAGGTAGGTTCCGGCCAGGACCTTGGTCAACGTCGACTTGCCCGCGGCATTGTCGCCGACCAGCCCCAGGCATTCGCCGGGCCACAGCGCGAGGTCGACCCCGCGCAGGGCCTCGATGGATCCGAACCGCTTGACGATGCCCTCGAGGCGAACACGCGGCGCCGACTCCGGGCCCTCCGCGGGCGCAGCCGGGCCCGGAGCGATCACGACGCGCGCTGCCCCGCTCGCCATGATCACTTGAACATGGCTCGGTAGGGATCGACGTTCGCCTTGGTCACGATGGTGATCGGCACGGCGATCTTCGACTCCACGGTCCCGCCCTTGGCCAGGGTCATGAGGGCGTCGACGGCGGCCGCGCCCATCGCGCCCGGGTCCTGCTGAACCACGCCCACGAGATAACCGTCGTCGATGGCCTTGATCGCCGGCGCCGTCAGGTCCCAGCCCACGACCTTGACCGTACCCCGGCGACCCTGGCTGTCGACCGCCGCCAGGGTGCCCAGCAGCGCCGGCTCGCCGGTCGCATAGATTGCGGTCAAGTCGGGATTGCCGGTCAGCAGGGTCTCGGCGGCCGACAGGGCGTTGTCCTGGATGTTCCGGCCGTCGACGACGCCGGCCATCGTGATGCCGGGAGCCGCCTTGACGGCATCCTCGAACCCTTTCTGCCGCAAGTTCTGGATCGCCGAGTTGAGGGCGCCGACGACGCCCAGCTTGGCCTTGCCGCCCATGGTCTCCGTTGCGTACTTGACGAAGTAGTCGCCGATCATCTTGCCGGCCAACTGGTTGTCGACGCCGATCTGGGCCTTCTGCGGCCCGGCCGGCAGCACCGCGTCCACTGCCACCACCGGGATGCCGGCGGCATCGGCGGCCTTGACGGCGGGCATGATGCCGTTGACGTCGATGGCCACGACGATCAACCCCTGCACCTTCTGCTGGATATAGGTCTCGATGGCGTTGTTCTGGGCGGCCGGGTCGTTGTTGGCGTTGTAGATCACCAGCTTGGCCCCGGCCTTCTTGGCCGCCGCCTCGGCGCCGGCGTTCATCTGGTTGAAGAACAGCGCCTGCTGGTTGATCTGCACCAGGGCGAAGGTAGGATCGGCGGCCCGCGCCGGCCCGGCGGCAGACAGGGCGACGGCGGCGGCCCCTAGGGCGGCCAGGGCGTGACGTCGGTCGAAGCGCTGCATCGTCAGGTCCTCCTGCTAAAGGCCGGGCGTCGCGCACGGCCGGTTGAGGCCGGCGCCGTCACCGACGCCCGCACCACGAGCTCGACGGGCAGCCGCTCGACCCAGCCGCCGACGGCTTGCCCCTCTCCTGGATCCCGGCCATGCGCGGCGCGCACTTGCGAAACGCCGTGCGCGGCGCGCACTTGGGACAAGACGATCTCGACCCCGCGGCGCCCCATCTCGGCGACCGGCTGGCGCACAGCGGTCAGCGGCGGGTCGAACAGGTGCAGCGGGCCGACATCGTCGAAGGCCACGATCGACAGGTCCCGCGGGACGGCGACGCCATGCCGGCGCACCCCCTCCAGCAGGCCGACCACGATCTCGTCGCTGGCGGCGAACACCGCGGTGGTCCCGGCCGGCTCGGCCAGCAGCCGCTCGGCGGCGACGCGCCCATGCTCGATCGTGTAGTCCCGCAGGCACTCGACCGTGATCGCGGCGCCGGGGCCGGCCTCGGCAACGGCGCGGCGGCAGCCCGCCAGGCGCTCGGCCGTGCTGATCATGCCCGGCGGCCCACCCAGGAACGCAATCTGCCGATGGCCAGCCTCGATCAGATGCCGGGTCGCGAGATAGCCGCCTTGGGCATTGTCGCAGAACACCTTCGGGACCGCCGTGCCGGCAATGTCCTCGTCAACCAGCACCACGCCATGGCTGTCGCGGTTGATGCTGTCGGCCAAGGCGGCGCCGTCGCCGTGGTTGGTCACGAAGATCAGCCCGTCGACATGGGCCCGCCGCAGGCGCTCCAGATAGTCGAGCTCACGGCCGGGCCGATTGAGGGTGACGTAGAGCACCAGGCCCAGCCCGTGGGCATCGGCCGCCGCCTCGATCGCGCCCGCCAGCTGGGCGAAGAACGGATTGGCGATGTCCGGGACCACCAGCCCGATGGTGTCGGTGCGGCCCCGCCCAAGGCTGCGCGCATGGGGGTTCGGACGATAGTTGAGGAGCCCGATCGCATCCCGGATGCGCTGGACCGTGTCGGCGGGCAGCGGCAGGGCGCCGTTCAAATGGCGCGACACGGTCGTGACCGACACGCCGGCGGCCTTCGCAACGTCCTGCAGCTTCGCCACCCCCGGCCGTCGTGCCATGGTCCCTTCACCCATGAGATAAAGCGCTTTAGTGAATCGCTTTAGTAAACCGCTTTACCTGCATCGACCTTACGGCCGCCCGTCTCGATTGGCAAGGCCCAAGCAGGCCGCCATGCATGGCCCGCGGGTTGTCGCCGCCGCGACGCGTCCTCTAGTGTTGGCCCCTTGTCGGATGACCGGACGGGGCTGATCCATGGATCGGATGCTGGAGAACCAGGCGGCGCTGACCAAGTTCGGGATCGGCCAGCCGGTGCCGCGCAGCGAGGACCCGGTCCTGCTGCAGGGGCAGGGCCGCTACACCGACGACATTTCCCTGCCCGGCCAAGCCTATGCCGTGATGGTGCGCAGCCGCCATGCCCATGGGGTGATCCGCAGCATCGACACCGCGGCCGCGGCGGCGATGCCCGGCGTGCTGGCGATCTGCACCGCCGCCGACCTGGCCGCCGCCGGCTTCGGCCCCCTGCGCTGCGGCATGGCCTTCACCAGCCGCGACGGCGCGCCCATGAAGGCGCCGGACCGTCCGGCGCTGGCGGTCGGCCGCGTCCGTTTCCTGGGCGAGGCGGTTGCCACCGTGGTCGCCGAGACCGCGGCCCAGGCCAAGGACGCAGCCGAGGCGGTGGACGTCGACATCGAGCCGCTGCCCGCGGTCACCAGCCCGCGCCAGGCCATGACGCCCGATGCGCCGCTGGTCCATGACGACGTCCCCGGCAACCTGGCGCTCGACTATCATTATGGTGACGCCGAGGCGGTGGCGGCCGCCTTCGCCCGGGCCGCCCACGTCACCCGCCTGACCCTGGTCAACAACCGGATCGTGGTCAACCCCATGGAGCCGCGCGCGGCGGTCGCCGAGCACGACCCCGGGACCGGGCGCTGGACCCTGCATGTCGGCAGCCAGGGCGTGTTCGGCCTGCGCAACACGCTGGCCAAGGACATCCTGCAGGTGCCGCGCGACCAGGTGCGCGTGCTGACCGGCCATGTCGGCGGCTCGTTCGGGATGAAGGCCAACCCCTATCCCGAATATGTGCCGCTGTTCCACGCCGCCCGCGCGCTCAAGCGGCCGGTCAAGTGGACCGACGAGCGCTCCGAGAGCTTCCTGTCCGACCATCACGGCCGCGACCACGAGATGACGGCCGAGCTGGCGCTGGACGCCGAGGGCCGGTTTCTGGCGCTCCGGGTCACCGGCTTCGGCAATGCCGGCGCCTTCGTCAACCCGCCGATCCCGGCCACCGTCAACGTGGTCAAGAACACGGTCGGCGTGTACCGCACGCCGCTGATCGAAGTCTCGTCGCGGATCGTGTTCACCCACACGACGCCGGTCGGCGCCTATCGTGGCGCCGGCCGGCCCGAGGGCAATTACTACATGGAGCGGCTGGTCGACACCGCCGCCGCCGAGATGGGCCTCGACCGGGTGGCCCTGCGCCGGCTGAACCATGTGGCGCCCGACGCCATGCCCCACAAGGCGGCATCGGGCATGACCTATGATAGCGGCGAGTTCACGGCCCTGCTCGACAAGGCCTTGGCCCTCGCCGAGTGGGACGGTTTCCCGGCGCGCCGGGCCGAGAGCCGCGCCCGCGGCAAGCTGCGCGGCCGCGGCATCGGCAATTATCTGGAGGTCACGGCACCGCCCAGCGCCGAGATGGGCGGCATCCGCTTCGAGGCCGACGGCACCGTCACGATCGTGACCGGCACGCTGGACTATGGCCAGGGCCACGCCAGCCCCTTCGCCCAGGTACTGGTCGACCGGCTGGGCGTGCCCTTCGACCGCATCCGCCTGGTCCAGGGCGACAGCGACCAGCTGATCGCCGGCGGCGGCACCGGTGGCTCGAAGTCGATGATGGCCTCGGGCGCAGCCATCGTCGAAGCCAGCCAGCTGGTGATCGAGAAGGGCCGCCAAGCCGCCGCCGCGGTGCTGGAGGCGGCGGTTGCCGATATCGAGTTCGCCGCCGGCCGCTTCACCATCGCCGGCACCGTCCGCTCGATCGGGATCATGTAGCTGGCGGCGCGGCTGCGGGCCGGGCTGACGCTGCCCGAGGGCGTGCCGACCTCACTGGACGTCGCCCATGTCTTCGACCAGGCGCCGTCGGCCTTCCCCAACGGCGCCCATATCGCCGAGGTCGAGGTCGACCCCGACACCGGCGTCGTGGCCGTGGTGCGCTACGCCATGGTCAACGACTTCGGCACCCTCATCAACCCGCTGCTGGTCGAAGGCCAGGCCCATGGCGGCATCGTCCAGGGCATCGGCCAGGCGCTGATGGAGGCGACGGTCTATGACGACGCCGGCCAGCTGCTCAGCGGCTCCTATATGGATTACGCCATGCCGCGGGCGACCGATGCGCCGAGCTTCCGGTTCCTCAGCCACCCGGTGCCGGCGACCACCAATCCGCTGGGGGTCAAGGGCTGCGGCGAGGCCGGCTGTGCCGGGGCCTTGCCGTCGGTCATGAACGCCCTGGTCGACGCCTTGTCGGAGTACGGCATCCGGCATCTCGACATGCCCGCCACCCCGGAGCGGGTGTGGATGGCGATCCGGCAGGCCCGCCCCCCGCGCGATCCCAGTTAATCGCAATCAAAACGAAAGCACGCGAGAATGTAAAGCAGCGCTTCCAAGAATAGATGCTGAGGCGTCTAATAATGTCCTAAGCCGATCCATTTTATGTCACAGGCGTTGATTTTGGAGGCAGGCCAGCGACCGGCTTGCCCACCCGCCCCGGGCTCGGCAGCCCCACAGCGACGGACCGGGGCGGGTGCCCGGGGATGGGTACCCCGCGGGCCGTCGGGAGATCGCCCGCAGGCCGTCAGGCCACGATCAGGACGCCCCGGGAGTCGAACGGCACCTGCCCCGAAATCAAGCGGCTCACGGTGCCGTCGGCGCCCACCAGCGGCAGGACCAGGCGCTCCCAGCGCGCGGCGTATTCGGCGCGGGGCGGACGCACCTGCCAGAGCAACGGCTGCGGGCGCCGGATGACCGCCTGATAGACGGCCAACGGCGCCTCCACCACGCCGACGGTGCTGGCGGTCAGCGACAGCCGCTTGCGGGTCAGGTCCATGCCTGCGATCGAGACCAGCATCGACCCGTACAGCCGGTAGAGCATGTCGCGGCCATCGTCCACCGGCTCGACGATGGCGATATATCCCAGCGCCGGGCGCATCCGGCTGGGATCGGCGATCGCGACCGGCGGCGGGCCGCCTGATGCATGCATCCGCCAGTAATCCAGCAGGAACCGGTTCTGTGGGCCGGATATCGCCGACGCCGGCGGGTCCCAGGCGAAGGACGCCTGCGGCAACCCGAAGTCCGCCACCGCCGAGGCCAGCGCCGCCATTTCGTCGCGTAGCAAGAACTCGCGCCAAGCGGCGACGCGCTGCCAGTCGATCGCCATGTCCGGGCCTCAGAAATCCCACCTTCATACGCGCCGGACAATCAACCGACCGCCCCGTCCAGGTCTATTCCATGCCACAACTGAATGAGCCAAGAAAAGATCAAACTTCATCCGAGTTTAGTTTTCGACAAGCAAGCAACCATAGCGGGAATTTGTTGAACATTCATCACAAACATTGGGAGCCCGGGATCGCGATGCTGCCGGCGGGCGCGGGACCAGGCGGGCGGCGGTACGTCAGGATCGACACAGGTCATCCGCATGGATGACGACGGCCCGGTGGGGTTATGATATGGAGGTATGACCAGAATGGCCCCGGGGACTTTGCTAATATGGCTGATACCCTTCGACCGCGCCCCTCGCGCCCGGATACGGGATCGGTGATACCGTTTCCTCGGCCCGCCGCCGTGGGCAGCATCCCGTCCGCGGCGCCCAAGCCCCAACGCCGCGCCGGCTCGCGGACCAAGCGCGGCACCGGTGTCCAAGCCGCGCGCTCGGACGTCGCCAGCCTGCTGTGGCAGAACATCTATAGCCAGCTGGACCTGATGTCGAAACTGGTGCCTACGATCGGCGCCGAGATCGTGGCCGTGCGCAACCTGCTCGAGGCGCTGGCGACCGCCGAACCGCCCGAACAGGCCGAGCGGTAGCCCCGCGGCGGGCGCTGCCCGACCGCGACAGGCCGAACAGCGTCCATTTGACGGTGCCGCCGTCGTCCCGGCTTAGCCGGCCCGCTGCATCCGGGCCAGCGACAGATCGGTCGTGTAGTTTTCCTTCATGAAGTCGATGAAGTTGTCCCGGAACTGCCGCGTGTGGGCATGGGCCAGCGTGTCCGCCCGCTCGACGTCCCGCGCCTTGATCGCCAGCAGCATCTCGGTGTGCTCGTCGGTCAGCAGATAGCCGCCGGTGCGCTCCAGGAACCGGAAATGCAGGTGCAGCATCCGGCGCCCTTGGGTCAGTAGCCGTTCGTAGAACCCGGCGAGATAAGGGTTCCGTCCCGCATCGGCGATGGCCATGTGGAAGGCCTTATTGGTCTCCGACATCAGGATGTGATCGCCCTGCTTGGTCGCAGCCTCGAATTCGCGCTGCCGCTTGGCCATCGCCTTGAGGTCCGCTTCAGTCCGCAGCTCCGCCGCCAGCCGCGTGTTCGCGCGCTGCGCAACATCCAGCGCCTCCACATATCGCGGAAAGCTGGTGATCTCGATCGGGGCGACGATCGTGCTGCGATTGGGCAGCATCACCACCAGCTCTTCGCTCGACAGGCGGATCAGCGCCTCGCGCACCGGCGATCGTGACAACCCGAAGCGCTCGGCCAGCGTGGTTTCGTCGAGCAGCTGCCCCGGCTCGAGCTCCAGCGACAGGATGTCGGCACGCAGCGCGTCATAGACGCTCTTCGAGCCGGTGCCTTTGACGCGTCGCGTCTCCGTCCCCACTGGCACCGCGTTCTCCTCCTTGCAGCCGATCCTGCGACGATAGCCGTTCCGCGCCTTCGTGTCGACACCACGTATTTTTCGATTTGCCGTGTCGGCACAGTGGCGACATAATGGTTGCCGAGCATTGCCGCCCCGACGACGCGCGCGGCCGCAACACCATCGGAGACAGCCATGAAGCTGACCGGCGTCCTGCCTGCCCTCGTCACCCCGTTCGATGCCGACGGCCGGATCGATTTCACGGCGTTCGAGCGCTTGCTGACCAAGCTGCGCGCCGACGGCGTGGCGGGCTGGGTGCCCTGCGGCTCGACCGGCGAATACAATGCGCTGACCGCCGACGAGCGCGTGTCGGTGCTGCGCTTCGTGGCCGAGTTCGCGGCGCCGGGCGAGTTGCTGATCGCCGGCACCAATGCCGGTTCGACCTGGGAGGTGATCGCGCACACCCGGCGGGCGCGGGAGCTCGGCTACCGCACGGTGCTGCTGTCGGCGCCGTTCTACGCCACGCCCGCGCCCGACGAGCTGATCGCCCACTACCAGGCCGTGCTCGACGCCGTCGACGTCGACATCGTGCTGTACAACTACCCGCCCAAGGTCGGCGTCGAGGTCGGCCTCCCAGTCCTCGACGCCTTCGTCGACAATCCCCGCATCCTGGGCATCAAGGAGTCGAGCGGCAACCTGCTGCGGGCGATCGACATCCGCGCCCGCTATGGCGATCGCTACCAGGTCGCCAACGGCTCCGACGACCAGACCTTCGACTTCTACCTGTGGGGCGCCACCTCCTGGATCTGCGGCCCGGCCAACTGCATGGCGAAGGCCTGCGTCGACCTGGTGCGCACCATCGAGGCCGGGGACTGGCTCGCCGCCCGCGACCGGGCGCAGGTGATCTATGGCGCCATGTCCAGCCTGGAGAGCGGAAAGTTCGTCCAGAAGGTCAAGTATGGCTGCGAGCTGGCCGGCACCCCGGTCGGCACCGGCCGCCGGCCGCTGCTGCCGCTGACCGATGCCGAGAAGGCGGCATTCCGGACGGCCATGGCCCCGGTCCTGTAGGTCCGGTTGGCGCCGGCGCGATGAGCGGCCGCATCGCCGCGGTCGTGGTGGTCGGCGCCGGTATTGTCGGCACCGCCATCGCCTACGAGCTGCAGCGCCGCGGGGTGGACGCGGTCCTCATCGATCGCGACGCGCCCGGCACCGGGGCATCCTACGGCAACATGGCCAGCATCGCGGTCACCGAGTTCCTGCCCGCCTCGCGGCCCTCGGTGTGGGCGCAGCTGCCGAGATGGCTGCTCGATCCCGCGGGGCCGGTGCGCATCCGGCCGGCCTACCTGCCGCGGCTCGCGCCTTGGTTCCTCCGCTTCCTGGCGGCCGGCCGGCCGGCCACGGTGGCGGCCCTGGAAACCGCGGGTGCGGCGCTGTGCCATCGGGCCCACGGCGATCTCGACGACCTGCTGCGGGCGGCCGGGCTCGCGGCGATGCTCGGCACCGCGGGCTGCCTCGGCATCTATCGGGACGACGCCGAGTTCCGGGCCGATCGGGCCCATCTCGACGCACTGGACCGGTTCGGGTTCCGGCATGAGATCCTGGACGGCCGCGCCGTCCGGGAGCTGGAGCCGACGCTGGCCGCCGACGTCGGACGCGCCGTGCTGTTCCCCGACAACCGCACGATCGCCGACCCCTATCGGCTGGTCGTCGCCCTCGTCGAGCGGTTCCAGGCCCTGGGCGGCACGGTCGAAGCGGGCGAGGTCGTCGGCTTCGAGCGGGACGCGGGCGCCATCGGCGCGGTCCGGCTGGCCGATGGCCGTCGCATCGCCGCCGGCCGGGCCGTGCTTGCGGCGGGCGCCTACACCGGCCGCCTGTCGCGGCTGCTCGGCGAGCCGATCCCGCTGGAGACCGAGCGCGGCTACCACACGCAGCTGCGGGCGCCGGGGATCGCCTTGGGCCATGCGCTGATCTGGCCGGCCCGCGCCTTCATGGTGTCGCCGACCGCCGGCGGCATCCGGGTCGGCGGCACGGTCGAGATGGCCGGCCTGGACGCGCCGCCCGACTTCCGCCGCGCCCGGGTCCTGGTCCGCCACGCCCAGCGGATCCTGCCGGGCCTGCGGGCCGACGACCGCACGGAATGGATGGGCCACCGCCCGGCCCTGCCGGATACCGTTCCGATCATCGGGCCGTCGGCGACGACCCGCGGGGTCTTCTACGCGACCGGCCACGGCCATCTGGGCCTGACCTACGCGGCGACCACCGCCCGCCTGATCGCAGACCTGGCGACCGGCGCCACCCCGCCCCTCGACCTCACGCCCTACCGGGTCGACCGGTTCTAGGAGACAGCATGCGCTGGGAACGGTCGATCGAACTCGTCCAGGTCCAGTGCCAGGGCGAGGTCGGCAAGGTGATCGTGGGCGGGGCGCCGGATATCCCCGGCGCCACCCTGCTCGACCGGATGAACCACATCAACCGGGTCGACGGCAGCCTGCGCCGGTTCGTGGCCTTCGAGCCGCGCGCCTGCGTCCAGATGTCGGTCAACCTGCTGCAGCCGCCGACCCGGCCCGACGCCGACGCCGGCTTCATCGTGCTGCAGGCGGACCAGGCCCATCCGATGTCCGGCAGCAACTGCATCTGCGTCGTGACGGCGCTGCTGGAGACCGGCCGGGTGCCGATGACCGAGCCCGAGACGATCGTGCGCCTCGACACCCCCGCCGGCCTGGTGACCGCGCGCGCCCGCTGTGCCGGCGGCCGCTGCCTGTCTGTGAGCCTGGACAACGTTCCGGCCTTCGTCGAGGCCTTGGACCAGCGGCTGGCCACCGCGCGCTGGGGGGTGATCCGAACCGATATCGCGTTCGGCGGCGTCTACTATGCGATCGTCGATGCCGACCAGCTCGGCCTGGCCATCGAGCCTGCCCAGGCGCGGGAGCTGGCCGAGGCCGGCATGGCGCTGCAAGCCCAGCTGGCGGAGCAGGTCGCCGTCCGCCATCCGGACCTGGAGAGCGTCCGCGACATCGCCTACGTCATGTTCCGCGGCCAGGAGCCCGACGGCGCGGTGCGCACCTGCACGATCCTGAAGCCGGGCCGGGTCGACCGCTCGCCCTGCGGCACCGGCAGCTCGGCCAACCTGGCCGTGCTGCATGCCCGCGGCGCGGTTGCGGTCGGCCAGGGCCGTCGCTCCCGCTCGATCATCGGCGGCGAGTTCTGGGTCGAGGCGATCGGCGAGACGACCGTGGGCGGCCGACCGGCCGTGCTGCCGCGCGTCACCGGACGGGGCTGGATCTACGGCACCGAGACGCTGCGGCTGGATCCTGACGACCCATTCCCCAGCGGCTTCGCGATGTCGGACACCTGGGGGCCGCAGGTCGGTCAGCTGGAGGCCCGGCACGGCCCCCTACCCCTATGATCCCGAGGCAGCCCGTATGGGATTGCCTTGCTTGTACGCGGCGTAGGGGGCCTGGACCAGCCACCCGGCGTCGACCGGCAGGATCACGCCGGTGATCGCGGCGGCGGCGTCCGAGCACAGAAAATACGCCGCATCGGCCACCTGGCCGGGCTCGACGAAGGATCGCAGCGCCGTCGTCGCCAGGATCGCGTCGGGATCGCGCTGCCCGAGCCGGATCTTCTCCTTGAGCCCATCCGACAGGGTATAGCCGGGCGCCAGCGCATTGACCCGGATTCCGGCGGGCCCCAGTTCAGCGGCCAGGATTTGGGTCAACGACCAGACCGCCGCCTTGCCGGGCGTGTAGGCCGGCAGCGACAGGGACGCCAAGCTTGCCAGCGAGCCGATGTTCAGGATGACGCCGCGGCCGGCATCCCGCATCGACCGGCCGAAGACCTGGCAGGCGATCAGCGTTCCCTTGTAGTTCACGTCCCACAGCGCCTGGTTCTCGGCCAGATCCTGATCAAGCACGCTCTTGCCGCTCTGCAGGATGCCACCGGCGTTCACCAGCACGTCGGCTCGGCCGAATTGGGCGGTGGCGGCGGCGCCGAGCGCGGCCACCGACGCCGGGTCCGACAGCTCCGCCGCGACGAAAGCCCCGGTGCCGCCCGCGTCGGTGATCGCCCGCACGGTCGCGTCGCCGCGATCGGCGTTTCGCCCCGACACCACCACCCTGTCCCCGGCCCGCGCGTGGCGCAGGGCGATCGCCCGGCCGATGCCGCTGGTGCCGCCCGTGACGACCACGGTCCTCGGTTCAGTGACGCTGGTCATCACGCTTCTCCCGGACGCGCAGGAACTCCGCCAGCAGGTCCATCTGGCAATCCATCATCGGCTGACCTGGCTGGATCCGGCAGCCGCGGGCCTGTGCCGCCCGGAGCAGCGCCGTCTCGCGCGGCTCCATCACGATGTCCACGACCGTCATCGCCGGGTGCAGGCGATCGACGGCGAGCGGCAGCGGATCGGAGGGCGCCAAGCCCATCGGGGTGGCGTTGACGACCAGGTCGTGCCCGGTTGGATCGGCAACGCCGCCGCGCGCGTCGCAGGCCGGGAAGAGGGACCGGACACGCGCGGCCAGATCGGCCGCCTTCTGCCCGTCGACGTCGTGGATCGTCAGCGCGGTCGCGCCCTCTTCGGCGAGGCAGAAGGCGATCGACGCCGCCGCGCCGCCGGCGCCCACCAGCAGGGCGCGGCGCCCGCCGATGGCGTGGCCGCCGCGCCGCATGCCCTCGACGAAGCCGGCCCCGTCGAAGTTGTCGCACAGCAGGCTGCCGTCGGCCTCCCGCACGATGGCGTTGGCGGTGCCGACCCGGGCCGCCCGCGGATTGACCCGCGCCGCCCGGCTGCAGGCGATCGCCTTGAACGGCACGCTCACGATGAGCCCGCGCAAGTTCCGGATCTGCTCGAACGCGGTCCAGCAGGCCTCGAACGACTCGACCGCAAAGCTCACCGGCACCATGACCGCGTCGATGCCCTCCCGCTCGAACAGCGCGTTGAACATGCCCGGAGACTTGGCGTGCCCGATTGGGTTCGCGATCATGAAATAGACGGCGGATTTCGCAGTAATGGTCATGATCTGCCTCTACGCGACCGAATGGCCGGCCAAGATTTCAAGGGCCGCATGCCGCTAACCTGCCCGCATCTGCCCGACCAGGCGGTCGACCTGCGTGCCGAGCGACCGCACCTCGACGGCGACATCCGTCGACGCGCTCAGCACCCGCTCGGCGGCTTCGCCCGACTCCGACGCCGCCCGTGCCACGGAATCGATGTTCTGGCGAACATGCTGCGTGCTGTCGGCGGCGGCGCCGATGTTGCGGGCGATCTCGCCCGTGGCGGCGCTCTGCTCCTCGACCGCCGCCGCAACCCCGGCGCCGATCTGATTGATCTCCCGGATGGTGCCGCCGATGGTGCGGATGGCGTCCACCGCCTCCCGCGCGACGGCCTGCATCGCGGTGATCAGGCTGGAGATTTCCTCCGTCGCCTGCCCCGTCTGGCTGGCCAGGGTTTTGACCTCGCCCGCCACCACCGCGAAGCCCCGCCCGGCGTCGCCGGCGCGCGCCGCCTCGATGCCGGCGTTCAAGGCCAGCAGGTTCGTCTGGGTCGCAATGCCGTCGATCATCTGGACCACCTGGCCGACGCGGTTGGCGGTCTGGGACAGCCCTTCCATGATCCGATCGGTGCGGTCGGCATCCTCGGCCGCCTGGCGGGCGATCCGGCTGGACAGGCTGACCTGCGTCCCGATCTCGCGGATCGAGGCCGACAATTGCTCGGTCGCCGCGGCCACGGCCTCGACGCTGCCGGCGGCCAGCTGCGAGGCCGTGGCCGCGGTGGCGGCCTCGGCCGTGGTCGTCCCGGCACTGGCGCTCATGCGCCGCGCCAGCTCCTGCATATCGTCCGCGGCCTGGCTCACCCGCCCCAGCACCGAGCGCACCGTCGCCTCGAAGCTGTCCGCCGTCTCCACCAGGGCGCGCCGCCGCTCCTGCCCGGCCCGCGCCCGCTCGGCTTCCGCCCGCGCGTCGGCCTCGGCCGCCTGATGGGCGGTGTCCCGAAACACCGTCAGCGCGTCGGCCATGTCGGCGATCTCGTCGCTGCCGCCGGTCGGGATCGCCGCCTCCAGGTTGCCGCCGGCGATCGCGCGCATGGCGTCGGCCAGCTGCCGGATCCGCGCGACGATCATCCGACCGACCACGATCCAGGCCAGCGCGCCGGCACCGACCAGGCTGGCGATCGCCACCAGGATCAGCATCCGGCGGCCGCCCGCCATCGCCGCCGTCGCGGTCGCCGACGCCCGGTCCGCCTCGGCCTTCATGGTCGCGATCTGCTGATCGGCGACGGCCGCGAACTGGGCGGCGATCTGCCGGCTCTGGTCGAGCGTGCCGGCGCCTTCGGCGATGGTCACCAGTTCAGCCCGGCGCAAGTCGAACACGCTGGCTGCGCCGCTGCCGAACCGCGCCAGCGATGCCAGGCTCTTCGCAAGGGCCGCGGCCTCACCGTCGTGCCCGACGATCCTCATCTGCTCATCGACGGCCGCAACGGCGTCCCGATAGCGCGCCCGCAGCATGTCGAGCCGTGACGCATCGGGCGCCTGCACCGCTTCGTTCAGCGCGCCGACCAGGATATTGCCGAACGCCGCAATCTCCAGATAGCCGCGGAACTGTTCGAGCCCGCCGCCCACCAGGCCGCCGACCCCTGCTCCGATCCGGTCCCGGAACGTCGCGTTCGACGTCTTGATGGCGCCCTTCGAATGCTCGATCAGGGCGTCGATCTGCGTCAGGCAATCATCCCGCCGTTGCTGCAGGTCGGCGAGCAGGGTCTGCCGCTTGTAGTTGGCGCGCTCGCCGGCGGCGCCGTCCAGCATCGTGCGCCGGAGCTCGAAGATCCCCTTGTCGCCGTCGCCCAGGGCAACGACGTCGTCGACGGCGCCCGCGAGGTCGGCGCCGACCGCCGTCCCTGCCTGCCTGATGTCGCCGGCGAGCCGCTCCGCCGCCGCCTTGTAGGCATCCTGATCCTGGGCAAGATCGTCCGCCGCGGCGGCGATTCCCGCCCCGCTCATGGCGGCCGCCACCTGATCGAGGTCGCCGCGCATGGCGAACAGGGTCACCAGCGTCTGCACCGATCCGTTCAGCGCATCGACGCTCTTGCCGGCCATCGCGTCGAGTGCCTGGCCGTCGGCGAGGAGCCGGGTGCTGGCGCCGTCGATCAGCGGCCGCAGGACGGCGATGAACGCCTCGTAGTCCTTCGACAGGTCGGCCGCCGCGGCTTCGCGCTGCTGCCGCACGCCCAGCCGGCGACCGACGGCCTCGGTCTCGGCCTGCAGGGTCGCCATCAGCCGGGCCGCCTTGTCGCGAACGTCGCCGATCGCCGGATCGTCCGGCCGCCGCCGCTGCAGCGCGTCGACCAGGCCGGTCAGCTGGGCGCCGCGCTCGACGATCGCCCGATAGACGCGATCCCGGGCGTCCAGGCTCGCCACCGCGTCCAAGGTCGGGGCCGCGGCGGCGATCGCCCCGCTCTCACCGGCGAGCTGCTTGGCAAGCTCCATCTGCGGCAGGCTGGACTCGACGATCCGCTGCAGCGGCGCCCGCACCGCCGCGAACGAGGTCAAGCCGACGACACTGGCGGCGATGGTCATGCCCGACATGCCGGCGAACGCCAGCATCAGCTTGGCGCGAACGCCGAAACGGCGAGACTCCCGATGCGATGCGCCGGCTCCGCTCATGTCGCCCTACCTTCGATCAATGCCCAAGAACCTGTGAAAGAAACCTCGATCACCTGGGCGCCACGCGCATTCTGCGTTCGATATAGGCTCCGTACCGGGACAATCCGAACACAAACGAGAAATAGATGAGCGAAATGAAGACATAGACTTCGACATAGGCGAACGACCATTCCGCATTGCCGTATGCCGCGTTCCCCGACGCCATCAGCTCGAAGAATCCGATGATCACGACCAAAGAAGTTTCCATGAACGCGATCACGATCTGGTTGATGGTCGGCGGCAGCGCGGCGCGAAACGCCTGCGGCAGCAGAACCCGGAACACGCGATGGCGATAGGCAAGGCCCAGCGCCTTGGCCGCCTCGTCCTGTCCGACCGCCACCGCCTGCAAGCCGCCGCGAATGATTTCCGCCTGGTACGCCGCGAAGAACAGGGCGTTGCCGCAGATCACCCGATACAGCTTTTCCGTCACCACCCAGCCCGGCAGCACGAACGGCAGGACGATCGCAAAGACGAACAAGATCGACAGCAGCGGCAGCGATCGCACGGTATCGATCATCACGCCGGTCGATCGCGCGATCCACGGCATCTCCGACCGCCGCATCAAACTCAAGGCGATCGCCAGCGGCATGCCGATGATGCAGGTCGACACGAAGATGAACAGGGTCAGGGCCAGGCCGCCCCACATCTCCTCGCGCACCAGCGGCAGCCCCGGAACGCCACCCTTCATCAGCACGTAGAACAGCCCGAACCCGCCAGCCCAGACGATCGCCAACCGGCCGAGACCCCACAGCGCCGGCAGGCAGTTCAGGACGATCATCGCGACCACCACCACGCAGGCGATGCCCGATCGCCACTGCTGCTCGAACGGATAGAGACCGAACAGGATGAGCCGCCAACGGTGCGCGACGACCGGCCAGCAGGCGCCCCCGGCCGCCTGGCATTGCTGCTGGCCGGCGTCCGGGGAAAACGTCGCGGACAGCACGGCCCAGTCGACCAGGCTCCACCCCATCCACAGCAGCAGGGCGATGCAGAGGGCTGATACGATCGCCTTGGGCACCGACGAGAAATAGGCCCGCTTGACCTGTATCATCAGCGCTTCGACTGGCGCCGGGGCGATATCGCCTGTGGTCGTCATGGCTCAGCTCCGCAACTGGCTGCCCTTGAGCGCGATCGCCCGATTGATCCGGTTCATGACAGCCGCGAGCGAGAAGTTGATCAGCAGAAATCCGCCCATCAGGATGCCGATCATTTCAATGGTTTGCCCCGAATGCGTGATCACGCCGGCCACGACCATGAAAAAATCGGAGAACCCGACGGCGATTCCCAGCGTCGTTGCCTTGATGAGCCAGACATACTGGTTCGTCAGGATCGGCAGCATCGCGCGCAACGCCAGCGGGAACGTAACCCGCGTGAAGCGCAGCCACGGGGTCAGGCCCAAGGCCCTGGCCGCCTCGCTCTGGCCCCGGCCGACCGCCTGGAAGCCGCCGCGGACGATCTCGGCGACGTAGGCGCCGCCATAGACCGCGATCGCCACGACCAATGAATAGAGTTCAGGCGGTACCCGCAGGCCACCTTGAATATTCAGGCCCTGCAGGGCCGGACGCGACAGCAGCGGCTCGTCCGCTATCCTGCCCATGGCCAGGATGACCGCCACGCCCGCGACCGCAGCCAGGACGATGCCGGCTTGCCGTCGTCGCCGACCATCGACACCGCCCACCCGGACGAGCAGCGCCGCCGCAGCCGCGACGACGGCGGCCGCCAACGCTGCCGACAGAGCCGTGACATGGAGGACGGCGACGTACACGCCGCGGCCGCTCAGGATCAGCCAGCTGCCGACATGCAGTGCCGAGCGCGGCGGCGGCAGATGGCTCGCCACCGCGTACCAGAAGAAGACTTGGACCACGAGGGGAATGTTCCGGAACGTCTCGACATAGATGGTCCCCAGAAGTCGGGCCGGCGCGATCTCCGACGTCCGCGCCAGTCCGACGACGAGCCCGATCACCGTCGCGACCGACAGCGACAGCGTCCCGGCAAATATTGTGTTGGTCAGGCCACAGAGGAGATACCACCAATACGGGTCGGTTGTGTCCGTCGGTAGCAGCGAGAAATTCAGATCCCAGCCAGCCGATTTGAACAGAAAAGAAAAACCAGAGGTAATGTTCTGCTTCTGAAGATTGGCATGCGCGATCAGGCTGCCGCCCGCAATCACCGCGACGAGGGATCCGACGAACAGCGCCTGCGCTGTCGCGCGGATGAAACGACGGCTGCGAAGCAGCGCTGCCACCATCAACCCCTCCTGGGCACCCGTCCACGGTGAACGAAGCCGCCGGACCGCAACCGCGGTCCGGCGGCGGGTCGAACTCAGTCGATCACGTAGGGGAACAGCACGCCGCCGTCGCTCCACAGTGCCGTCAGGTCGCGAGGCATCTTGTATGGCGACTTCTGCCCGAGGCTGCGCTCGAAGATCTCGGAGTAGTTGCCGACCTTCTTGATCACGTTGTAGGCCCAGTCATCCGAAAGCCCGAGCGGCTTGCCCATGCCGGGCTTCTTCCCGAGCATCTTCTCGATCTCGGCGGTCTGCGGCTTGTCCTTCATCTGGTCGATGTTTGCCGAGGTGATGCCGGCCTGCTCGGCATTGACCAGGACCGACAGAACCCAGTTGGCGATGTTGACCCAATTGTCGTCGCCCTGCCGCATGATCATGACTTCGGGCTCGACCGCCAGGACGTCGGGCAGGAGCACATGGTCGGCCGGGGCCTTCGACGCCGAGCGGGCAATGGCCAGAACCGGCCCCCACTGGGCATAGGTGTCGCAGCGGCCGGAGAAGTAAGCGCTCTCGAGCTCCTCGGTCTTCTCGATGGCGACGACCTCGAGCTTGATGCCCAAGCGCTTGGCGTACGACGCGACCTGGTTCTCGATGGTCGTCCCGGCCGGCACGCAGACCGTGCCGCCATTGGCGTCCTTGAGGCTCTTCAGGTTGAGGTTCTTGTGCGGCGCGCCGTCATCGAGAAACGAGCACTCGACGCCATCAGCCGTCGCCACCGCGACGATCTGTTTCACGCCGATCTCCACCGACGCGTAGACCAGCGGGGCGCTGATCGCTTGCTGCGAGCCGAGCCGGCTGTGCTCGCCATTGGACAGCCGGATCTTCTCGACACCTTTGCTTTTCAGGGTGACCAGTGCGAACTCGTTCGACAAAGTCACACCGCCCCCGTTTTCGACCGCCGCCTGCACTTCACTGCCGGCCTTCATGATGCTTCGCACTTGCAGCTTCAGA
>CAZEFK010000092.1:0-28108 GCA_964511405.1 uncultured Comamonadaceae bacterium | reverse complement strand
GCCAGCAGCGCCACCAGGTCGCCCGGCTTGGCACCACGCGCCTTCATCTCCGGGAACAGCGCCGGCGCCACCGCGGCCATGTCGGCCGCCTTTGAGCCGGAGATGCCGGACACCAGGTACATGGCCCCGATCAGCACGTAGGAGAGGCCGCCGCGGACATGGCCGATCAGGCTGGCCAGGAACCGGACCATGGCCCGCGCCATGCCGGTCAGCTCGATCAGCAGGCCCAGGAACACGAACAACGGCACCGCCAGCAGGATCAGGTGCGACATGCCCTCGTCCATGCGCCCGACCAGGGTTTGCACCGGCACCCGGGTGGTCAGCGCCAGGTAGCCGAAGGTGGCCAGCGCGAACGAGAAGGCGATCGGGACCCCGGCGAACACGCAGGCCGCGACGACGCCGACGAAGAAGATCAGGAGGTTGAGGTTGCCCAGCGTCTTGAGCGTCGGGCCGGCGGCCCAGAACGCCGCCGCCGCCCCGGCCACGACCAGGACCGCGAGCAGGGCGGCGCGGCCGCCCGCGCGCGGGACCAGCCGCAGCAGCGAGAACAGGGCCATCAGCGCCACGCCCGTCGGGAACGCGGCCGCCCGCCAGGCGCTGGAGATCTCCAGGGCCGACGTGGTCACCACCGCCTCGTCGCGGGCCCAGTGCCAGGCCGGATAGGCGACCAGGACCAGGAAGCACAGGCCGGCGGCGACCGCCAGGGCGTCGCAGAAGCCGTGCGCCCCGGGGCCGAGCCTGGCCACCAGCGCGGTCATGCGCATATGCTCGCCGCGGCGCAGCGCAATCGCCGCCCCCAGCATCGCCAGCCACAGGAACAGGGTCGAGGCCAGCTCGTCCGACCAGGTCAGCGGCTGCTGCAGCACATAGCGGGCGAAGATGCCCGAGAACAGCACCGCCACCTCGACCGCGACCAGGGCCGCGGCCGGCACCTCGACCAGGCGGCCGAGCCAGCGGTCGAGGACGACGGCGACGGGCGCCGCGGCCATCGACGGGCGGCGGGAATCCCCCACGACGTGGGCGGGTGACGTGGGAGAGTCCCGCCGACCGGTCGCGCTCACCCCAGCGTGCCCACCGACGACTCCAGCATCGCCCACGCGGCGTCGCCGTACTTGCCCTTCCACTCCTTGTAGAAGCCGGCCGACTTCAGCTTGTCGCGGAAGGCGGCGGTGTCGACGTCGTTGAAGGCCATGCCCTTGGCGGTCAGGTCCGCCTGCAGGGTGGTGGTGAGCGCCGCCACGTCGGCGCGCTCGGCGACCGCGGCGGCGTTGATGTGCTTGGCCACCACCGCCTGGATGTCGGCCGGCAGGGCCTCCCAGTTGGCCTTGTTGGCCAGGAACCAGAAGCCGTCCCACATATGGTTGGTCAGCGAGCAGTAGCGCTGCACCTCGTACAGCTTGGCGGTAGCCAGGATCGCCAGCGGGTTTTCCTGGGCGTCGACCACCTTGGACTGCAGCGCGGTATAGACCTCGTTGAAGTTGATCGGGGTCGGCGCCGCGCCGAACGCCTGGAACATCGACGTCCACAGCGGCGAGGCCGGCACCCGGATCTTGAGGTTGACCAGGTCGGCCGGGGTCTTGATCGGCTTGGTCGAGGTCGAGATGTGGCGGAAGCCGTTGTCCCAGATCTTGTCGAAGGCGAGGATGGTGCCGGTCTTCGCGATCTCGCCGCGCACGAACTGGCCGAGCTGGCCGTCCATGGCTTTCCAGACCGTGTCGTAGTCCTTGAAGGCGAAGCCCACGCCGTTGATCGAGGCGACCGGTACGTAGGTCGACAGGATCAGGCCCGACAGCGTGAAGAAGTCGACCGCGCCCGAGCGGATCTGGCCGAGCGTGTCGGTGTCGGAGCCGAGCTGGCTGGAGGGGAAGATCTGCAGCTCGAAGCGGCCGTGGGTCTCGTCGCGGATGTGGTCGGCGGCCTCCTGCGCCCGTTTGTTCATCGGGTGCTCGAGCGGCAGGTTGTTGGCGTACTTGTACGAGAACTCGGCGGCGCGGGCTGGGCGCGCGAAGACGGTGCTGGCGGCCAGCGCCGCCGTGCCGGCCGCAAAGCTGCGCCGGGTGATCGGGCTCATATCGGTCCTCCCCCTCTCCCGTTCGGGGGTTGACGATTGAGGGGCGGCGTCGCAGTTGTCAACCAGCCCGCAACTAGGGCCGCACCCGGGAGGACCACCGCCCATGACCAAGCCCGCGATCGTCGGCTGGGCCCATTCGCCCTTCGGCAAGCTGGAGGATCCCGACCTCGAGAGCCTGATCGCCCGCGTGGCGGGCGCCGCACTCGCCCATGCCGGGATCGGGCCGGCCGAGGTCGACGCCGTGACCGTGGGCGTGTTCAACAACGGCTTCAGCCGTCAGGGCTTCGAGGCGTCGCTGGTGGCGCTGGCGGTGCCGGAGCTGGCGCACATCCCGGCGATGCATGTCGAGAACGCCTGCGCCACCGGCTCGGCCGCGCTCAACGCCGCCCTCGACATGATCGAAGCCGGCCGCGCCCGCATCGCCTTGGTGGTCGGCGCCGAGAAGATGACCGCGTTGCCGACTCCGGCGGTCGGCGACGTGCTGCTCAGCGCCTGCTATCGCAAGGAAGAGGCCGAGGTCGACGCCGGCTTCGCCGGCATCTTCGGGCGCATCGCCCAGACCTATTTCCAGCGCCATGGCGACCGGTCGCTGGAGCTGGCGATGATCGCGGCCAAGAACCACGTCAACGGCCTGAAGAACCCCTATGCGCACCTGCGCAAGGATTTCGGCGTCGCGTTCTGCAACACGGTGTCGGACAAGAATCCGTTGGTCGCGGGTCCGCTGCGCCGGACCGACTGCTCGCTGGTGTCGGACGGGGCGGCCGCCCTGGTGGTGGCCGACGCCGAGACCGCGGCGGCGATGCCGCGCGCGATCGCCCTGCGCGCCCGCCGCCAGGTCAACGATTTCCTGCCGCTGTCGCGGCGCGACCCGATCGCCTTCGAAGGCCCGCGGCTGGCCTGGTCGAAGGCCCTGGCCCACGCCGGCATCGTCCTGGACGACCTGGACCTGGTGGAGACCCACGACTGCTTCACGGTCGCCGAGATGATCGAGTACGAGGCCATGGGCCTGGCCGAACCCGGCCGCGGCTGGACCGTGGTGCGCGAGGGTGCGGCCGAGCGCGGCGGGCGGCTCCCGGTCAACCTGTCCGGCGGCCTCAAGTCCAAGGGCCACCCGATCGGCGCCACCGGCGTGTCGCAGCATGTCATGGCGGCGATGCAGCTGGCCGGCGAGGCCGGCGAGATGCAGCTCGACGGCGCCGCCTTGGCCGGCGTGTTCAACATGGGCGGCGCCGCGGTGGCCAACTACGTGTCGATCCTGGAGCGGGTGAAATGACAGCGGGCGACGCGAGCGGGGCGCCGCGCGGCGGCGTCGCGCCCTGTTCGCGCCGGGTCATGAACCTGGCCCATTGGGCCACGGCCAACGCCCGGCGCTTTCCCGATCGTCCCGGCCTGATCCAGGGCGACCGGCGCTGGAGCTGGGCCGCGATCGACCGCGCGGTGTCGGCGCTGGCGGCGGGCCTGGCCGCGCGCGGGGTGGGGAAGGGCGACCGGGTCCTGGTGCATTCCAAGAACGGCGCCGAGATGCTGTGGTCGATGCTGGCCACGTTCCGGCTGGGCGCGGTGTGGGTCCCGACCAATTTCCGCCTGACTCCCGACGAAGTGTCCTATCTGGCGACGGCGTCCGGTGCGGCCGCGTTCCTGTGCCAGGCCGACTTTCCCCAGCATGCCGCGGCTGTCGCGCTGCCGCTGACCCTCAGCTTCGGGGCGGCGGGGTTCGGCACCGGCACGGTCGGCGGCCTGATCGCCGAGCATGACGGCGCCGTCATGCCCGACGCCGTGGTCGAGCATGACGATCCCTGCTGGTTCTTCTTCACCTCGGGCACCACCGGCCGCTCGAAGGCGGCCGTGCTGACCCACGGCCAGATGGCCTTCGTAGTGACCAACCATCTCTGCGACCTGATGCCGGCGACGACGGAGCAGGACGCCTCGCTGGTGGTGGCGCCGCTCAGCCACGGCGCCGGCATCCATTTTCTGACCCAGTTGGCGCGCGGGGCCGCGACCGTGCTGCTGCCGAGCGAGCGGCTGGACGTCGAAGAGGCGTTCCGGCTGATTGCGCGCCATCGCGTCACCAACCTGTTCACGGTGCCGACCATCGTGAAGCTGCTGGTCGAGCATCCGGCCGCCGACGCCTTCGACCATTCCAGCCTGCGCTATGTCATCTATGCCGGCGCGCCCATGTATCGCGAGGACCAGAAGCGCGCCCTGGCCAAGCTCGGCCCGGTGCTGGTGCAGTATTTCGGCCTGGGCGAGGTCACCGGCAACATCACGGTGCTGCCGCCGGCCCTGCATGATCCGGAGGACGGGCCCGACGCCCGCATCGGCACCTGCGGCTTCGCCCGCACCGGCATGCAGCTGTCGATCCAGGACGACCAAGGCCGCGAGCTGCCGGCGGGCGAGACCGGCGAGATCTGCGTGATCGGCCCGGCCGTGTTCGCCGGCTACTACGACAACCCCGAGGCCAACGCCAAGGCGTTCCGCGACGGCTGGTTCCGCACCGGCGATCTTGGTCATCTGGACGCCCAGGGGTTCCTGTACATCACGGGGCGCGCCTCGGACATGTACATCTCGGGCGGCTCGAACATCTATCCGCGCGAGATCGAAGAAAAGATCCTGACCCATCCGGCGATCGCGGAAGCCGCTGTGGTCGGCGTGCCGGATCCCCTGTGGGGCGAGGTCGGCATTGCCGTGTGCGTGGCGCGGCCGGGACCGGCGGTGACTGAAGCCGACCTCCTGGAATTCCTGGGATCGCGGCTCGCCCGCTACAAGCTGCCCAAGCGGGTCCTGTTCTGGGACGCGCTGCCGAAGTCGGGCTACGGCAAGGTGCCCAAGCGCCTGGTCCGCGACGAGCTGGAGGCGCGCGGCCTGTTGCGGGCCGAGGCATGACCCGGCCCCGATACGTCGCCCAGCCCGGGCCGCCGCCGCCCCAGCGCATCGTCGCCGTCGAGGCGCTGGGCCGGTCGCTGGCGCTGCGGCTGGAGGCCGGCCGGCCGCTGCTGGACGCGCTGCATCGTGGTTTCGCGGCCGCAGGCTTTTCGGGCGGCGTGGCGGAGCTGGCCGGTCTCGACCTGGGCCCGTTTGCGTATGTGCTGCCGGCGCTATCGGAGACGCCGGCGCATGCGGCCTTCTACAGCCGAACCTACCGGCCGGCGGGCATCACCCGTCTCGATGCCGGCGCGGTGACCCTGGGTATGCGCGACGGCCAGCCCTTCTTCCATTGCCATGCCCTGTGGACCGAGGCCGACGGCGCCGTGCGTGGCGGCCATGTGCTGCCCGACGAGACCGTGCTGGCCGTGCCGGCCACCGTCGCCGCCTACGGCCTGGACGGCGCCGGGTTCGCCACCACGCCCGACCCCGAGACCGGCTTCACCCTGTTCGAGCCGGTACCGCGCCCGGCCACCGGCACCGGCCGCGAGCGCTGCTTCGCCCTGCGCCTGCGGCCGAACCAGGACTTGGCCGGCGCGCTGGAGGGCTTCTGCCGTGACCATGGCCTCGCCGCGGCGACGCTGCGCGGCGGCGTCGGCAGCACGATCGGCGCCGGCTTCGCGGACGGCCGCGCGGTCGAGAACTTCGCCACCGAGCTGTTCGTGCGCCGCGGCCAGATCGGTCCCGAGGCGGTGCTCGACATCGGCTTGGTGGACTTCACCGGGGCCGTCGCCGAGGGGCGTCTGACGCGCGGCGACAACCCCGTGCTGATGACCGTCGAACTGGTGCTCGCGGTATGACCGGCACCGTTATGGTCACCGGCGGCGCCGCCGGCATCGGACTGGCGACCGTCGAGGCGCTGTTGGCCACGGGCTGGCGCGTGGTGGCGCTGGACCGCTCGGAGACCGCCATCGCGGCCGCCGCCGCCGCGCTGGCCGGGTATGGCGACCGGCTGCGCTGGGTCGCGGGCGACGTCACCGACACCGTGGCCCTGCGCCGGCTGGTCGACGGACTCACTGACCTGCGCGGCCTGGTCACCAGCGCCGGCATCGGCGTGGGCACGCCGTTCCTGGACAGCACGCCGGACGAGTACCGGCGCCTCTACGAGGTCAACGTCATCGGCACGGCCGAGGCGGCGCGCGCCGCGGCCGAGGCCATGCGCCGGACCGGCGGCGGCGCCATCGTCACCGTCGCCTCGGTGTCCGGGCTGGCCGGCAACATGGGCCGCGCCGCCTATGGCGCGACCAAGGGTGCGGTCGTGACGCTTACCCGGGTGATGGCCGTCGAGCTGGCCCGCCACCGCATCCGCGTCAACTGCGTGGCCCCCGGCCCGATCGAGACGGCGCTGTCCGCCGCCGTCCACACACCAGAGGCCCGCGCCGAGTGGCAGGCCGCGGTGCCGCTCCGCCGCTACGGGGTTCCGGCCGAGGTCGCCCAGGCGATCCTGTTCCTGCTGGACGACGCACGGTCGAGCTACGTCACCGGCCAGGTGCTGGCTGTCGATGGCGGGTTCATGGCGGGCGGGCTGCTAGACCGGGGTTGATCGGGGCCATGCGATGCGCGAGGAAGAGTGCGGCATGACCAAGCAGGCTTCCGCCGATCCGATTCTGATCCGCTTTCGCGCCGCGCTCGACGCGCTGTATGGGCCGCGGATCGAGCGTGTGGTGCTGTTCGGCTCGCGCGCCTGCGGCGAGGCGCGGCCCGACTCCGACTATGACGTTGCGATCTTTCTCCGCGACATGGCCGATCGCTGGGCGGAGTTGGATCGCATTGTTCCGGTGGTCACGGACATCATCGACGATACCGGTGCGGTGATCCACGCCATGCCGTATCGGGCCGGCGCCTACAACGACCGAACCTCGTTCATGCGCGAGATCCGAGCCGATGGCATCGACCTGTGACACCGGAAACGCAAGACCATCTCGACAAGGCGCGCGAATATCTGACCAAGGCGCGCGCTCTGCTCGATGTCTTGCATTACGATGACGAAGCAGGCCGCGCGGCCTATCTCGCCGGCTTCCATGCCGCCCAGGCGCTCATCTCCGAACGTCGAGGTCGGATCGCGAAGACACACGAGGGCGTCAACAGCCAGTTCAATTTGCTGACCAAGGGCGATGACCGTGTTGGCCAAGACCTGCGCCGCTTCCTGTCGCAGGCCTATAATCTGAAGGCCGTTGCGGACTATGAGGCGGGGCCAGGCGCGGTCGTTCCGCGGGAACGGGTGGAAGCTGCTCTTGCGACGGCAAGGCTGTTTGTCGATTGCGTCACGGGGTTACTCTCGTAAACGGAACTGGACACGGCCCAAACGGAAGTCCGCGACTCGGGCCCATGGCGGCCGCCGCCGCCAAATGGTCTACTGCCGTGCCGCCAAGCGGTATTCCTGTGCCGCTCCAAACCCGCCGATCGGAGTGCATCGGCCGCAACGCGGCCTAGGGTACTTTCCTGCACGAAGATCGCCCCCGTGCCTGCCGTTTAGGGACTGGGACCAGGCCCGTGGAGGATCGCGCGATGACGGCGACCAGACCGCCCTTCGATTGGCTCCCGCGGTGGAGCTGGCGGGTCGCCGCTCTGGTTCTGGCGACCGGGTCCTGTTTTGGCCATGCCGACGCGGCACCCCCCTCGGCCGTCGGCTTGTGGCAGGTGGACGATGGCCGGGGGCTGATCGAGATCTATCCGTGCGGCGCGTCGCTGTGCGGCCGCGTCGCTCGGGTCGATGTCGCCGGGGCGCCTGTGACCGACATCCACAATCCGGATCCCGCGGCCCGGGACCGGCGCTTGTGCGGCCTGCAGATCATCGGCGGCTTCGTCCGCGACCGCGACGTCTGGACGGACGGCTGGATCTACGACCCGGAACATGGCCAGGAGTACGGCTTCGAAGTCGAGGCGCTGCCGGACGGCTACCTGCGGGTTCGGGGCTGGGCCGGCCTGCGGTTTTTCGGAGAGACCCATGTCTGGTCGCGGGCGCCCGCCGGCACCGTGCCGTGCTTCGGCGCGCCCGATGTCACGGCAGTCACCACAACCGCGCCGGTTCCGTAGCGCCTTGACAGCGCCGACCGTGTCGCCCACGGTCCCGGCCATGGTCGTGCGCGCTCGCAAATCCCTGAAGGCGAAGAAGTCCCCCTTGCCGGGGACCGAGGATCTTCGCGCGCGGTAGGCGCAGCGCTCAGATCGATGGACCCCGCCGGTTCGGACGGGGTCCTGGCGGGTCCTGTCTCCGGTTCGACAAGGAGATGGACCCATGGACACCCGATCCCGTTTCCAAGGCCTGTGGCTGCCGTTGATCACGCCGTTCCGCGACGGCGCGCTGGACGAGGCCTCGCTGCGCCGGCTGGTCCGGCACTATGCCGCCCAGCCCATCGACGGGCTGATCGTCGCCGGCACGACCGGCGAAGCCCTGACCCTGGATGAGGCTGAGACCGCGCGGCTGGTCCAGGTCGCCGCCGCCGAGACCGCCGAAGCCGGGCGGCCGCTGCCGCTGGTGCTGGGGCTGTCGGGCAGCGACACGGCCAAGCTGGCCAAGGCCCTCGCGCGCACCGCCGCCTGGCCGGTGGACGGCTATCTCGTCGCCTGTCCCTATTACAGCCGGCCGTCGCAGGACGGCCTGCGCCGCCACTTCCTGGCGCTGGCCGAGGCCGCCGACCGGCCGGTCCTGCTCTACAACATCCCCTACCGCACGGGCGTGAACCTGACCAACGACACGCTGCTGGCGCTGGCCGAGCATCCGCGGATCGTCGGCCTCAAGGACTGCTCGGCCGATGCCGCGCAGTCCTTCGACCTGCTGCGCCGGCGTCCGCCCGGCTTCGCGGTGCTGACCGGCGAGGATGCGGGCTATTACGGCGCCCTGGTCCACGGCGCCGATGGCGGCATCCTGGCGTCGGCCCATGTCGAGACCGGCGCCTTCGCCCAGATCCGGGTCCAGCTGGCGGCCGGCGACCAGGCCGGCGCGCTGGCCGCCTGGCAGCGCCTGGCCGAGCTGCCGCGGCTGCTGTTCGCCGAGCCCAGCCCGGCGCCGATCAAGCACTGGCTGTGGCGCACCGGCCTGATCGACAGCCCGGAGCTGCGCCTCCCCATGACCCCGGTCAGCGACGCGCTGGCGGCGCGGATCGACCGGGTGCTGGCCGAGGCGGCATAGCCGGCCGGACGGCTCGCCCGGTCCGTGGGCGAGCCGTCAGCGCGCGGCGAACCGGTAGGTGGCGACGGACAGCAGCACCGCCACCGCATCGCCGCCACGGGTCAGCGGCAGCAACAGCCGGCGATATCGGGTGTAATCGCGGTGGTACCAACTCATCGCCCGGTCGACGAAATGGGGCTGCCGAGTCCGCACGACCCAGTCGTACTCCGCCTCGATCTTGGCATTGGCCTTGCCGTGCAGGTCGCGGGTGGTGATGCCGCGCAGCTCGCGGCCATGCACGTCGACGATCGCGGTGCCGGCCAGCCGGCAGCGATAGCCGTTGGCCTCCACATCCCACAGCATCAGGTGGGGCAGGCAGGCAGGCGGCAGCTCCAACGGGTCGATGTCGCGGCGGTCGGGGATCCGTGGCTCCTGGCACTTGGTGCGCCAATAGCCGTGCACGGCGTCGATGATGGCGTCGCCGGTGGGGAAAGGCTCGGCCCGGATCGGTAGGGGCGGGCGTCTCACTAGCAGCACGGCTCACCAATCATCCGCACTGAGTGGTCCACTTTAGCCGCTGTCCGGCCCGCGGCGAACTTCGCCGCACTGGCGGCGGGGTTTCCCCCGCCGCGTGGTTCTTACCGCTCGGCGAACGCCTTCTCGATGACGTAGTGGCCGGGCTCGCCGTGATTGCCTTCCTCGAAGCCGCGGTCGTCCAGGAGCACGCGCAGGTCGGCCAGCATCTGGGGGCTGCCGCACAGCATGACCCGGTCTTCGTCGCGGTCGAGCGGCGGCAGGCCGGTGTCGCGGCCAAGCTGGTTCGAGGTGATGAGGTCGGTGATGCGGCCGCGATTGCGGAACGGTTCGCGGGTCACCGTCGGATAGTAGACCAGCTTCTGGCGGATCTCCTCGCCCAGGAACTCGTCGTTGGGCAGGTCCTGGGTGATCATCTCGCCGTAGGCCAGCTCCGCGACTTGCCGGCAGCCATGCAGCAGCACCACGGTCTCGAAGCGCTCATAGGTCTCGGGATCGCGGATGATGCTGAGGAAGGGGGCGAGGCCAGTGCCGGTGCCCAGCAGGTAGAGGCGCCGTCCGGGCTGCAGGTTGTCCAGCACCAGCGTGCCGGTGGCCTTGCGGCTGACGATGATCGGATCGCCTTCCTTCAGGTGCTGCAGGCGCGAGGTGAGCGGCCCGTCCGCCACCTTGATCGAAAAGAATTCGAGCTTGTCGTCGTAGTTCGGGCTGACCACGCTGTAGGCCCGCAACAGCGGCTTGTCGTCGACCCGGATGCCGATCATCGTGAATTGGCCGTTCTTGAACCGGAAGGCGGTATCGCGCGTCGTGGTGAAGCTGAACAGCGTGTCGGTCCAGTGGCGCACGCTCAGCACGCGCTCCTCGTTAAAGGCGCTCATGGGCGATCGGATCTCGCGTCGATGGGGTTGGGTCCGGGGCGGAACTCGGGTCCGATTATATGTACACTAACAATTGTGCACCGCACACCCGCGCTTGTCAACCGGCACGGCGCATGACATGGGGCCTGGCGGCCCGCCAATGCAAGAGGGCGGACGATGGATCCGGGGGGCCGCGACCAAGTATCCTGGCCTGCGCCTGCGATCGGTGCAGGACGCTTGACAGCACCAAGGGCGAGCGCGGAAAACCCCGCTCCCGCAGCAGGAGGCCGCCGATGACGCCGAACGATATCGCCCGGGTGCAGGACTATCTGCGCCGCACCTTCGGCAATGACCAGATCGCCATCGATCGCCCGGCCAAGCGCGGGGCGCCGGTCGAGGTGCGGGTCGGCGATGAGTTCATCGGCGTGCTGCATCGGGACGACGAGGATGGCGAGGTCAGCTGGTCGCTGCACATGACCATCCTGGAGACCGACCTGCCGCCGGCCAGCCCGGTACCGCCGACGCCGACGCGCAAGCGCTGAGGCTAGCCCGGGCTAGGTCCGCCGGCGCTCGGAGATCACCAGCACCAGGCTGGCCAGCAGGATCAGCCCGGCGCCGGCGAACACGGGCGGACCCGGCAGGTCGCCCCAGATCGCGAAGCCCAGCAGGAAGCCCCAGATGATGCCGCTATACTCGGTCGGCGCGATCGCCGATGCCGAGGCGCGCCGAAACCCCTCATAAACCAGGTACTGGCCGATCGCGCCCAGGGCCCCGAGCCCGACCATCAGCGCCAGGTCCGCGGGCGCCGGCGTGCGCCACAGCCAAGGCATGGGCAGGGCGCAGGCAACCAGGAAGGCGGCGTTGGTCGCGATGACCAGGCCGGTGGTGCCGCCGACGCCGCCCGCGCGGGCCATGATCCGCCGGATTAGGATGCTGGCCAAGGCCCACAGGAAGGCGGCCAACAGCACCATCAGCGCCGGTCCCGGGCTGGGCCGGCCGGTCGGGTCGGCGGCCACGGCCACGCCCGCGAACCCGATCGCCACGGCCGCCCAGCGCGCGAGCCCGACCCGCTCCTTCAAGAGCAGGATCGACAGCACGGTCACGAAGACCGGGGCGGCATGGTACAGCGTCACCAGCTCGGCCAGTTTCAGTCGGCGCGCCGCGCCGAAATAGCTGAGCCACGCCACCAGCATGATGCCGGCGCGCAGCAGGTAGGCGCCCGCATCAGGGCCGCGCACCAGCGCCAGGAAGCCGTCGCGCCGCAGGATCAGGGCGCCGGCGGCGGTGACCATGACGCTGCGAAAGAACAGGATCTGCCAGACCGTGTAGTCGACGACCAGCCATTTCACGGCGGCGTCCTGCAGCGCGAACAGGGCGTAGCCGGCGGCCGCCAGCCCGATGCCGCTGAGTTCGCTGCGGCCCGCCGCCGTATCCGTCCCGGTTGCCATGGCCCGACCATAGCGCCCGATCGCCGGGCGCTGCCATGCAAGCTGCGGCCGGTCAGGATGCGCGCTTGCGGCTGGACCGGACCGGTTTGGCGGGGGCCGGCTTGGCGGCGGCCGCCGGTGCCTTGGGCGCTGCTTTGGCCGGCGCGCCGCCTTCGGCCTCGACCGACTTGCGCAGCGCCTCGAATAGATTGACCACTTTGCCCGGGGCTTGGGCATGGGGCACGGCCGGCTTGGTTCCGGCGACCTGGGCGTCGACGATCGACTGCAGCGCCTGCTGGTAGCGGTCCTCATAGTCGGCCGGATCCCAGTGGCCGGCCAGCCGGTCGATGATCAGGCCGGCCATGGACACCAGCTCTTCGCCATTGGCCGGCAGCGCCTCGGGTGCATCCTCGAAATAGGGGGCGGCCGCCCGCACCTCCTGGGCGCCGCGCAGGGTGGTCATGGCCAGGCCGCGGCCGAGCGGCCGCACGACGGCCGCGCGTTCGCGCTGGGACAGCACGATGCGCCCGACTCCGGCGCGGCCGCTGCGGCGCATGGCCTCGCGGATGACGGCATAGGCCTCGCCCGCGACCTTGCCGTCCGGCGCCAGATAGTAGACCGAGTCCAGGAAGGCGGGGTCGATCTCGTCCTGGGCGACGAACCGGTCGATGTCCAGGGTATGGCTGGATTCGAGCTTGATCTCGTCGACCGCCGCATCGTCGATCACGACATAGCGGCCCTTCTCGAACTCGTAGCCTTTGACGATGTCCGCGCGGTCGACCGGATCGCCGGTGGCGTCGTCGACCAGCTGGATGCGCACCCGGTCCAGGGTCTTGCGGTTGAGTTGGTGAAAGGAGATCTGGCCGCTGCTGGTGGTCGCCGGCACCAGCTTCACCGCACACGTCACCAGGCTCAGCCTGAGGAACCCTTTCCAGGTCGATCGGCCCGGCGCCGCCATGCCCGTCCCTCCCGCCGTCCTCCCATGGACCCGCTCGAGGAAACGACCAGCCCTGCCGCGAAGTTCGGAGGGGAAACCTGCCGGGCAGGGGGCCGTTGCCCCGGCAACACCCCTCGACATAGCGGATGGACCCCGATGCCCGACGTCGCACAGTCCCAGACGATCATGCCCGAAACCCTGGACGACTTCTTGCTCCCCGCGTTGCGCGATGCCCACGCCATGGAGGTGCAGGCGCTGTCGCTGACCCGCACTGTCGCCGACCGGCTCGAGCACTACCCCGACCTGCAGGCTCGCTTCCGGCAGCATGCCCAGGAAACCGAAGGGCAGCAGCGGCGCCTCGACGAGTGCCTGCGCGCGCTCAACGCCAGCGCCTCGACGGTCAAGGACGTCGCGATGAAGGTGGGCGCCAACCTGCAGGCGCTGATGCAGGCGGCGACCACCGACGAGGTGGTCAAGACCATGCTGGCGGGCGCCGCCTTCGAACGGTTCGAGGCCGCTTGCTACCGGTCGTTGCTGGCCGCCGCGGAAGCGGGCGGACGCGCGGCCATCGCCGAGGCGGCGCGCGCCAATCTTGCGGAGGAAGAGGCCATGGCGGCGTGGGTCGAGGCGCAGGTTCCGGTCGTGACCCTGCGCTACATCGAGAAAAAGGCCGCCAACGCGCCCGCCAAGCGCTGATCGACCCGGCGCCGCCGGCGAGCCTGTGCCGTCGATCAGAACCGGGTATGGGCCAGCGCGCGGATGCTGCGGTTGAGGCTGTCGGCCAGCTCGCGCGCGGTATCCAGGCTGGTGCCGGGCTTCATGTCGAAGGTCAGGAACGCGCGCGACAGGATCCCCAGCGAACCGGCAGTTGGCTCGATCATCAGGAAGGGGGCGCCGTCGCTGTCTTCCTTGACCGTGATTCGGATCTCGGCCCGTTCGGTCTTGAGCATCGTTGGCTGCCTGGCTGACACATGAAAAAGCCCGCCGCCCCCGGTCCGCGGACCGGAAACGACGGGCCCGAACCGGACGGCGCACCGCTATCCGCGCGCCGCGGGCAATGCTACATGCCGAGGGCCTTGCTGGTGGCCGCGTCGACCGTGCCGGTCGCCTTCAGGCCCTTGGCCGCCTGGAACTTGCGCAGGGCGGCGCGGGTCATCTTGCCCATCCTGCCGTCGATCTTGCCCGGCGAGAAGCCGGCCGCATTGAGGCTGGTCTGCACGGCCTTGACGTCGACCTTGGCCGTGGTTTGCGCCTGCGCCACCCCTGCCGACAAGGCCAGGACGCACACCAGGGCGACAGCCATCTTCTTGATCATCTTGAACTCCAAAGAGCATGCGACGAGCCGAGGGATTTGGTCGTCCAGATGATCCAATCACACCGGCGAAAGCTTGTCCAATCCAAGTATAGCCGCCACGAAAGATCGTTTGTGTTTGAGCGATCACCATCGCGCCCGCTGCGCCCGCCACCGCCCGCCGGCCGCTCCGGCAGGGGTTCGGAGCGTCGTCAATGGCGGATCCTATCCGGCTGACTCCATGTCGAATTCCGGCATCGCGCCGGGGCCGGACCGCGGTCGTGCCGGCGCCCGGGGCGGTACCCGGTGGGCCCGGTCCCGGTCGAGGTGCTGTATTTCGATTGACGGCGCGGCCACTTGGTGAGACTAGGTATCACTTCAGCGATCGGAGATCGAAAGGCCAATGACCCGTTCGAACCTGAAGTGGGCGGCCGATCCGGAGTGGTGGGGTCTGGCCCGCAGCGAACATGTGATCGTCGATCGCTATGAGCTGATCGCCTTCGACCTGCCGGCCGACGGCACGCGGCCGCGGGAGATCGGCTGGGAGCTGATGACCGGCCGCACCTTCGAGGAGCCGGTGGCGGCCGGCGGGGCCGACTCGTTCGACGAGGCCAAGGATGCCGCCGAGCAGGCTTGGCGTGCCGCCGCCGGCAAGCCGCGGCGCAGCCGCGGCGACGACCCCCGTACCGCCCAGGGCCGGACGTCAGCCGTATCCTAGGCGCGTGTTGACCGATGGCGGGTGGGTCGGCAGCATGCCCGGCGGTTCGGTCCATGGCAGCGGAGAGGAATAGGCCGATGACGGATGCCGCGCTCGCTGGCGAGGCCAGTGTCGCCGCCGGCAAGGCGGCGCTGTACGACGGTCTGCAGGGCCAACTGGCCGCGCTGCTGGCCGGCGAGTCCGACGCGGTTGCCAATCTGGCCAACATGGCGGCGCTGGTCTTCCACGGCCTGCCGGAGCTCAACTGGGCCGGCTTCTACCTGATGAAGGGCGGCGAGCTGGTGCTGGGGCCTTTCCAGGGCAAGCCCGCCTGCGTGCGCATCGCCCTCGGCCGTGGCGTGTGCGGCACCGCCGCCGTGCGCGGCGCCTCGGTGCTGGTCGCCGACGTCCATGCCTTTCCCGGCCACATCGCCTGCGACACGGCCTCCAATGCGGAGCTGGTGGTGCCCTTGGTCGATGGCGGGCGCGTGCTCGGCGTACTGGACCTGGACAGCCCGCGCCGAGGCCGATTCGACGCCGCCGACCAGGCCGGTTGCGAGCGCCTGGTGGCCGTGCTGCTGGACCATCTGCGCCGCCACCCGCCGGGACTGGCCGGGCTGGCCTAGGGGCGCGCCAAATGGGACTTGCTGCCGGCAGCCGCAATCGCTAGGCCAAACGGGTTACCGACCCTAGCCGTCTCCGGGACTCCGCCATGGCCACCACCACCGCGCCACAGTACGTCCTGACCCTGTCCTGCCCCAACCGGGCCGGCATCGTGGCCGCGGTGACTACCCTGATCTTCGAGCAGGGCTATAACATCCTGAGCGCCCATCAGTTCGACGACCTGCAGACCGGCCGCTTCTTCATGCGGGTGGTGTTCAACCCGTTTGGGGACGGCGCCCGGGTCGAGGCCGTGCGCGAGCGCTTCGCCGAGGTCGCCCAGCGCTTCGCCATGACGTGGCAGGTGCGCGACCTGGCCGAACGCCGGCGCGTCGCGATCTTCGTGTCGCGCTTCGACCACTGCCTGGCCGATCTCCTGTACCGCCGCCGCATCGGCGAGCTGCCGATGGACATCACCGCGGTGGTCGCCAACCATCCGGCCGAGGCCTATGCCCATCTGGATCTCGACGGCGCGCCGTTCCACTACCTGCCGGTGGCGCGCGACACCAAGCTGGAGCAGGAGGCGGCGATCTGGGACCTGGTGCGCGCGACCGGCACCGAGCTGGTGGTGCTGGCCCGCTACATGCAGGTGCTGTCCGACGGACTGGCCGCCAAGCTCAGCGGCCGCTGCATCAATATCCACCACTCCTTCCTGCCGGGCTTCAAGGGGGCCAAGCCCTACCACCAGGCCTTCGAGCGCGGCGTCAAGCTGATCGGCGCCACGGCCCATTACGTGACGTCGGACCTGGACGAAGGCCCGATCATCGAACAGGACGTCGAGCGGATCAGCCATTCCGACACGCCCGAGGACCTGATCCGCAAGGGCCGGGACATCGAGCGCCGGGTGCTGTCGCGCGCGGTCGCCTGGCACCTCCAGGACCGGGTGATCCCGAACGGCCACAAGGCGGTGGTGTTTCCGGCGTGACCCGAGCTTCCGGCGCTTGAGCCGCGGGCCAAGGAGGACGATCTTAGCTTCGATTTCGTTCAAAAGCCGGCTAAGCCGCCCAGGATATCCGGAATGCCGTTTGCAGACAGGACATCGGCCCGCCAGCATGCCGAGCCCCGCGAGGCCAGTGCCGAGCGCGGGAGGGCCGACGCCGCGATCCGGATCCTGTTCGTCGACGATGACCGGGTCGCCTTGACCGCTCTGCAGCACGCACTCGGCGGCCGCCAGGACCGGTGGCAGATGGCGTTCGCCGCCGGCGGCCAGGCGGCACTGGCGCACATGGCCGATCACATGGTCGATGTCGTCGTGGCCGACCTGGACCTGGCCGGCATGGGCGGCGCCAAGCTACTCGCCGACGTGGCGCTCCGCCAGCCGCAAACGGTGCGGATCCTCCGGGCCCGGCGGCTGGAGCGGGAGACGCTGCTGGGCGCCATGCGCTGGGCCCACCGCTTCCTGCCCAAATCCGAAGGGCCGGCGGTGGTGGCGGCGGCCATCGGCCGGGCCGTCGCCCTCAAGGCCCGGCTGGCCGCGGCCGACCTGCGGCTCTTGATGAACGGCATGTCCTGCCTGCCCAGCCTGCCGTCCGTATACCAGGCGCTGTTCGTCGAGGTGACGGCCGACGAGCCGTCGCTCAACCGGATCGTCGCCCTGATCGAGGGCGATCCGCCGCTCACGGCCAAGCTGTTGCAGATCGCGAACTTCAGTCCGCTGGCCGGGCGGGTGCGGCTGACCACGGCCGGCCAGGCGGCACGCCATCTCGGCACCGAGATGCTGAAGGCGCTCGTGCTCAAACATGCCGCGATCGCCCAGTTCCCGGCGTCGCTGATCGACGCGCTGCCGATCGAGGGACTGTGGCGCAACGCCCTGGTGATGGCGGCGTCGGCGCGCGCCATCGCCGAGACCGAGCGGCTGTCCCGGACCGATCTCGAGACCACGGTCACGGCCGCGGCCCTGCACGACATCGGCGCCTTGGTGCTGGCGGTCAACCGGCCCGACGACTATCGCCGGGTCCTGGCCGCGGCGCGCCAGGGGGCGTCGCGGCTGGCGGCCGAGCGCGCGGCCTTCGGTGTGACGGCAGACGCGGTCGGCGCCTATCTCCTGGACCTGTGGGGCATGCCGCAGGCGCTGGTCGAGGCGGTCGCCTATTATCGGGATCCCGCGCAGGCGGATCCGCCGATCGGCCTGCCGGTGCTGATCCTGCACGCGGCGTCGGCGCTGCTGGGCGAATCGGTCGAGACCGGCGACTGGCCGCTGGCCAGCCCGGCGCTCGCCCGCCGCGAGCTCTCCGAGGTCGGCCGGCTGGCGCATATCCCGGACTGGTCGGAGATGTGCCGCAAGCTGGCCCAGGGCAGTCCGGCGGTCGCCGGCCGCATCTGACGGCGGCCTAGCCCGGATTTCACACACCCTGTCGCCAAAAATCGGCGTCCCTTCGGGTTGCGCTGGGTGTGTGAAATCCGGGCTAGCGGGCCGGCAGATCCGCCTCGACTGCCGGCTGCCCCAGAACTGATCCCTGGCGGCTTGGCTCTGCCGACGCAAACGCCACGACGTCCCCCTCGACGCGCACGCCCACCCGGTCACCGGGCCGCGGGCAGAGCTGGCCGCCGCACCGCGCCGTCAGCACGCTCTGGCGGTCGCCTGCCAGCGCGAGCGACAGGACGGCATCGTGGCCGTAGAAGACGACCCGCAGCACTTCGGCCTGCAGCCGAGGGGCCTGGTCAGCCTGTATCAGCCGGATCTGTTCCGGCCGGATCAACAGGTCGACCGGGCCGCTGCAAGCGGCGGCGAGGGGCAAGCGGCCCAGGCTGCACTCGGCGACGGTGCCGGCCGCGATGCCGGGCAGCACCACCGCGTCGCCGACGAAGCGCGCGAGCTCGATGTCGACCGGCCGCCGGTACAGCGTCTCCGGGCGCGCGCGCTGCACCAGCTTGCCGCGCCGGAGGACGGCGACCTCGTCGCCCATGGACAGGGCTTCGCCCTGGTCGTGGGTGACCAGCAGGGCCGTCGCGCGGGTTGCGGCCAGCGCTTGCGCCACGGCCTCGCGCGTTTCGACGCGCAAGGCGGCGTCGAGCGACGAGAACGGCTCGTCCAGCAGCACCAGCCGCGGCTCGGGCGCCAGCGCGCGGGCGAGCGCCACCCGCTGCTGCTCGCCGCCCGACAATTGGTGCGGCCAGCGGCCGGCATAGGCAGCGGGCAGCCCGGCCAGGTCGAGCAGCTCGGCCACTTTCGCGTGCTGCCGACGCAGCCGGCGCGGCAGGCCGAACACGATATTGTCGGCGATCGTCAGATGCGGGAACAGGGCCCCTTCCTGGGCCACATAGCCGATCTGGCGCTGTTCCGGGGCGACGAGCACGCCCGGCCCGGACACCAGCTGCCCGCCGATCTCGATGGTGCCGGCATCGGGACGGTCGAAACCGGTGATCAGCCGCAGCAACGTCGTCTTGCCGCTGCCCGACGGCCCGAGCAACGCCACCAGCTTGCCCGACGCGACCTCGAGATCGAGCTCGTGCAGCACGGGGCGGTCGCCATAGGCCTTGCCCAGGGCCTTGATCCGAAGGTCGGCCATGGTCAGGCCGTCGCCAAGGCCAGGCCGCCATAGCGGCGCGCCAGGAGCCAGCTGGACAGGAGCGACAGCGCCAGCATCAGGGCGGCATAGGGTGCTGCCGCGGCGAAGGCCAGCTCGCGGCAGTTGGCCCAGACCTGCGTTGCCAGAGTCTCGGTGCCGATAGGGGCCAGCAGCAGGGTCGCGGTCAGCTCCGTGACGACCGACAGGAACACCAGGGCCATGCCGGCACCGAGGCCGGGCGCGGCCAGGGGCAGCACGACTCGCCGGACCGTCTCCGGCCATCCCAGCCCCAGCGACCGGGCGCTTTCCTCCAGCACCGGCGGGGCCTGCAGCAGGGCGCCGCGCACGCTGACCAGGGCCAGCGGCAGGAACAGGATGGCATAGGCGGCCATCAGCAAGGCGGCGCTCTGGTACAGCAGCGGTGCTGCGCGGACGGTGAGCGCGATCAGCGCCAGGGCCACGACGATGCCGGGCACGCCGCGGGCGACGAAGGCGGTGCGCTCGATCAGCGTGACCAGGCGTCCGCGGTAGCGGGCATCGAGGTAGCCGAGCGGCAGCGCCAGCACCACCGTGACCGCGGCGCCGGCGACCCCGAGCCACAGCGACGACAGGGTGGCGCCGGCCAGGCGCGCGACCGACAGCTCGCCCGGTGCGATCGCGGCGGCACTGTGCTGGGTCAGCCAAAACAGGATCATGCCGAGGGGAACGCCCAGGGTCGCCGCCGCGAGCAGCGCGAAACCGGCCAGGACCGGCAGCTGGACCCAGCCCAGCGCGTGCAGCTCGGCGTGCCGGCGCGCCCCGCGGCCGACCCGCGCATAGCGCGCGCTCCCGCGCACGGTCAGCTCCGCGGCCAGCAGGGCCAGGCACAGCAGCAGGAGCACGACGGCGAGCAGCGCCGCGCCGGGGCCGTTGAAGCCGGTGCGGTACTCGACGAACAGCTCGGTCGTGAAGGTACGGAAGCGCAGCAGGGCGAAGGCGCCGAATTCGGTCAGCATGTGCAAGGCGACCAACAGCATGCCGCCCAGCAAGGCGGGACGGAGCTGCGGCAGCACGACGCGGCGGAACGCGCCCCAAGGGGTCTGGCCGAGGGCGCGGGCGCTCTCCTCGAGCGTCGGATCGAGGCCGCGCAGCGCCGCCGCCACCGGCAGGTACACCAGCGGGTAGTAGGACCCGCACACCACCAGCAGGGCGCCGGCGAAGTCCTGGAGCGCCGGACTGAGCGACACCCAGGCATAGCTGCTGACGAAGGGCGGCACGGCCAGCGGCGCCGCGGCGACCACGGCCCACGCCCGCCGGCCGGGCAGCGCGGTCCGCTCGACCAGCCAGGCGGCGGCCATGCCCAGCACCGTGGTGATGGCCGTGGCCGCCGCGATCAGCCCCAGCGTGTTGACCAGCAGCCGGCCGACCAGCGGCCGGACCAGCAGCGCCACCGCGTCGGCTGCCGGCATCTCGGCCGCCCGCCAGAGCGTAGCCGCCAGGGGCAGGCAGACCAGCGCCGCAGCCAGGGCCGATACCACGAGCAGCGGTCGCGGCGGCCGAGCGGCGGCCAGGCCCGAGGGCGCGCCGTCGACCGCCGACAGGGTCATCAGATCAGCCCGGCCTGCCGCAGCAGCCGCGCCGCGCCACGGTCGTCGCCGAGCTGCGCCGGGGTCAGCGGCGGCGGCTGCAGCGTGTCGAAGGGCTTCAGCAGCGGATTGGCCGCAACCCCGGTGGCCAGCGGGTATTCGTAGGCGATCTCGCTCTTGGCCAGCGCCTCCTGGGCCGGGCGGCTGACCAGGAAGGCCAGGAACCGCTGCGCCGCCTGGGCGTGCTTGGACGACTTCAGGACCGCAGCCCCCGACACGTTGATCAGGGCGCCGATGTCGGCGCCCGTGAAATGGTGGATCTGGCTGCGCATCTTGTCGGCGCCGGTCTCGGCCCGCAAGCGCGCCCAGTAGTAGTTGTTGACCACGCCGGTGGCGACCGCGCCGCGCTCGACCGCGGCCATCACGCCTTCGTTATCGTCGAAGACCTGGGCGTTGGCCTGCAGGCCCTTCAGCCACTCCAGCGCGGCCGGCTCGCCCTTGAGCGCCGCGACGGCGCCGACCAGGGGCAGGAAGTCGGCGTCGCTGGGCGCGATGGCGACCTTGCCCTTCCACTCGGGCTTGGCCAGGTCGAGCAGCGCGGCCGGCAGCTGGCCGTCCTGGATCAGGCCGGGATTGAAGGCGAGCACGTTTTCGCGGGCCAGGATGCCGACCCAGTTACCGCTGGCGGCGTTGTCGGCGGCCGGCACCTGGGACAGCGTCTTGGCGTCGACCTTGGCCAGCAGGCCCTGCTCGTCCAGCAGGACAAGCTCGGGGGAATTGGCCGTGATGAACAGGTCGGCCGGCGAGCGCGGTCCCTCCTCGGCGATCTGGTTGGCGATCTCGGGCGGCTCGCCCGACCGCACCTTGACCTGGATGCCGGTCTCCTTGGCGAACATCTTGGTCAGCATCTCGACCACCTGCGGATGCTGGGCATTGTAGAGGGTCAGCGTCTCGGCCGCGTCCGCGCCGGCCGGCGCCGCCATCGCAGCCAGCGCCAGCCAGGCAGCGCCGCCGAAGCGCACAAGAGGGCGAGCCCACGGGCTGGGCAACGGCAGTGTCGACATCCGGTGGTCTCCTGTTGCGGGAATAGGGTGCGCAAATGCGAACGCCTCGCAGTCGCGCGTCGATAGCGTGGCTGGGCTCGGCGGTCAAGCGTCAGCATCCCGAGGGTGACCCTCGCGTCCTGCATAGCTTTCTGGTTGCTGTTGAGAATTACTCGCATTAGCCTTGATCACACTATGCGACTGCGAGCGATTTGCACTCCCATGAAGCATCGAAGCACAGTGCGGTTCGGCCTCGTTCTCGCCGCCGGTCTATGGACCGCCGGCGCCCAGGCGCAGGACCCGGCTGCCGGCGGCGGCTCGGGGGTCTTCACCGGCTTCTGGCACCGCCCCACCATGCTGGGCGACATGGGCGGCCTGCGCTCCTGGCTCGGCCGGTCCGGCGCCACGCTCACCCTGACCGAGACCAGCGAAGTGCTGGGCAACGTCAGTGGCGGCCTGCACCGGGGCACCGCCTATGACGGTCTGACCCAGATGCAGCTACAGGTGGACGCGCAGAAGGCGTTCGGCCTCGAAGGCGGCCTGTTCGACGCCAGCGCCCTGCAGATCCACGGCCGCAACCTGTCGGCCGACAACCTGGCGAGCCTGCAGACGGCCAGCGGCATCGAGGCCAGCCGCGCGACCCGGCTGTGGGAGCTGTGGTACCAGCAGGCCTGGGCCGATGGCCGCTACGACATCAAGCTCGGCCAGCAGAGCCTGGACCAGGAGTTCCTGGTCAGCCAGGGCTCCAGCCTGTTCGTCAACACCATGATGGGCTGGCCGATGCTGCCGTCGGCCGACCTCTATGCCGGCGGTCCCGCCTATCCGCTGTCGTCGCTGGGCGTGCGCGGCCGCGCCCAGCTGACCCGCTCGCTGACCCTTCTGGGCGGCGTGTTCGACGACAACCCGCCGGGCGGGCCGTTCGCCAACGATTCCCAGCTGCGCGACGCCTCGGGCGCCAAGTTCAACCTGAACACCGGCGCGCTGGCCATCGTCGAGCTGCAATATTTCCTGAACCAGCCCGCCGCCGGCGATCTCGACTATGGCAATGGCTCGGGCGGTGGCCTGCCGGGCACCTACAAGCTCGGCGCCTGGTTCGACAGCGCCGGCTTTCCCGACCAGCGCTTCGACGCCGCCGGCCGGTCGCTGGCCGATCCCGCCGGCACCGGCCAGGGCAAGCGACGCCACGGCAACGTCAGCCTGTATGCGGTGGCCGACCAGACGGTGTGGCGGCCCGATCCGCAGGGCGCGCAGGCACTGGCCCTGTTCCTCCGGGTCATGGGCGCGCCCGGCGACCGCAATCTCATCGACGTCAGCGCCAATGGCGGCGTCACGTTGAAGGCGCCGCTGCCCGGCCGCGACAGCGATACGCTGGGCCTGGGCTTCGGCGTGGCCAAAGTCAGCGGTCGCGCGTCGGCGCTGGACCGCGACCAGGCGGTGTTCGGCGCGGCGATCCCGGTGCGCTCGACCGAGACCTTCCTGGAGCTGACCTACCAGGTCCAGCTCGTCCCCTGGTGGGTGCTGCAGCCGGACTTCCAATACGTCTTCAACCCCGGCGCCGGCGTCGCCGACTCCGCCCATCCCGGGCGCCGGATCGCCGACGAGGCCGTGCTCGGCCTGCGCATGGTCCTTACCTTCTGAACAGGAGCAAGGCAATGAAGGCTCTCCATTGCGCCGCGGCGGCGCTGGGCTTGGCGCTGGCCGCAGCACCGGCCGGGGCGGCGGATCCGCATGGGCTGCTTGAGACGATCAAGCGGCACAGCGTGCTGACCCCGACCGTGCCCGACAACGGCGACCAGAACCCCTACGCGATCGTGGTGGCGCCGGTGTCGGCGGGACCGATCCAGAAGGACGACGTGCTGGTCGACAACTTCAACGATGCCAACAACCTCCAGGGCTTGGGCACGACCATCGTCGGCTGGCGGCCGTCGACCCGGCAGCTGTCGCTGGTGGCCCAGGTGCCGCGGCAACTGGCGGGCTGCCCCGGCGGCGTCGGCCTGACCACGGCCATGGCCATGCTCCGGACCGGCTGGATCATCGTCGGCAGCGCGCCCAGCACCGACGGCACGACCGCGACCAAGGGGCCAGGCTGCCTGATCGTGCTCGACCCCACGGGCAACGTGGCCGACGTGTGGTCCGGGCCGGACATCAACGATCCCTGGGGCAATGTGGCGGTGGTCGACCGCGGCGACACCGCCACGCTGTTCGTCAGCAATGCCGGCTTCGACGTCGGGCCGCCCGACGACGACGCGCCGGTGGTCGCCAAGGCGACCGTGCTGCGCCTGGATCTCGCCATCGCCGCCGGCAAGCCGCCTGCGGTGACGCGCCGGACCGTGGTCGGCAGCGGGTTCGGCGAGCAGGCCGACAAGAGCGTGTTCCTGATCGGCCCGACCGGCCTGGCTCTCGCCGCCGACGATACGCTGTATGTGTCCGACGCGCTGGGCACCCGGATCGCGGCGATCGACCACGCCTCGACGCGAGGCGACAGCGCCGGCACCGGGCGCGAGGTGACCCGGGACGGGCTGCTGAAGCGGCCGCTGGCATTGGTCGTGACCGCAAGCGGCAACCTGCTGACCACCAACGGCTTGAACGGCCAGGTGGTCGAGATCGAGCCGCGGACGGGCAAGCAGCTCTATGCCCGCTGGATCGACCCCAACAAGGCGCAGACGCCGCCGGGCAGCGGCGACCTGTTCGGCCTCGCCCTGACCCCCGCCGGCGACGGCTTCTACTACGTGGAGGACGAGGTGAACATGCTCGTGCTGGCCCGATGACGGGTCGGATGACTGGCCCGTCACGCCGCGGCTTCCTGGCCGGCGCCGGCGGGCTGGTCGCGGCCGCCGGCCTGGCCGCGCCGGCTGGCGCCCAGCCGGCGCCGGCCCCGATCGAGCCGTTCCACGGCCCGCACCAGGCCGGCATCGCCACGGCCCAGCAGGCGCACACGCTGGTGGCGGCGTTCGACGTGACCGCCAAGACCGCCGCCGACCTGGCGGGGCTGCTGCGCATCTGGACCGCCGCGGCGGCGGCCCTGACCCGGGGGCAGGCGCCGGACGGCGACGGTGGCGACGCCCTGGGCCTGGGCCCGGCCCGGCTGACGATCACCGTCGGTTTCGGGCCGTCGCTGTTCGTCAAGGATGGCCAGGATCGCTTCGGTCTGGCGGCGCGGCGGCCGGCGGCGCTGGTCGACCTGCCGCGCTTCAACGGCGACCAGATGATCCCCGGCCGTACCGATGGCGACTTGTCGGTCCAGGCCTGCGCCGAGGATCCCCAGGTCGCGCTCCACGCGATCCGCGAGCTGGCGCGCCTGGCCTATGGTGCCGCCGATCTGCGCTGGACCCAGGCCGGCTTCCTGTCCCGGCCGGCCGACGGCAGCACGCCGCGCAACCTGATGGGCTTCAAGGACGGCACCCGGAACCCGTCCAGCCTGGACACGGCGGTCTGGGTCGGCGACGAGGGGCCGGCCTGGATGCGCGGCGGCAGCTATGTGGTGTTCCGACGCATCCGCATCGCGCTGGAGCATTGGGCGCGCATGCCCGTGGACGACCAGGAAGAGGTGATCGGGCGGCACAAGCTGAGCGGCGCGCCGATCGGACTCCACCAGGAACTCGATCCGCCCGATTTCGAAGCCGCCGATGCCGAGGGCAATCCGGTCATCGCCGAGACCGCCCATCTCCGCATGGCGGCGCCCGAGACCAATGGCGGCGCCAGCATGCTGCGCCGCGGCTATTCCTACAATGACGGCAGCAACCGCACCGCCGAGCGCTGGCCGCCCTGGCGCCAGGCCATCGAGTTCGACGCCGGCCTCTTGTTCGTCGCCTATCAGCGCGATCCGCGCACCGGCTTCATCAAGGTGTTCGAACCGATGGCGCGGATGGACGCCCTCAACCAGTTCACCACGCACACCGGCGGCGGCCTGTTCGCCTGTCCGGGTGGGGTGGTCGAGGGCGCCTTCATCGGCCAGCGGCTGTTCGAGGCCTGACCGTCACACCCGTCTGAGCCGGCAGAACTGGAATCTCTGGATCGCGCCGGCCGGCGTACGATGGTCGTCGCGCCGGTCGTCGATCGGCGCGAATGCCGGGGCGAACCGGGCGGCCAGGCCGGCAGCGTCATAGCGGTGGACCGGCAGGCCGCTGCAGCGCTCGGGCCCATCGATCGCGAAGGTGCCGATGATGGCCTGGCCGCCGGGACGGACGGCGGCGGCCAGGGTCCGCGCATAGGCCTGCTGATCCGCCGGCTCGGTCAGAAAATGGAACACCGCCCGGTCGTGCCAGAGGTCGTAGGCCCGCGGCGGCGTCCAGGCGGTGACGTCGGCGACGATCCAGTCGACGGCCGACGCCTGCGCGCCCAGGCGGGCCTGCGTCTTCGCCAGGGCCGCCTCGGCGATGTCGAGGACCGCGAGGTGGCGATGGCCGCGGGCGAGCAGGGCGTCGACCAGGCGCGACGCGCCGCCGCCGATGTCGATGATCCACGCCTCCGGACCCGGATCGGCGCGGCCGATCAGGTCCAGCGAGAGGACCGGCTGCTCCTGGAACCAGCTGACCGCCGTCTCGTCCTTGGTCCGATAGACGGTCTGCCAGTGGTCATGCCGGTCCATCGCAGCCTTCCCCGTGTGAGGGTCTTCACAGTTCGCGGTTCGTTGGCGCGGTACCGTCGCCGTCGCCAGTGTCACATGTCCGAGCCGGGGTCGTCGACCATGCGCAGGCAGATTGTCCCATCGCTGGCCGTCGTGGCCGCGCTGCTTGGCCTGTCGCAGCTCTTCTTCTATGCCTCCCGCCGGCTGTTCCTTCGCTACGACATCGCCGGGGTCTTCACCGTCGGCGTCCTGGTCCTCCTGCTGTCGATCGCGTTCTTTTGCCTGATCAAGGCGCTGGCCGTGATGGTCGGGCTGCTTCGCCGGCATTAATGTCGAATTGATCCGTTCGGCGTATGCTGGCGCCGGCGGTTCAGGAAAGGCGGGGCCATGGCCAAGCGGACGAAGCTCGTCGAGGCTGATGCGGCCGAGGCGGCGGCCGAGGACTCGGCCTATCAGTTCGACCTGCTGGTCATCGGCTCCGGCCCCGGCGGCCAGCGCGCCGCCATCCAGGCGGCCAAGCTCGGCAAGCGGGTCGGGCTGATCGAGCGCAGCCCGACCTTGGGCGGTGCCTGCATCGCCTACGGCACCATCCCCAGCAAGACGCTGCGCGAGACCATCCTGCATCTGTCGGGCTACCGCGAGCGTGGCATCTATGGCGCCTCCTACGTGGTCAAGCCGCGGATCGGCATGGAGGACCTGGTCTTCCGCGCCGGCGGCGTGATCCGCCACGAGATCGAGATCATCCGGTCGCAGCTGATCCGCAACCGCGTGGTGCTGATCCACGCCCATGCGTCGTTCCTGGATCCGCACCGGCTGCGCATCGACTATGCCGACGGCAGCGGCAGCCGCGAGGTCACGGCCCGGGTCATCGTGATCGCGACCGGCACCGCCTCGGACGCCGCGGCCCGGGCCAAGATCGACGGCCAGTCCGTGTTCACCGCCGACGACATCCTGGGCCTCAACGAGCTGCCGAAGCGCTTGGCGGTGATCGGCGGCGGCGTCATCGGCTGCGAGTACGCCACCATGTTCGCCGCCCTCGGCGTGCGCGTGACCCTGATCGACCAGCGCACCCGGCTCCTGCCGTTCATCGATGGCGAGATCGTCCATTCGCTGACCTACCAGATGCTGCAGAACCGGATCACGCTCCGGCTGGGCGAGGCGGTGCGCTCGATCGACGTCGACCGCAGCGTGCGCGGCGGCCCGGTGCGCATCCAGCTGGACAGCGGCAAGCGCGTGGTCGCCGATAAGGCGCTCTACAGCATCGGCAAGAACGGCGCCACCGCCGGGCTGGGGCTGGAGACGATCGGCGTATCGGTCGACGAGCGCGGCCGTGTGGTGGTCAACGAGCACTATCAGACCACCCAGCCCACCATCTATGCGGTCGGCGACGTCATCGGCTTCCCCAGCCTGGCCTCGACCTCGCTGGAGCAGGGGCGGCTGGCGGCCTGCCACGCCTTCGGCGCGCCGGCGGCCAGCGTGCCCGAGCTGTTTCCGTACGGCATCTATACCATCCCGGAGATCTCGACGGTCGGCCGCAACGAGGAAGAGCTGACCAAGTCAGGGGTGCCCTACGAGATCGGCAAGGCCTATTACCGCGAGACCGCCCGCGGCCAGATCATCGGCGACTCGACCGGCCTGCTGAAACTGATCTTCCATCTGGAGACCCGCCAGCTGCTGGGCGTGCACATCATCGGCGAAAACGCCAGCGAGCTGGTCCATATCGGCCAGGCGGTGCTGGCCCATGGCGGCACGATCGATTACTTTCAGACGACGGTGTTCAACTATCCGACCCTGGCGGAGTGCTACAAGAACGCCACGTTCAACGGGCTGAACCGGCTGGAGTAAGGCCGGTTCCCCACCCTATCGTCATCCCCGCGAAGGCGGGGATCGTGCGCGCGCAAGCGCAATTGGTCAGGC
>CAZEFK010000091.1:0-28162 GCA_964511405.1 uncultured Comamonadaceae bacterium | reverse complement strand
GTCGAACCTGGATGCCAAGCTCCGGATCGAGATGCGCACGGAGATCAGGCGCATCCACCGCGAGCTCGGGCGCTCCACCGTCTACGTCACCCACGACCAGGACGAGGCGCTGTCGCTGGCCGACCGCATCGTCGTGCTGCAGGACGGCACCACCCAGCAGATCGGCACGCCCGAGGAGCTGTATCTGCGGCCGGCCAACCTGGACGTCGCCCGCTTCATGGGCTTCCGCAACATCCTGACGCTCACCCTGGACCGGGTCGACCAGGGCGTGGCCCACCTGTCCGGCGCCGGCTTCGCGCTGCAGGGCGTGCCGCGCAGCGAGCGCCTGGCCCGCCGCGCCGCCGCGGCGATCCGGCCGGACGATGTCGCGCCCGGCCATGGCCCCAACGAGATCCGCGGCCGCGTCGCCAGCGCCGAATATTGCGGCCGCGACTACCGCTTCATCCTGGACGCCGAGGGCGGGATCCAGCTGCATGGCTGCTCGGAGCACCGGGTCCAGGCCGGCGAGACCTTGACCGTCTCGATCCCGACCGACCGTGTCCTGGTGTTCGCCGACGACGGCGCCGGCGCCGAGCGGGCGGCGGCATGACCAGCGCGCTCCGCACGGCCGGGGCCAAGGGGCCGGCGGTCAAGGCGGCGCGCGAGCGGACCCTGCAGCGCCAGGCCGGCCGCGATTTCGCGCCGCTGCTGGTGCTGCCCGCGGCCCTGCTGGTGGTCGCGCTGTTCGTCTATCCCTTCGGCTACGGCCTGGTGCTGTCGTTCGAGCCCATGAAAGGCGGCAGCGCGCTGGCCAACTATGCCACCTTCTTCGGCTCGCCGGCGCTGACCCGGACGATCTGGACGACGCTGTGGATCTCGCTGCCGGCGACCCTGATCAATGTCGGGGTCGCGGTGCCGATCGCCTTCCAGATGCGCAAGCCGTCGCGCTGGCAGCGGGTGGTCACGACCATCCTGGTGGTGCCGATCACCCTGGGCACGGTGCTGGTCGCCGAGGGCCTGCTGACCTATCTGGGGCCGCAGGGCTGGTTCGTGCGCGTGCTGCACCTGGCCAACCTGGTCGACGGCCCGGTGCGCCTGACCCACAACTATTGGGGCGTGCTGCTGTCGCTGGTGATCACCGGCTTCCCCTTCGCCTTCCTGCTGATCCTGTCCTACGTCACGGGCATCGATCCGGCCCTGGCGCGGGCGGCGGCGACGCTCGGCGCCGGGCCGGCCCGGCAGTTCCGCCACATCTACCTGCCGCTGCTGGCGCCGGGCCTGGCGATCACCTTCTGCCTGAGCTTCGTGCAGGCGTTCTCGGTGTTCCCGTCGGCGGTGCTGCTGGGCGCCCCGGCCGGGCCGACCCGGGTGATCTCGATCGCGGCCTACCAGGCCGCCTTCGAGGACTACGACTACGCCATGGCCTCGACCATCGCGATGATCATGGGCGCGGTGCAGCTCGCCGTGGTCGTGGCCGTGCTGGCCGGCCGCGGGCTGCTCTATCGCGGCCCGGTGTCGGGAGCCAAGGGATGACCGCCATCGCCGAGTCAGGCGCCCGCTCCGGGCGCCTCGCCCCGCACTGGACCGCGCTGGCCTGGAAGGCGCTGGTCTGGGGCGTCATGGGCTTCTTCATCATCAACGTCTTCGCGGTGATCACGGCCGTGGTGGTGAACTCGTTCGCCACCCGCTGGCTCGGCACCTGGCTGCCGGCCGGCTGGACCGGCCGCTGGTACGGCTCGGCCTGGGACGAGTTCCAGCTCGACGACGTGCTGATGGTGACCGCCGAAGTCGTGTTCGCCGTGGTCGCGGCCTCGGTGCTGCTGGGCGTGCCGGCCGCCTATGCCCTCGCCCGGCGCGACTTCCGCGGCAAGAAGGCACTGCTGCTGCTGTTCATGCTGCCGCTGCTGGTGCCGCCGATCACCTATGGCATCCCGATGGCGACGGTGCTGTACAAGCTGCAGCTCGCCGGCACGATCTGGGGCGTGATCCTGGCCAACCTGGTGCCGACGGTGCCCTTCGTCATCCTGGTGATGACGCCGTTCATCGAGCAGATCGACCCCAACCTGGAGGCCGCCGCCCGCGTGTTCGGCGCCAACACCCGCCGCGTGTTCATCCATGTGCTGGTGCCGCTGCTGGCACCCGGCATCCTGGCGGCGGCGCTGCTGGTGCTGGTGCGGACGGCGGCGATGTTCGAGCTGACGTTCCTGACCGCCGGCGCCGACAGCCAGACTCTGGTGGTGGCGCTCTACTATTCGGTGTTCGCCGCCGGCGTCCGCGCCGGGCAGTCGGTCGACGCCATGGCCGTGACCTACATGATCAGCACGCTGGTCTGGCTGCTGATCGCGCTGCGCTTCGTCAACCCGACCCAGCTGGTCACCCGGGTCAAGGAGCCGCGCAAGACGTAGCGAGACCGACCGGGCCGGTCGCCTCGGTCAGTCGTCACGCAACCTTCCGCGGGCGACCGCGCGTCGGCCGAGGCGGCGCGAGATGATAAGGGCGGACCAACGCGCCGGCGGGGATCTGCAGCAGATCCTGCAGGCGCCGGATCATCTCGAGCGTGAGCGGGCGGCGCCGGTTCAACACTTCGGACACGCGACTCGGCGTGCCGATCGCCGGCACCAAGTCGGCGGTGCGCAGATCCCGCTGCGCCATCTGGAACCGGATGAGGTCGATCGGGTCGGCCGCCTCCATCGGCGGCTGCTGGCGCTCATAGGCCTCGACCAGCGCGACCAGCACATCGAGGCGATCCCCCTCTGGCGTGCCGGGCTCACTGCCCCACAGATCCTCGATCTCCGCAAGGGCGGCATCGTGATCAGCCTCGCTTCGGATCGGCTTTACGTGGTTCATAGTTCACCGTGCGAACGTCGATGCGGTCGTACGCCTCATGGGTGCCGACCCAAATGATGAACAGCAGCGACCGCCGGTAGTCGATCTCCGCGACCAGCCTGAGTTGGTTGCCCTTGATGTTGAAAACGACCCGCGAGCCGACGAAGTCGGCGCTGTTGAAGGTTTTCCTGACATCCGCAGGCGTTTTCCAATCCGCGTGCTCCGCGAGGGTGTACCACGCCCGGAGCGCAGCCTCGGCCGGCCGATGCTCCTCGGCGAAGGACCGAAGCGTCTTCCACGCGATCACCCTCATCATGATGACGATAGCGGAAATCCCATCGCGGGACAACAAAAATCCCATTACGGGATATTTCGGTTGCCTTATGCTTCCCTCGCAGCCCGTTCGGCGGCAATCGGAGCAGTGACGTCCACCAGCCGAGCCGCAGCGATGCAGGGACGCTGCCGCACCGCAGTCGCCTTGAAATCCCAGCTGACCGCATCATGATCATGAGAAGGTCATGATAAGGAGATCGGGCGGTGGACGGCATTCCGGAGCTGGCGTCGGAACGAGTGACGACGCTGATGACGCCGACGGAGAAGGCCAATCTGGAGGCAAAGGCCAAGACGGCCGGCGTCTCGATTGGCGAATTCGTGCGTCGGTCGGTGGAGGCCTACGATCCCGCGGAAGCTGAGATGGTCAAGCAGCTAGCCGAGTTCGCCACAGCTCTCGACCGCAGCAATCGGGAAGCCGCCCTGGCGCTCGACCGGGCGCTGGAGAGCATTGCACAGACCCGTGCGCAGCTGCGGGAAAGGTCAGCGGCATGAGCGCGATCAGGGACATCTTGAACGGCCTCAAGATGACGATTGAACTGAATGGCAAGGTGGTCTCGGTTGGCAACGCGGTGACTGAGCTGACCCGCGACATGCGTGAGTTCGATCGCAGGCTCGTCCGGCTGGAAACGATTGTCGAAATCACCCGACCTGACGGCGGCGTTCTGCGGATCTCGGCGGACAAGCCGGCCAGCACAAAATGACCGGCTCGGCAGGGGAGTGAGGGAATGGGCAAGGCGAACGTACCGCATCAGAGCTTCGAGGCAGGTTTCATCGTCGGGCACCAAGCCGTTCGTGGGACGTCGGCCGGCATTCCGGGCACCCCGGGCGAGCCGGGCATCCCCGGGGACTCGACGCCCTTGCAAGTAAATCTTCCAACGTGGCCATGAGTTAGATGAGATGACCGCCCACGGCGATCCAGAGCATGAACTGCCGCCGGTCGAGCTGGCGGCACTCCGCGGGCCTTTTGTGCGCCGCGCTCGGGGCGACGCGCCGGCCCGAAATCGGCTTCGCTGGGCGAAGGAGGTATCGGCGGCACAGGGCGTGGCGGAGGACATCCTGGCCGTGGCGGAGCGTCGAGCCGCTGATTCCAAAACCTGCGCTAGGGGCACAAGATGACCGATATACCGTGGGACATAGTTGGCAGCCTTGCCGGCGTCGTTGCTGTTGTGGTCGCGATTCCACTAGCACTTGATGCGCTTCAGGGAGGTTGGAAGATGCGGCAGGCGGTTCTCGATGCGCTACCAATCGCCCCGCGGCCCTCTCCGTCTCAAACACCGGCCAACTATCTGCTCCAGCACGGAATGGATTTCGCTGGCCTCGAGGGTTCGTTAGCAGCGTCGCGCGGCTCAATTCACAAGGCTCTCCGACAACTCTACGACAGGGGGAAAGTCGAGGTCGCGATCTTGCGCGGGGTGGGAGGTAGCTCAAACGCGGTCGGAATCCCGGGCGGGAGCACAATGGTCGTCCCGTTGTTTTTCAAGGGCGGTCTTGAACCTGGGCTGAGGGCAACACGGGCTGAAGTGAGCGCTGTATTCAGGTCTGCGAAAGGACAGGGATGACGATCGCGGTTTCAGACCTTGGCCTCGCCCTTGTCGATCCAATAGCCGCGCGCGACCTTGCTGGACTGCCGCACGCGCAAACGGATTAGCCTGTCGAGCGCGTGTAGAAGATCTTGGTCTCGCACGGGCAGCGCGCCGGCCACCTGGTGCCGGAACAGGTCTGCAAGCGGCACCTGCGCACCGGCCTCAGCGCGACGCGACTTCGGCTGCACCCAATAGATGACCCGAGGACGCCAGCGGCGGCGGCCGCCGGCGGGTCGGCTGCGCCTTGACGATCGACGTGTTGGTCTCGGCCTTCTCGGCGATGCGGTCGAGGATCCGGTCCAACTCGTCCATGGAGCGGACGAACAGCCTGGCGATGTAACAGTCGTCGCCCGTGACCTTGTCGCATTCGCCGATCTCGGCGATGTCCGCCAGCAAGGCGAGCACCACGTGCAGATTGCCGGGCAAGGGCCGGATCCGGACGATCGCCTGCAAGGGGTAGCCCAGGGCCTTGGGGTCGAGCTCGACCGTGAAGCCGCGGATGATGCCGCGGTCCTGCAGGCGGCGAAGCCGGTCGGCGGCGCTCGGCGACGACAGGCCGACCTGCCCGGCCAATTCCTTCAGGGATAGCCGCGCATTGTCGGTCAAGGCGGTCAAGATGCGTCGGTCGATCTCGTCCAACATCTCTCAGAGCTCCGATAATTCCGGAATCTGCCTTCGATAAAAAGGCGATAGTCGAATTCTTCCTTATATATGCCATGGCGCGCCGACGCGCAATCGCCGACTCTTCCGCCCATCGGAGCTGCCGGAGGGCGACCATGGACAACACCCTGCGCGGAACCCTGGAGATGACCGCCGCGATGACGATTTCGGGGACGATCGGCTGGTTCGTCCTGATGTCGGGCCAGCCGATCGGCGACGTGGTGTTCTGGCGCTGCGTGCTCGGGGCGCCGACCCTGCTCGCGGTCTGTGCCGGGCTCGGGCTGCTGCGGCAGGTGCCGACCGCCCGGGTGCTGGCCTTGTCGGCGTTGGGCGGCGTCGCCATCGTGATCAACTGGCTGCTGCTGTTCGCCGCCTATGGCCATGCCTCGATCGCCATCGCCACGACGATCTACAACACCCAGCCTTTCATGCTGGTCGGCCTGGGCGCGCTGCTGTTCAGGGAGCGCGTGACGGCGGCCAATCTCGGCTGGCTGGCCCTGGCCTTCCTGGGCGTGCTGCTGGTCGCCGACGCCCGGGCGGGTGCCGGCGCCATCGACTGGGACTATTTGACCGGCATCCTGCTGGCGCTGGGCGCCGCCTTCTTCTATGCGGCGGCGGCAGCGGCCGCAAAGGCGCTGGCCGGCACGCCGCCCCAGCTGATCGCGCTTATCCAGGTCACCGTCGGCGCCGCGATGCTGGCGCCGTTCGCCCATCTCTCGCCGCTGCCCAGCGGGTCTGACGTGTGGGCCATGCTGGCGGTGCTCGGCGTCGTCCACACCGGCATCGTCTATATCTTGCTCTATGGCGCCCTCGGACGGTTGCCGACCACGCTCGCCGGCACGCTGTCGTTCGTCTATCCGCTGGTCGCGATCCTGACCGACGTCACCGCCTTCGGCCGTCAACTGCAACCCGTCCAGCTGGCTGGCGCCGCGGCCATCCTGATCGCAGCGGCGGGGACCACGCTCGGCCGGTCGCAGCGCGCCCAACCGCGCCCACGCCCATCTTGACGCCCCCGCGGCTCAAGGCCGCAGCAGCACCGAGCCCGCCGTCCGCCCGGCCTCCAGGTCGGCGTGGGCTTGGGCGGCCTCGGCCAGCGGATAGCGCGCCCCGATCACCGGCTCGAGGCCGTCGGCGATGATCGCGAGCACGGCGGCCGCGGCGGCGCGGTAGCGGTCCAGGTCGCCCATGTAAGCCATGACGCTGGGCCGGGCGAGCGAGAGCGCGCGGCGCGGGCCCAAGGCCTCGATATCGAGCGGCGGGATCCTCCCCGCAACCTGGCCGATGCTGGCGACCACGCCGAACGGCCGCACGCAGGCGAGGGTCCGTTCGAGGGTGGCGCCGCCGATCCCGTCATAGGCGACGTCGGCGCCCCGGCCCTGGGTCAGGTCGCGCACCGCCGACACGAAGTCGGCGTCGCGGCCGACGATCACCGAGTCGGCGCCCGACGCCCGCGCCAGCTCGGCCTTGGCCGCCGAGCCGACGGTGCCGATCACCGTGGCGCCCAGCCGCTTGGCCCAGGCCGTGAGCAGGCTGCCGAGGCCGCCGGCGGCGCCGTGCACCAGGGCGACCGTGCCGGGGCCGACTGGCCAGACCTGGGTCAGCAGCATGTGGGCGGTGATGCCCTTGACCACACCGGCCGCCGCGACCGCGTCGCCGATCGCCGCCGGCAGCGGAATCGCCCGCGCCGCCGGCAGCAGGCGCTCGGACGCATAGGCGCCGACCGGCGCACCGCCATAGGCGATGCGGTCGCCGACCGCGAGCCCGGTCACTCCGGGCCCGACCGCCGCCACCACGCCGGCGCCCTCGACGCCCAGGGGCATCGGCAAGGCCGGCAAGGGATAAAGGCCGATGCGGTGATAGACATCGATGAAATTCACCCCGATCGCCGTCTGCCGGACCAGGATCTCGCCGGGGCCAGGCTCCGGCAGCGTCACCTCGGCGCGCGTCAGCCGATCGGGGCCGCCCGGGGCGGTCAGTTGCATCACGGTGGCCATGGTCTGTCCCTCCAGGTTCGAGGGGCCATGCTTGCACCGCCGCCTGATCTGCGAAATTCCGCAACAGCTCACTAGACCTGTGCGAAACTGCACCATGTTCGACTGGGAGGACCTGCGCCACTTCGCGGCGCTCGCCCGCGACGGGTCGCTGTCGGCGGCGGCGCGCCGCCTGGGCGTCGATCATGTCACCGTCGCCCGCCGGGTTGCCGCCCTGGAGGCGGCGCTGGGCCTGAAGCTGGTCGACCGCCGGCCGCGCGCCACCGCGCTGACCGCCGACGGCGCGCGCATCGCCGCCCTGGCCGAGGGCATGGCCACGGCCGCCGAGGCCATCGCGCGGGCCGTGCGCGCGGCGCAACCGGGCATTGCCGGCCAGGTCACCGTCAGCGCGCCGCCGGCGCTGGCCAGCAGCCTGCTGGCCCCCCGCCTCGACCGGCTCGCGGCGCGCCATCCCGGGCTCCAGCTGCGGCTGATCGGCGAAAAGCGCACCGCCTCGCTGGCCCGCGGCGAGGCCGACGTCGCCCTGCGCCTGAGCCGCCCGACCGAGCCGAGCCTGGTCGCGCGGCGGATCGGCCGCTTCGGTTTCGCGCTCTACGCGGCACCCGGATATCTGGCGGCCCGGACGCCCGATGCCTATGGCTTCATCGCCTATGACGAGAGCGCCGACGAACTGCCGCAGCAGCGCTGGCTGGCGTCGATCGTCGGATCACGGCCGATCGTGCTGCGCACCAGCGAGCTGGAGGCCCAGCGCGCCGCGGCCCGCGCCGGCTTGGGCGTCGCCCTGCTGCCGCGCTTCATGGCCGACGGCGAGCCGGGCCTGGCCCCGGTCGACGCCGCCGGCGCGCTGCCCGAGCGCGAGGCCTGGCTGGTCGTCCATGCCGACCTGCAGCACGCGCCGGCGGTGCGGGCGGTCATGGCGTTCCTGGCGGAGTGTATGGGTTGACAGCCCTATGGGGGAGAGGACGGCATCGCCAATCCTAAACGATCGGCGGCACCGTGCAGACGTCGATCGCGAGTCCACAGTGCGACACCGGGGGTCAAGCGCGCCGACGCCAGCAGATGCGCGTCGACATATCCAATCCCGAGGCCGAACAGTTCCATCTTATCGATGAACCGCAATACCTCCTCATCCACCGCGACGACCGCCCGCGGCAACTCGGACAGCGCCTGCAGGAGGTCCGCACGCCGGCGCAGGGCACCCAGAGCGATCCCCGATGACGAAGGGGTGGACCAGCACCCGCTCCGCCTCCAGCAGGTCCACGAGCCTGGGATCGCCGGCGCGCAGATGGTCGACCCAGACTGACGTGTCGACCAGGATCATTCAGGATCGAGCCGCCGGCGCGGAGCTATCCGGAGATCCGGCTCGGTGCCGCCCAAGCGGGCCAGACGGCGCGCGCTCTCCCGCTCGATCAAGGCCTTCAAGGCCTCTCGGATCAAGCTGGATTTCTCCTTGAGTCCGGTCAGCGACTGCGCCCGCGTGACGAGCGCATCATCCAGGGCAACGGTCGTGCGCATGGGTCCACTCGTCAGTTCAGATGCACAAAGAATGGCATCAGATGATGCGCAAAACAACGCTACCGAGTAGGCGAGCGCGCCACCCAAACGGTGCCATTGGCCTGACCACATTACCAATTGACGGCCCGCGCCCCCGGCGCCCATGGTGGACGGTGGAGGAAGCGGCAAACCAAGGCGGGCGCCCATGCCGTTGCAGGTGATCGAGACCCAGCGCCTGTACCAGCAAGTGGCCCATCAGCTGCGCGAGATGATCCGCGCCGGCGAGTACCGGCCCGGCGACCGCCTGCCGCCCGAGCGCGATTTGGCCAAGCAGCTGCGCATCAGCCGCCCGACCGTGCGCGAGGCCATGGTCGCGCTGGAGCTGGAAGGGCTGGTCGAGATCCGCGTCGGCGCCGGCATCTTCGTGCTGGCGCCGAGCAACCGTCCCGGCCCCGGCGATCCCGGGCCCAGCCCGCACGAGATCCTGGGCGCGCGCCGCCTGGTCGAGGCCGAGATCGCCGCCGTCGCCGCCCGCCACGCCACGGCCGACCATCTGGCCGCCATCGAAGCGGCACTCGACGACATGGCCCAGGACATGGCGGCCGGCGGCCACGGCCTGACCGGCGACCGCCAGTTCCACGTGCGCATCGCCGCCGCCACCGGCAACACGGTGCTGGTGGGCATGGTCGAGAGCCTGTGGGATGGCCGCGAATCCCTGATTTTCCAGCTGCTCGGCGACAAGGCCCAGCTGTCCGACGCCAAGGCCATGACCCTGACCGACCACTGGCGCATCCTGGGCTGCCTCCGCCGCCACGACGCCGACGCCGCCCGCGCCGCCATGGCCGAACATATCGATCACGTCCGGGCCGTCCTCGACGCCACGCCCGAGCTCAGCGACCCCGCGCCGACCCCGGCGCCCCCAAGGAAGACGACCGCCGATGCTTCATGACGACCGCCTGCTGCCCCGCGACCCGGACACGCGCGCGCTGGCCCGCCGGCTCTACGCCACCGTCCGCGACCTGCCGATCGTCAGCCCGCACGGCCACACCGACCCCAGCTGGTACGCCCGCAACGAGCCGTTCCCGGATCCCGCCCAACTGTTCGTCGTCCCTGACCATTACGTGTTCCGGATGCTCTACAGCCAGGGCGTGCCTCTGGAGAAGCTGGGGATTCCCCGCGTCGACGGCGGCCCGGTCGACACCGACCCACGCGCGATCTGGCGGCTGTTCGCCGGCCACTACCATCTGTTCCGCGGCACGCCGACCCGGATGTGGCTGGACCACGCCTTCGGGACCGTGTTCGGCGTGACCGAGCGGCTGTCGGCCGATACCGCCGATGCCATCTACGACCAGATCGACGCCTGCCTGAAGCGGCCCGAGTTCCGGCCCCGCGCCCTGTTCGAGCGCTTCAACATCGAGGTCATCGCCACCACCGAGTCGCCGCTGGACCCGCTGGAGCACCACAAGGCGATCCGCGCCAGCGGCTGGTCCGGCCGGGTCGTCACCGCCTTCCGCCCCGACCCGGTGGTCGACCCCGATTTTCCGGGTTTCGCCGACAATGTGGCGGAGCTCGGCCGCATCACCGGCGAGGACACCGCCGGCTGGGGCGGCTATCTGGCGGCCCTGGCCCAGCGCCGCGCCTATTTCCGCGAGATGGGCGCCACCTCCACCGACCACGGCCACCCGACCGCGCGCACCGCCGACTTGTCGGCCAAGGTCGCCGGCGAGCTGTTCCAGACCGTGCTCTCGGGCAGCTACACCGCGCACGACGCCGAGCTGTTCCGGGCCCAGATGCTGACCGAGATGGCGCGGCTGTCGCTGGACGACGGGCTGGTCATGCAGATCCATCCCGGCTCCTTCCGCAGCCACAACCCGCAGCTGCTGGCGCGATTCGGCCGCGACAAGGGTGCGGACATCCCGACCGCAACCGACTATGTGACGGCGCTGAAGCCGCTGCTCGACCGCTTCGGCAACGAGCACCGGCTGTCGATCATCCTGTTCACCCTGGACGAGACCAGCTACGCCCGCGAGCTGGCGCCCCTGGCCGGCCACTACCCTTGCCTCAAGCTCGGCCCCGCCTGGTGGTTCCACGACAGCCCCGAGGGCATGCGCCGGTTCCGCCTGATGACCACCGAGACCGCCGGCTTCTACAACACCGTCGGCTTCAACGACGACACCCGTGCCTTCCCGTCGATCCCGGCGCGCCACGACGTGGCCCGGCGCATCGACTGCGGCTTCCTGGCCGAGCTGGTGCTGGAGCATCGGCTGGACGAGGACGAGGCGTTCGAGCTGGCACCGGACCTCGCCTACAACCTCGCCAAGAAGGCCTACAAGCTGTGACCGCGCTGACCCCTGGCACCCTGGCCCGCCTGCCCAAGGCCATCGAGCGGCCCGGCTATGACCGCGCCACGCTCGAATGCGGCGTCGTCCATCTGGGCATCGGCGCCTTCCACCGCGCCCACCAGGCCTGGTATCTCGACCGCCTGCTGCACCAGCAGCCCGGCCCCTGGGGCATCGTCGGCGCCAGCCTGAAGCGGCCTGACATGCGCGACCGCCTGGGCCCCCAGGACGGTCTCTACACCCTGGTCACCCGCGGCGAGGCCGGCACCACCTTCCGGGTGATCGGCACGGTGCGCCAGGTCCTGGTAGCGCCCGAGGACCCGGCGGCGCTGGTGCGCCGGCTGGCCGATCCGGCGACGCGCGTGGTCACGCTCACCGTCACCGAGAAGGGCTATTGCCTGGACGGCACCGGCCGCCTCGATCCCCGGCATCCCGAGATCCAGGCCGACCTCGCCAACCCGGACCGGCCGGCGACGGCGCTGGGCTTCCTGGCCGCGGCGCTGCGCGCCCGTCGCGCCGCCGGGCAGCCGGCGCCGGTGCTCCTGACCTGCGACAACCTGCGCTCCAACGGCGACACCCTGCGGCGGGCGCTCGCCGACTTCGCGGCGCTGTCCGACGACGGCCTGGCGCGCTGGATCGAAGCGGATGTCGCCATCCCCAACAGCATGGTCGACCGCATCGTGCCGGCCACCACCGACGCCGATCGCGCCGAGGTCGCCGCCGCCCTCGGCCTGGCCGACGCCGCCCCGGTGATCGCCGAGCCGTTCAGCCAGTGGGTCATCGAGCGCACACCAGGCCTGCCCGACCTGGCCCGGGTCGGGGTCGAGATGGTCGCCAAGGCCGCCCCCTACGAGCACATGAAGCTCAGGCTGCTGAACGGCAGCCACTCGGCGATCGCCTATCTGGGCCAGCTCGCCGGCCTGGAGACCGTCGCCGCGGCCATGGCCGATGCCGAGCTCCGCCGCTTCGTCACCGGCCTGATGGCGCACGAGATCGCGCCCACGGTGACCGGGCTGCCCGGCGACCAGCTGCGCGCCTACCAGGCGGCGCTGATCGAGCGCTGGGCCAACCCGGCGATTCAGCACAAGACCCAGCAGATCGCCATGGACGGCTCGCAGAAGCTGCCGATCCGCTGGCTCGCCACGCTGCGCGACCGCATCGAGGAAGGCGAGCGGATCCACCGCCTGTCCGTCTGCCTGGCCGGCTGGATGCGCTATCTGGGCGGCCGCGACGAGCAGGGCCGGGCGCTCGTGATCTCGGATCCGCGTGCCTCGGAGCTGCAGGCGCTGGCCGACCCCGCCCAGCCGCCGGCAGTGCTGGTCGAGCGCTTCCTGACCCAATCGGGCCTGTTCGACGCCCAGCTCGCCGGCCATACCGGCCTGCGTGCCGGGGTCACCCATACCCTGGCCAGCCTGGCCGAGCGTGGCGTCGCGGCGACGCTGGCCGAGATTGACCGCGGTGCATAACGCGATGTAACCATCTGGTGACAAGTTGCCGGCGGGCAGCGCCGGCGCAGAGGGAGGAACGGGATGACGCTTCGCCTGTCGCGCCGCGACGCGCTACGGATGGCCGCCGCCGGGGCGGCGGCGCCCCTGTTGGGCAGCCTGGGCGCCGGCCCGGCCGCCGCCGACACGGCCCGGCTGCGGCTGGTGTGGTGGGGCGGCGGCGACCGCGCCAAGCGCACCCAGATGGCGGTCGACGCCTTCAAGCAGGCGCATCCCGGCATCGACGTCGACCTGGAAAGCACAGGCTGGGACGCCTATTGGGCGAAGCTCGCCACCCAGACCGCGGGCGGCAATGCGCCCGACGTCATCCAGATGGACTATCGCTACATTTTCGAATATGCGCGGCGCGGCGCGCTGCGGCCGCTCGACGACCTGATCCCGCAGCCGATCGACGCCAGCGACTATCTGCCGTCGATGCTCGCCTCGGGCAAGGTCGACGGCAAGCTGTATGGCCTCAGCATGGGGCTGAACTCGACCTGCGTCCTCTACGACAAGGCGCTGATCGAGAAGCTGAGCCTGCCGCTGCCGACGCCGAAATGGACCTGGGCCGACTTCGGCGACCTGGCCGCCAAGATCACCAAGGCGGTCGGCAAGCGCGGCTATTTCGGCGTGATCGACGCCAGCATCATGGAGCCCGAGTTCGAGATCTGGACGCGCCAGCACGGCCAGGCGCTGTACACCGAGGACGGCCGGCTGGGCTTCACCCGCGACATCGCGACGGCCTGGTTCGCGATGTGGGCCGACTTCCGCGCCAAGGGCGCCTGCGCCGTGCCCGATGTCATGGCCACGGACAAGTTCACCATCGACACCAGCCTGCTGACCACCGGCCATGCCGCGATCGCGCCGACCAACACCAACCAGCTGGTCGGGTTCCAGGCGGTCAACAAGAGCAAGCTGGGCATGACCCTCAACCCGCAGGGCGAGAAGCCCGGCGAGTACTTGAAGCCGTCGATGCTGCTGAGCCTGTCGTCCAAGACCGGCGACGCCAAGGACGGCGGCGCGCTGATCGACTTCATGCTGATGCAGCCCGACGGCGCCAAGATCCTGGGGCTGGAGCGCGGCGTGCCACCCTCGGCCAAGGTCCGCGAGGCGCTCGCGCCGACCCTGGACGAGCTGGGCAAGGCCCAGGTCGACCACATCAGCCTGCTGGGCCCGATCGCCTCGCCGCTGCCGCCGCCGCCGCCCAAGGGCGCGGGCGAGATCGAGCAGCTGATCCGGCGGGTCGGCGAGAAGATCTCGTTCGGCACCATGTCGCCCAAGGACGGCGCCGACTCGCTGGTCACCGAGGCCGAGCAGATCCTGGCCCGCAACAAGGGCTGACGCGATGGCTGGGGAGCGCGCCACCATCAACCCCTCCTCCCCTTACAGTGGGAGGAGGCCGGGAGGAGGGGTGCCATGGATACGGCTGAGCGAACGCGCGCGATTGTCGGCGGCTAATCCCAAAGGTCGTCGCATCCCCCCTCCACCCGGCCTCCTCCTACGAGGGCTATGGCATTCACACATCTTTTATTGGCCATCCCGATCAAGTTCTTTGCTCGTCATTCCCGCGAAAGCGGGAATCCAGTTGGCTCGACGCAGGTATCAACAGGGGCTGTGTCGAGCTTGCCAAAACGGCTGGATCCCCGCCTTCGCGGGGATGACGAGCAGGACGGTCAAGCAGCTGATGATGCTCGGTGATCCGGGTTGTGTGAATCCCGTAGCACGAGGGGAGGCGGAGATTTCGAAATCCTGTCCCGCCGCGCCGAGAGGGGCGTAATGGCTGAAACCGCATCCAGCCACTGGACCCCTGCCCGCCCTGCGGCGCGGGTGCGGCTGCCGGCGTGGCGGCGCGCCTGGCGCCGCGCGGCGCCGGGCTACGGCTTCCTGTCGCCCTGGCTGGCCGGGTTCTTCCTGCTGACCCTGGGGCCGATGCTGGTCTCGCTGTACCTGTCGTTCACCGCCTTCGACCTGCTGACGCCGCCGCACTGGATCGGCCTCGGCAACTACACGCGCATGTTCGCCGGCGACCCGCGGTTCTGGACCGCGGTGCGCGTGACCTTGACCTATGTGGTGCTGGCGGTGCCGCTGAAGCTGGCCTTCGCGCTGGCGATCGCCATGCTGCTGGACAAGGGGCTCGGCTTCCTCAGCTTCTATCGAGCGCTGTTCTATCTGCCGTCGCTGCTGGGCGGCAGTGTCGCCATCGCCATCCTGTGGCGTCAGGTGTTCGGCTATGACGGCCTGGTCAACGAGGCGCTCGATCTGGTCGGCATCGACGGGCCGAGCTGGATCTCGAACCCCAATACCTCGATCTACACGCTGGTGATCCTGCGCGTCTGGCAGTTCGGCTCGCCGATGCTCATCTTCCTGGCCGGCCTGCGCCAGATCCCGCGCGACCTGTACGAGGCCGCCAGCATCGACGGCGCCCGGGCCTGGCGGCAGTTCCGCAAGATCACGCTGCCGCTGCTGGCGCCCGTGATCTTCTTCAACCTGGTGCTGCAGATGATCGACGCCTTCAAGGCGTTCACGCCGGCCTTCGTGGTCAGCGGCGGCACCGGCGGCCCGATCGACTCGACGCTGTTCTACACGCTGTACCTCTATCAGGAAGGCTTCGGCTACTTCCACATGGGCTACGCCTCGGCGCTCGCCTGGGTGCTGCTGATCGGCGTGGCGATCGTGACGGCGCTGGCGTTCCTGTCGCAGCGCTACTGGGTCCATTACGAAGAATGACCTCCGCCGACCTCTCGCCCCCGCGCCGGCGCATGACCGCGGCTGCCCGCGCCCGATACCTGGCCGAGCAGCGCCACCGCCGGGCAGTGCGGGCGCGCTGGCGCGCCGCGGCCAAGCATGTCGTCCTGGTCGCCCTGGCGCTGGTCATGATCTATCCGCTGCTGTGGATGGTCGCGAGCTCGTTCAAGCCCGAGGACGAGATCTTCAGCGACCTGTCGCTGTGGCCGCATACGATCACGCTGGCCAGCTTCCCCGACGGCTGGAACGGCCTGGGCGTCAGCTTCGGCCGGTTCTTCCTGAACTCCGGCATCATCGCGGTGCTGGCGGTGATCGGCAACCTGGCGGCCTGCTCGCTGGCCGCCTTCGCCTTCGCGCGCCTGGACTTTCCGGCGAAGAAGGTGTGGTTCGCAGCTATGCTGGGCACGCTGATGCTGCCCTACCATGTAACCCTGATCCCGCAATACGTCCTGTTCCAGAAGCTTGACTGGCTGAACACCTTCCTGCCTCTGGTGGTGCCGAAGTTCCTGGCCGGCGACGGCTTCTTCATCTTCCTGATGGTCCAGTTCTTCCGCGGAATCCCGAAGGAACTGGACGAGGCCGCCCAGATGGACGGCTGCAGCCCCTGGCGGATCTACTGGAAGATCCTGTTGCCGCTATCGACGCCGGTGCTGGCCACCGCTGCGATCTTCAGCTTCATCTGGACCTGGGACGACTTCTTCGGACCGCTCCTGTACCTGACCGACATGCACAACTACACCGTGCCGCTGGCGCTGCGCAGCTTCGTCGACGCCACCAGCCGTTCGGCCTGGGGCCCGCTGTTCGCCATGTCGGTCTTGAGCCTGGCGCCGGTCTTCCTGGTGTTCCTCCTGTTCCAGCGCCTGATCATCCAAGGCATTGCGATGTCAGGCCTCAAACGCTGACTGGACTCCCCATGATCAAGTTCTCCGTCATCGGCATCAACCACAACCACATCTATGGTCAGGTCGGCTGCCTGCTGGCGGCCGGTGCCACGCTGGTCGATTTCCATGCGCCCGAAGACGATCTCGCGGCCCAGTTCCAGGCCAAGTTCACCCAGGCCCGACGAGTTTCGGACCCGCGGCAGATCCTGGAAGATCCCGGGATCCAGCTGGTGGTCAGCGCCGGCGTTCCGGCCGACCGGGCGCCGCTCGGCATCCAGGTCATGCGCCACGGCAAGGACTACATGACCGACAAGCCGGGGGCCACGACCCTCGCCGATCTGGCCGAGGTCCGCCGCGTCCAGCGCGAGACCGGCCGGATCTATTCGATCTGCTTCAGCGAGCGCTTCGAGAACCGCTCGACCGTCAAGGCCGGCGAGTTGGTCAAGGCCGGCGCCATCGGCCGCGTGATCCAGACCGTCGGGCTCGGGCCGCACCGCCTGAACCTGCCGAGCCGGCCGGACTGGTTCTTCAAGCGCGCGCGCTTCGGCGGCATCCTGACCGACATCGCCAGCCACCAGTTCGACCAGTTCCTGTACTTCACCGGCTCGACCGAGGCCGAGATCGTGGCCTCCCAGGTCGCCAACCGCGCCCATCCGCAGTTCCCGGAACTGGAGGACTTCGGCGACGTGCTGCTGCGCTCGCGCCACGCCAGCGGCTATATCCGGGTCGACTGGTTCACCCCCGACGGCCTGGACAATTGGGGCGACGGCCGCCTGACCGTCCTGGGCACCGAGGGCTATATCGAGTGCCGAAAATACACCGATCTCGCGCGGCGCGACGGCCCCGACCAGCTGTTCCTGGTGGACGGCAAGGGCATGCGGCAGATCGACTGCCGCGACGTCGCCCTGCCCTATGGCGGCCAGCTGATCCAGGACGTGCTGAACCGCACCCAGACCGCCATGCCCCAGGCCCATTGCTTCCTGGCCATGGAGCTGGCGCTGACCGCCCAGGCCCGCGCCGATCGGCTGGGCCCGAGCGAGGTGACCCATGGCTAGGCTCTCGGTCGCCATCGTCGGCTGCGGCATCGGCAAGAACCACGCCAAGGCCTATGCCGCCCTGCCAGAGCTGTTCGAGATCGCCGCGATCTGCGACCTGGACGCGGGCAAGGCGCGGACGATGGCCGAGGAGTTCCGGGTGCCTCGGGTCGAGACCAGCTACGACCGGCTGCTGGCCGACAACCCGCCCGCCATCATCGACATCTGCACCCCGCCCAACCTGCATTTCGCCATGATCAACCAGGCGCTGGACGCCGGGCGCCATGTCGTGGCGGAGAAGCCGCTGGTGGCGTCGCTCGACCATGTCGACCGGCTGGTCGAGCGCCAGCGCACCGACCGGGCCAGGCTGATGCCGGTGTTCCAGTACCGCTTCGGCAACGGGCTGCTGCAGCTGAAGCACCTGATCGCCAGGGGCGTTGCCGGCCGGGCCTACCTGGCCACGGTCGAGACCGCCTGGCGGCGCGGCCCCGACTACTATGCCGTGCCCTGGCGCGGCAAGTTCGCGACCGAGCTGGGCGGCTGCCTCCTGACCCACGCCATCCACAGCCACGACATCCTGACCTGGGTGCTGGGGCCGATCAGAAGCGTCAGCGCCCGCACCCGCACGCTGGTCAACCCGATCGAGGTCGAGGACTGCGCGGTCGCGGCCCTGGAGATGGCCGACGGCTCGCTCGCCAGCCTGGCGGTGACGCTCGGCTCCAGCGTCGAGACCTCGCGCCTGCGCTTCTGCTTCGAGCACCTGACCGCCGACAGCGGCCTGGCGCCCTATGCGCCCGGCGCCGACCCGTGGACCTTCACCCCGGCGACCGACGCGGACGCGGCGCAGATCCAGGCCGCCCTGGCCGATTTCGAGCCCGAGCCCGAGCTGTTCGCCGGCCAGTTCCGTCGCTTCCACCAGGCCCTGACCACGGGCGGCGCGCTGCCGGTGACCCTGGACGACGCCCGGCGCTCGCTGGAGCTGATTACGGCGCTGTACCACTCGGCCGCATCAGGCGCGCCGGTCATGCTGCCGATCGGCGGCGACCATCCCCGCTATTCCGGCTGGCACTGACATGTCGCACCTGCAGTTGGCCCGGCTGGTCAAGCGCTACGGCCAGCTCGAGATCATCCACGGCATCGACCTGGAGATCGAGCCCGGCGAGTTCGTCGTGTTCGTCGGCCCGTCGGGCTGCGGCAAGTCCACCCTGCTGCGGATGATCGCCGGGCTGGAAGAGATCAGCGAAGGCGAGCTGATCATCGACGACGAGCTGGTCAACGACGTGCCGGCGGCGCGGCGCGGCATCGCCATGGTGTTCCAGTCCTACGCCCTGTACCCGCATATGACGGTCTACAAGAACCTGGCGTTCGGGCTGGAGACCGCGCGCATGCCCCAGGCCGAGATCCACGAGCGGGTGACCGCGGCCGCGCGCATCCTGCAGATCGACCAGCTGCTCGACCGCAAGCCGCGCGCGCTGTCGGGCGGCCAGCGCCAGCGCGTCGCCATCGGCCGCGCCATCGTGCGCGAGCCCAAGGTGTTCCTGTTCGACGAGCCGCTGAGCAACCTGGACGCCGACCTGCGCGTGCAGATGCGGGTCGAGATCGCCAAGCTGCATCACCGGCTGGGCGCGACCATGATCTACGTCACCCACGATCAGGTCGAGGCCATGACCATGGCGACCAAGATCGTGGTGCTGCGGTCGGGCGTCATCGAGCAGGTCGGCGCGCCCCTGGAGCTGTACAACCGCCCGGCCAACCGCTTCGTCGCCGGCTTCATCGGCTCGCCGCGCATGAATTTCCTGGACGCCCGGGTCGTGCATACCGGTCCCAAGGGCGTCAGCGTGGCGCTCGACACCGGCGCGCGCTTCGACCTGGCGGTGTCGGCCGGCATGGTGCGGCCGGGCGAGCCCGTGACCCTGGGCATCCGACCCGAGCATATCCACCTTGGCAATGGCGGCCCGGTGGAGGCCGAGGTGACACTGACCGAGCATCTGGGCGGCGAGACCTTCGTCTATGCCGGCCTGCCCGACGGCGGCCAGCTGGTGGTCCAGGCCCCGGGCGAAGCGCCGATCCGCATCGGCGACCGCCTGCCGCTCGGGTTCCCGGCGGCGCGCTGCCACCTGTTCGACGGCAAGGGGCGGGTGCTGGAGCCGATCGACTGAGGCGCCATCGGCGCGGCTGGACGGACCGTCCCTTCGGTTCCTATTATTGCAAAAAAATGCCTCTCCGCTAACGGCTCGAGCGACATGGCCATGCTCCACCGCCGCGGCACAGCGACATCGGAGGCGCTCGTGCGAGGGGTGCTGGTCGGCCTCGTGATGCTGGCCCTCCTGCCCTGTCGGGCTCTGGCCGACGACGTCGTGCGGGCGCTGGAGCCGGCGGATCAGGTGGCGGGCACCGACGACTATGAATTCGTGCTCCTGCACGAAGCCCTGGAGCGAACCCGGTCGGACTACGGCACCTATGAGGACGCGCCGTTCACGGACAAGCTGTCCCTGGCGCGCGCCACGCAGCTGGCGATCGAGGGGGTCCGGGTCAACGTCATGGTCGAAGGCATCGGCCAGCCGCTCCTCGAGCAGCAGATGATCCCCGTGGCGTTCCCGATCGACAAGGGGCTCCTCGGCTACCGGATCGCCTTCATCGACCGGCGGAACCAGGCCAAGCTGTCCCGGGTCGACAGCCTCGATGGGTTGCGGCAGTTCCGTGTCGGCCAGGGGATCGGCTGGAGCGACGTGTCGATCTACGAGCACAACGGCGTCCCGGTCGAGACCGCGCCGGGCTACAAATGGCAGGAAGGCGGCAACCTGTATTCGATGCTCCTGCACGGGCGGTTCGATCTGTTCCCGCGCGGGCTCAACGAGATCGGCGTCGAGTTCGCAGGCTACGGCCCGCACTCCCCGGATCTCGCCATCGAGCAGCATCTCCTGCTCCATTACCCCTTCTGCGAAGCCTTCTATGTCAGCCCGGCCGCCCCTCGCCTCGCCCAGCGCATCCTGGCCGGGCTCAACCGCATGGCGGCTGACGGCAGCTTCGAGGCCTTGTTCGCCAAATATTACGGCAAGGTCGTCGCCGACCTCGATCTGCGCCATCGCGTCCTGGTCGAGCTGGCGAACCCGTTCCTGCCGAAATGGGTGCCGCTCGACCGCAAGGACCTGTGGTTCGACCCGGCGCGGGTGCCCTAAACTGTCGACCGGACCGTACAGGGAGGGGCGGATGACGGGCCGACCGAGCCGACGGATCTTCACATCAGGCGCCGCCGCGGCGCTGCTGCTACCCAAGGCCGCCCGGGCCTTCGTGCTGGTCACCGAGGCCGATATGCAGGCCGCCCCGCTCGCCAAGGGGATGTTTTCGCCGCCCGCGGCCCGCGATCCGGAGGCGCCGGTGATCACGGTGGTCGAGCCGGCCGCGACATCCGGGATCAAGGCGCCGCTCACGATCCGGCTGGCATTCAGCTCGCCCGCCGGCCGCGCCATCGATCCCCGCAGCTTCCGCGCGCTCTACGGCCTGCTCGGCATCGACATCACCGACCGGCTGGCCAAGTACGCGACCGTGACCGCCGGCGGACTGATCGCGACCAATGCCGAGATCCCCAAGGGCAGCCACTCGATCACCCTGGAGATCAAGGACAGCGCCGGCAAGCTGGGCAAACGGGATTTCGACTTCACGGTCGCGTGAGCTCACCCGCCCCGCAGCGACAGCAGCAACGCCAGGCCCGACGCCAGCAGCAGCGTCAGCACCACGCGCCGAAAGACCTGGGCGTCGACCCGGCGGTAGAGCCGCACGCCGGCCAGGGTCGGCAGCACCGCCACCGGTACCATCAGCGCGAACACCGGCAGCATCGCCGCCGTGACCGTGCCGCGCGCCACGTACACGCTCAAGGTCAGGGTGTGCATGGCCAGGTTGAACAGCTGGAACACGCCGCGCTGGGCGTCCTTGTCCCAGCCGCGCAAGGTGCACCACAGGGTCGGCGCCGGCCCGGTCAGGCCGCCGAGGCCGCCCATGACGCCGCCGATCGCGCCGACCGCGCCGTCGGCCACGCGGCCGCCGCGCGTCACGGACGGCATGTGGCGGGCGAGCAGCATAAAGGTGCTGTAGGCCACCAGCAGCGCGCCGACGCCGCCGCGGAACAGGCGGACGTCGACGAAGCCCAGCAGCCACGCCCCCAGCGGCACGCCGGCAAAGCCGCCCAGGATGAAGGGCAGCGCGCGGCGCCAGGGCGCCCGGCCCTTAAGGGAATGCAGCGACAGCACTTGGCCGACCCACGACCCCCACACCACCATCGGCCCGGCCAGCTGCGGCTCGACCGACCACGCCCAGATGCCCATGGCCATCAGCCCGAAGGCAAAGCCCGACAGCCCCTGGACAAAGCCGGCCAGGCAGGTGCCCAGCACGGTGACCGCCGCCAGGGTGGCGGTCACGGGATGCTCCGTGGATCGCGCATGGGCCAAGGCTGCCGGGCCGGGCGCCCGCGATCAACCACGGCATTGTCCTGGGCACAACCGGGCTGCTAGGGTGTCTAAAAATTGAGACTGCGCTCACGGAGACGGCAGACGTGACAAGCCGGTTCGACGACATCGGCCGCCGGCTGAAGGCCTACCGCCTGGGGCGCGGCTTGTCCGCGGACCAGATCGCCGAGCGCATCGGCATCTCGCGGGCTGCCGTCTACCGCATCGAAACCGGCGGCGTCGTGAAGATCGAGACGCTCGACCGCCTGGCCGCCGTGCTGGAGACGTCGGTCGCGTCGCTGCTCGGCGCCGGGGTCGAGTACTACGCCAGCCCCATCGCCTATTTCGAGCGGATGCGGCAGGTCGAGGAAGAGGCCGAGCAGGTCGTCGCCCACTTCCCGCCGGTCTCTTACCTGCTGACCTCGGAGGGGTATGCCAGGCATCTCCGCCAGGTGCTGATCGAATCCCTGCCCCGCGACCTGCCGGACGCCGGCCGGGCCGCCGCCGACATCGACACGATCATCGCGATCCTCGACGAGCGCAAGCGGGCCCGCCGCCAGCGCCGGCTGAGCGTGGTCAATATCGTCAACGCCGCCGAGATCGAGCGCTGGCTGCGGTTGGGCGTGGTCGGCCGCTTCGACCTGGGCGACGCCGAGGCCGCCCGCCGCCGCCTGGCCGCGCGCGCCGAGGTCGAGCACTTGATCGCCCTGGTCGAAAGCGAGCCCATGGGCGTCCAGATCGGCGTCATCGAGGAGACGCTGCCGATCACCTTCCAGCTGTTCCGCGCCGCCGGCCGCACCAGCCTGGCGCTCAGCCCGTTCCGGCTCGGCGGCGAGCTGCCGAACGTGCGCTGCGGCGTCGCCCTGCTGACCGCCGACGCCGAGCCGGTGCAGCTCTACGAGCACCTGGCCGAGGACCTGTGGCGCCGCGCCCGCAAGGGCCGCGACGCCGGCGCACTGCTGCGCGCGGCGCTTGATCGGTCCGCGCTGTCGCCGCGCGAGCACCACGCCCAGGAAGCCCATGGCGCATGACCGCACCGTGTGGTCGGCCACCGCCGGGCCGCGGCCGTCCGCCCAGCCCCTCGCGGCCGCGCGGGTCGACGTCGCCGTGGTCGGGGCCGGCTTCACCGGCCTGACCGCGGCCTGGCACCTGGCGCGGCGCGGCGCCCGGGTCGCCGTGCTGGAGGCCGATGTCGTCGGCAGCGGCGCCAGCGGCGTCAATGCCGGCTTCGTCGTGCCCAACTTCGCCAAGGCCGATCCGGCCGCAGTGATCCAGCGCCTGGGCCCGGAGCGCGGCCGCCGGCTGCTCGATGCGATCGGCCAGGGCGCCGACCGGGTGTTCGCGACGGTCCGCGACCATGGCCTGGAATGCGACGCCGAGCCGGTCGGCTGGATGCACGTGGCCCATGCGCCGGCGACGCTGCCGGTGCTGCAGGCGCGGGCGGCGGCATGGGCGGCGCTGGGCCGCCCGGTGCGCATGCTCGATGCCGCCGAGGCACGGGCGCTGACCGGGGCCCGCCGATGCGCCGGTGCGCTGTTCGACGCCAGCGGCGGCATGCTGCATCCGCTGAACTATCTGTATGGCCTGGCGCGCCTGGCCCAGGCCGCCGGTGCCGTCCTGCACGAGCAGGCCCGGGTCGACCGCATCGCCCGCGACGGCGGCGGCTGGCGGCTGGCCGTGGGCGGCCGCACGCTCGCCGCCGAGCAGGTGCTGCTGTGCACCAACGCGGCGGCATCGGGCGCCGCCCGACAGCTGGCCCGCACCGTGGTGCCGCTCCGCGTCTATCAGGTCGCCACCGTGCCGCTGCCGGCCGCGCTGGCCCGGCGGATCGCCCCCGGGCGCACGCCGCTGGCCGACACCCGGGCCAACCTGTTCACGCTGCGTCTGACCCGCGACAACCGCCTGATCAGCGGCGGCATGGCGGTCGTCCCGTTGGGCGCCCGTCGCCGCATGGCCCGGCGCATCGCGGCGCGCCTGGCGGCCGAGCTCGGACTGCCGGAGCCGCCCAGGATCGACTATGCCTGGCGCGGCATCGCCGCCATGAGCCCCGACTTCCTGCCCCACATCCACGCCTTCGGCCCGGGCTTCTGGGGCGGCATCGGCTGCAACGGCCGCGGCATCGCGGTCACCGCGGTGCTGGGCGAAGCGCTGGCCGATGCCGCCGCGGGCGTGGCGCCGGCCGACCTGCCGATCCCGGTGGCGCCGGCGCGGCCGATCCCGTTCCATCCCCTGGCCCAGATGGCCCCCTCGGTGGCGATCATGCGGGCGATGTGGGCCGATCGCCGAAGCGCGGGGTAGCCAGGGCCAGGACCCCGGCCAGCAGCAGGCCGGCGAAGGCGGCGACCGCCGGCCATCCGCCGGCCGCCCACGCCCAGCCGCCGGCCGAGCCCATGACGCTGGAGCCCAGGTAATAGGCCAGCAGATAGAGCGACGCGGCATGGCCCTTGGTGGCACCGGCCAGCCGCCCGACCCCGCCGCTGGCCACCGCATGGACGGCGAAGAAGCCCATGGTCAGCGCGGCGATGCCGGCGGCCACCGCCGCCAGCGGCTCCAGCAGGGTCGCCGCCACGCCCGCCAGGGCCAGGACGGCGCCGCCGGCCAGCACCGGCGTCCGGCCGACGCGGTCGGCCAAGGCACCGGATACGGGCGAGGCCGCCATGCCGAACAGGTAGGCCGTGAAGATCAGGCCGATCGCGGTCTCGCTCAGGCCGTAGGGCGGCGCCATCAGGCGGAAGCCCAGATAGTTGTAGACCGTCACGAAGGCGCCCATGCCCAGGGCCCCGATCGCGAACAGCCGGCGCATGCGGCCGTCGCCGAGGTGCCCGCCCCAGGCCGCCAGGTGGTAACGCAGCTGCAGGCCCGGCCGCCGCACGAAGTGGCGCTGCACCGGCAGCAGCGCCAGGAAGGCCGCGGCCAGCGCGACGTCGGCGACCGACAGCACGGCCAGGGCCGCGCGCCAGCCCAGGGCCTCGGCCAGGGCGGCGACCGCGACGCGCCCGGCCATGCCGCCGAACGCCGTGCCGCCGACATAGAGGCCCATGGCGCCGCCCAGCCCGGCGGGCTCGATCTCCTCGGCCAGGTAGGCCATCGCCACTGCCGGCACGCCGCCCAGCACCAGCCCTTCGGCGGCCCGCGCCGCCAGCAGCGGCCCCCAGCCCGGCGCCAGCGCCGCCGCCAGGTTCAGCACCGCAGCGCCGGCCATCGATGCCGCCATCAGCCCGCGCCGCCCGATCGCCTGGGACAAGGCGCCCGACCCCAGGATGGCGACCGCCAGGAGCCCCGTGCTGAGCGACAGCGCCAGCGAGGCTGCCGCCGCCCCGACCCGGAACGCGCGCGCCAGGTCGGGCAGCAACGGCTGCACGCAGTATAGCAGCGAGAAGCTGGTGAAGCCGGCCAGGAACAGCGCGGCGGCGATGCGCCGGTAGGCGGCGCTGCCGCGCCGCGCGAAGTCCGCGGCGCTGCCGCGCCGCGCGAAGTCCGCGGCGCGATCCCCGATGGCAGCCATGATCATCCCCGAACCGACAACAGCCGGCATCTGGGACCACCGAACCCGGCCGCGCAATCCCTGGACCCGCTGACCGTCGATCGGCCAGGATCGAAGACAACCGGCCCGGCAAGCGGCCGGACAGCCGAGGGAGGAGACCGATGGCGGACGTCGATCGCGCGCGCAGCCAGAGCCTGGGCGACATCCTGCGCCGGACTGCCGCCCGCGCACCCGAGCGTCCGGCGATCCTGTGCGGGTCGACGCAGTGGACCTATGCCGAGCTCGACACGATCACCAACCGCCTGGCCGACGGCCTCGGCGGCCTGGGCATCGCCAAGGGCGACCGGGTCGCGATCCTGTCGCGCAACTCCCACGCCTTCGTGGCCCTGCGCTTCGCTGCCGCCCGCCTGGGCGCCGTGCTGGTGCCGATCAACTTCATGCTGACCGCCGACGAGGCCGGCTTCATCCTGCGCAGTTCGGGCAGCCGCCTGCTGGCCGTGGGACCCGAGTTCGTCGAGACCGGGCAGGCCGCGGCCGCCGCCAGCCCCAGCGTCGAGCGGCTGATCTGGCTGCCGGGCGAGGAGCCGACGGCAGCACCGGCCGGCCTCACCGGCTTCGACAGCCTGCTCGGCCGCGATATCGTCCCTGAGGTGGCGGTCGATAGCGGCGACCTGGCCCAGATCATCTACACCAGCGGCACCGAATCGCAGCCCAAGGGCGCGATGCTGAGCCACGGCGCCCTGCTGTGGGAATATGCGAGCTGCATTATCGAAGGCGAAATGGCCGCCGACGACCGCATGCTGCACGCCATGCCGCTGTATCACTGCGCCCAGTTGGACGTGTTCCTGGGGCCGGCGGTCTATCTGGGCGCCGCCGGCGTGGTCGCGGCGCGGCCGGCCCCTGATGCGATCCTGGGCCTGATCGAGCGGCACCGCATCACCAGCGTCTTCGCGCCGCCGACGGTGTGGATCGCGCTGCTGCGGTCGCCGGCCTTCGACCGCACCGACCTGTCGTCGCTGACCAAGGGCTATTACGGCGCCTCGATCATGCCGGTGGCTGTGCTGCACGAGCTGCAGCGGCGGCTGCCCCGGGTGCGGCTGTGGAACTTGTACGGCCAGACCGAGATCGCGCCGCTGGCCACGGTGCTGCGGCCCGAGGATCAATTGCGCAAGGCGGGCTCGGCCGGCCGGCCGGTGCTGAACGTCGAGACACGGGTGGTCGACCCTGAGATGCGCGACGTGCGGCCGGGCGAGGTCGGCGAGATCGTCCACCGCTCGCCGCAGCTGCTGTCGGGCTACTACAACGAGCCGGCCAAGACCGAGGTCGCCTTCCGCGGCGGCTGGTTCCACAGCGGCGATCTCGCGACCGTCGACGACGAGGGCTACATCACCGTCGTCGACCGCATGAAGGACATGATCAAGTCAGGTGGCGAGAACGTCGCCAGCCGCGAGGTCGAGGAGGCGATCTACCGCCTGCCCCAGGTTTCGGAGGTGGCCGTGATCGGCCTGCCCGACCCGGTGTGGGTCGAGGCCGTGACCGCGGTGGTGGTCGCCAAGGACGGCCACAGCCTGGACGCCGAGGCGGTGATCGCCCACTGCCGGGCCTGCCTGGCCTCGTTCAAGGCGCCCAAGCGGGTCATCTTCGCCGATGCCTTGCCCAAGAACCCCAGCGGCAAGCTGCTGAAGCGCGAGCTGCGCCGGCGCTACGGCGAGCCGCCGGCGGGATGACCCCCGGCAACCATCGCCAGGCCCATCGCCACGATCACGACGCCCACCGCGCGCGCCACCCGCGCGCCGGCGGGCGCCAGGCGCTCGGCGGTGATGGCGGCCGTTACTGCCGCCATGGCACCAAGGTCCATCATGCCCACAGCAAGCAGCACGGTGGTCAGGCCGGCGCAGGATGCAACGCACTGGACGCCGAGGCGCAGGCCCTGACGCCAGCCACCGCCGTCGGGCCGCCGGCAACGGGCCAGGAGACGGGCTTTCCACGGGCTGAGCTGGAACGCGCCGGCGACGAGGACGGCAGCGCCGAACACATCAGGCGGGGCGGCGGCCAGCGCCGCGGCGAGCGCCGACGCGGGCAGGCCGGCCAGGGTCCAGACCGCGGCGTAACCCAGCATGGCCGCCCCACCCCATCGGGCGAGCCGCGGCGCCACGGACGGCAGCATCATCGCCGCCATCATCGGCACCCACATCGCCAGCACCGATGCCGTCTCGCCGGGCCAGCCCCGCCCCGGCATCGGGCCGCCGCACATCGGTATGGCGTCGAAGGCCGTGAGCGATGCCCACAGGGCGCCGGCCAGGCCGGCCGCAACCAGCAGCGCCGAGCCGGCGACGGCGGCCCGCCGGGCGGGCAGCACCGCCGCCCGGCGGGCTCCGCTCACCGCCCGTACTCGTCGTGGCGGCGCCACCAGGGCCCGGCCGCCTCGTTGCGGCCCAGGGGCGCCCGGTCGAGCCATTGATAGGCGCCCCACAGGCCGTCCAGCCCGCGCGCATAGGTCGAATAGGTGTGGTAGACCACACCGTCCTCCAGCACGAAGGTGCTCATGCCCGGCCGGTCGCGGACATAGGTCGGCGCGTCGGTGCCGCAGGTGGCCGCGAACTCGCGGACAATTGCCGGATATTCGGCCGCGGTCATGGGGTGGCCGCCGCGCCGGTAATTGTAGTCGACGTTGCCGGCCTGCTGCTGCGCCTCGGTGATCGAGACGTTGAAGTCGTAGTTGAAGTCGCCGCGCTCGGACGAGGCCCAGGGGAAGGTCCAGCCCATCCGCCGCTTGTAGGCTTGAAGCATGGCCAGCGGCGCCCGCGACACCGCCATCAAGGTCACGTCGTGATTCGCAAGATGAACGGCAAAGCCGTTGAAGCCGTCGGCGATCATCGAGCAGGAC
>CAZEFK010000090.1:0-28417 GCA_964511405.1 uncultured Comamonadaceae bacterium | reverse complement strand
GCGGCCTCGACCGCGCGGCCCGACATCGCCAGCACGTTCTTGCGCAGCAGGCGGTCCATCCCGGCGATGCCGATGGCCGAGAGCAGCCCGCCGATGGTGGTCGGGATCAGGCACACCAGCAACGCGACGACGACGGTCAGCGGCAGCGTGATCCCGGAGTAGCGGGCGAACGGCACCAGGCTGGCGCAGGCCAGCAGGAACACCAGGGTCAGGCCGACCAGCAGGATGTGCAGCGCCAGCTCGTTGGGCGTCTTCTGGCGCACCGCCCCTTCGACCAGCGCGATCATGCGGTCGAGGAAGCTGTCACCGGGATCGACGGAGATGCAGACGACGATACGGTCCGACAGCACCCTGGTGCCGCCGGTCACGGCCGAGCGGTCGCCGCCGCTCTCGCGGATCACGGGCGCGCTCTCGCCGGTGATGGCGCTCTCGTCGACCGAGGCGATGCCGTCGACCACCTCGCCGTCGCCCGGGATGAACTGGCCGGCCTCGATCACCACCAGGTCGCCGCGGCGCAGGTCGGCCGCAGACACCCGCTCCTCGCGGCCGCCGTCGGCCAGGCGGCGGGCCGGCACGTCCTGGCGCATGGCCCGCAGCGACGCCGCCTGGGCCTTGCCCCGGCTCTCGGCGATCGCCTCGGCCAGGTTGGCGAACAGCACGGTAATCCACAGCCAGGCCGAGACCAGGCCGGTGAACCACAGCGGCTCGCCATGCGGCAGCGCCAGATCGCGCAGGAACGACAGCGTGGTCAGCACGGCGCCGATCCAGACCACGAACATCACGGGGTTGCGCGCTACCCGGCGCGGATCCAGGCGGCGGGCGCTGGCGACCAGGGCCCGGGTCAGGATCGGCCCGCTCAGGACCGGCGGCGCGCTGACCCGCGCCACGTCAGAACACCCGGCCGGCGGCGCCGGCGAAATATTCGTAGATCGGGCCCAGCGACAGGGCCGGCAGGAAGGTCAGGGCGCCGACGATCACCACCACCGCCACCAGCAGGATCACGAACAGGCCGCCATTGGTCGGCAAGCTGCCGGGGCCGACCGGCACCACCTTCTTGGTCACCATGGACCCCGCGATCGCCAGCACCGGCAGCAGCATGAGGAAGCGGCCCACCAGCATGGCCAGGCCCAGGGTGGTGTTGAACCACACCGTGTCGCCCTTGAGCCCCGCCAAGGCCGAGCCGTTGTTGGCGGCGGCGCTGGCATAGGCATAGAGCAGCTCGCTGAGGCCGTGCGGCCCGCCATTGCCGAGCTGCGCCAGCGCCGTCGGCAGCCCCGCGGACCAACCGGCGAAGCCCAGGATCGCCAACGGGAAGACCAGGACGTACAGCATCACGAGCTTCATCTCCCGAGCCTCGATCTTCTTGCCGAGGAATTCGGGGGTGCGGCCGACCATCAGCCCGGCGATGAACACCGACAGCATGGCGAACAGCAGCATGCCGAACAGGCCGGCGCCGACGCCGCCGAACACCACCTGGCCCAGCAGCAGGTTGAACAGCGGCACCAGGCCGCCCAGGGCGGTGAAGCTGTCATGCATGGCGTTGACGGCGCCGCCGCTGGTCGCAGTGGTCACCGCCGCGAACAGCGCCGAGCCCGCGACGCCGAAGCGCGTCTCCTTGCCCTCCAGGTTGCCGGCATTGCCGTCGAGGCCCAGGAACTGCAGCGCCGGATTGCCCGCCGCCTCGGCGGCGTAGGCGACCGCAATGCCGGCCAACAGCAGGACACCCATGGCGGCGAACAGCGCCCAGCCCTGGCGCGGATCCTGGGCCATGCGGCCATAGGTGTGGGTCAGCGCCGCCGGGATCAGCAGCAGCAGGACGAGCTCGACCAAGTTGGCGAAGGGCGTCGGGTTCTCGAAGGGGTGGGCCGAGTTGGCGCCGAAGAAGCCGCCGCCGTTGGTCCCGAGGGTCTTGATCGCCGCCTGGCTCGCCACCGGCCCCAGCGGGATGATCTGGTGCGCACCGTCCAGGGTCGTGGCGTCGACATAGGGCGCGAAGCTCTGCACCACGCCCTGGCTGGCCAGCAGCAGCGCCGCGACGGTGGCGATCGGCAGCAGCACGAACAGCACGGCGCGGATCATGTCGACCCAGAAATTGCCGATCAGCGCCGCCTTGGGGTCGGCGGGGCCGGCCGCCGGCCGCCGGGTCAGGCCGCGCGCCAGCGCCAGCGCCACGCCCAGCCCGGCCGCCGGCGACACGAAGTTGTGCCAGGCGAGCGCCGCCATCTGGCTGAAGGCACTGAGCGTGACCTCGCCGGCATAGTTCTGCCAGTTGGTATTGGTGGCGAAGCTGATCGCGGTGTTGAAGGCGAGGGCCGGCGGCAGCCCGGGCAGGCCCTGGGGATTAAGCGGCAGCACGCCCTGCAGGCGCAGCAGCAGATAGGTCGCGACCAGGCCGACCAGGCCGAAGGCCAGCACCGACAGGCCGTAGGCGCGCCAGCTCTGGCCGGTGCCCTTGGTGCCGATCAGCCGGAAGCACAACTGCTCCAGCGGCACCACCACGGCCGGCCAGGGCCTGGCCTCGTCCTCGAAGATCCGATGGAGCCCACGCCCGAGCGGCCGCGTCAACGCGCCGACGATCAGCAGAAGGGCCGCGATCTGCAGCCAGCCGGGAAGCGTCATGGCCGTCCTTAGAGGCGCTCGCAGGCCTTGAGATAGCCGTAGGCGGCGGCGAAGAAGGCCAGGATGGTGGCCAGGAACAGGATGTCCGACATGCGCGCGCCAGCTCCTCGGTCGGCAGGACGGCGCCGAGATGTGGCATGGCGGCGGGCCCAGGGCAAGCGGAGGGGTGCGGCAGGACGGTCAAAGCAGCTCGTAACTCGTGTTCTTGCTGCCTTCGGGATTGCGCCGCAGCACGCCCCGGGCGACCAGATCGGCCAGGTCGCGCTGGGCCGTGGCCGGCGAGCACCGGCCGATGACCGCCCATTTGCGGGCCGTGAGCTTGCCCTCGAAGCCGTCGAGGACACGGTTAAGGACCGCGCGCTGGCGATCGCTCAGCGCCGCGCCCTGATGCTGCCGCCAAAACTCGGCCTTCCGCAGGACTCCGGCGCCGATCGCCTCGGCACCGTCGACGGCCCGGCCAAAACAGGCGAGGAACCAGAGCAGCCAGTCGGTCACGTCGAGACCGCTGCGCTGGGTCCGCTCCAGGATCGCGTAATAGTCGGCCCGCTCGCGCCGGATCTGGCTGGACATGCTGTAGAAGCGTTGCGCGCTGCCGTCGGACTGGGCCAGGGCCAGGTCGGCGATCGCGCGGGCGATACGGCCGTTGCCGTCGTCGAATGGATGCAGCGTGACGAACCACAGGTGGGCGAGGCCCGCCCGCACCAGCCCGTCGGCCCCGGCGGGCCCTGCGAACCAGTCGAGGAAGGCGGCGACCTCGCCCGCGAGACAGCCGGCCGGCGGCGCTTCGTAATGGACCCGCTCGCGGCCGATCGGGCCGGAGATCACCTGCATCGGGCCGCTGGCATCGTCCCGCCAGGTCCCGACCGCCACCTTGGCCAAGCCAGAATAGCCGATCGGAAACAGCGCCGCGTGCCAGGACCGGAGTCGGTCGACGGTCAACGCCGCCGTGCTGTTCCGGGTCGCATCGAGCATCATGTCGACCACGCCGTCGGTCCGCCGATCGGACGGCGCCACGGCCGCATGCGGCACGCCCAGCTTCCGTGCCAAAGACGAGCGCACACTGGCGGCGCTCAGCACCTCGCCTTCGATCTCGAAGGTCTTCAAAACCTCCTCGGCGAGCGCCTGCAGCTCGGCCTCCAAACGCAGGTCGAAGCCCAGGCCCTGCATCCGGCCGAGCAGGCGTCCCTGCTTCAGCCGCGCCGCCGCCAGCGGCTCGATCAGCCGAGCACTGTCCCAGCGGAACCGCGGCCAGTCGGGCTGCTGCCAGATATACATATTCGCCTCATAGCATGAGGCGAATATCGACGCATTCCCCTCATGCGGCGCTGGCCTGCGCCGTCCCGCTTCCTTCGAGACGCCAACCTAGCCGCGCAAAGGCGATCGTCGATTGACAGGATCGGGTCCACACTGCCGCCATGCCCCAGCATCTCGCCCTGACCGCCCTGCTTGTCCGCGACTATGACGAGGCGATCGCGTTCTTCGCCGGCACCCTGGGCTTCGCGCTGCGTGAGGACACGGCGCTCGGGGACGGCAAGCGGTGGGTTGTCGTCGCACCGCCGGGCAGCCGCGAGAGCGGCCTGCTGCTGGCCCGGGCCGTTGGGGCGGACCAACTGCAGGCTGTCGGCCGTCAGGGTGGCGGGCGGGTCTTCCTGTTCCTGGAAACCGACGACTTCGCGCGCGACCATGCCGCCTATGTCGCCCGCGGCGTGCGCTTCGTGCGCCCGCCGGCCGAACAGGCCTATGGCCTGGTTGCCGTGTTCGAGGACCTGTACGGCAATCGGTGGGACCTGATCCAGCGATCACGCCCGTGATTAAGGGCTCACAAGCCGCGGTTGAAGTCGTCCAACAGCTCGCCGATCCGGGACTCGTCCCACTGGTCCATGATCACCCTGGCCCGGCGCGAGGCCTCCATCAGGCTGGTCGCACGCACCCGCTCCTTGACCCGGAGCAGGCTGGGCGCTGCCATCGACAGCTCGCGCACGCCGAGGCCCAGCAGCAGCGCCGTGAAGCGCGGATCGCCGGCGATCTCGCCGCACACCGCCACCGGCAGGCGGGCGCGCAGCGCGGCCTCGACGGTGAACTGGATCAGCCGCAGCACTGCCGGGTGCAGCGGGTTGTACAGGGCCGCCACCCGCTCGTCGCCGCGGTCGATGGCCAGCGTGTACATGGTCAGGTCGTTGGTGCCGATCGAGAAGAACGCGGCCTCGGTGGCCAGCGCATCGGCCGCCAGCGCCGCGCCCGGCACTTCGATCATGGCGCCGATGCGCGGCAGCGGCAGGCCGATCGGCACCTTGCGGCGCTTCAGCCGCCGCGCCACCGCCGCCACCACCTCGCGCACCGCCCGGACCTCGCTGACGCTTGAGACCATCGGCAGCAGGATACGCACCTCGCCATGGGCCGAGGCGCGCAGGATGGCGGCCAACTGGGTTTCGAGCAGGCGGCGGTGGGCCAGCGCCAGGCGGATCCCGCGCACGCCGAGCGCGGGATTGCCGACGTCGGCGACATCGTGGCCAATCTCGTCGCGCAGGCCCGGCGCCAGCTTGTCGCCGCCCAGGTCGAGCGTGCGGATGGTGACCGGACGGCCGGCCATGCCGGCCACCACTTCGCGCAGCAGCTGGTACTGGTCCTCCTCGCTGGGCAGCCGCTCGGCGTTCATGAACATGAACTCGGTGCGCAGCAGGCCGATGCCGGTGGCGCCGGCATTGAGGGCGCCGGCGACGTCGCGCGGCAACTCCAGGTTGGCCTGGAGCCCGATGGTGACGCCGTCGCGGGTCACCGGCGGCAACTTGCGCAGGCCACCCAGGCGCACCCGCTCCATGCGCAGGCTCTCCAGCCGCTGCACATAGGCGTCGGTGGTCTCGATCGACGGATTGACCACGACGCGGCCAGCGCCGCCGTCGACGATCACGGTATCGCCCGACTCGAGCCCGGCGATCAGGCCGGGCACCCCGACCACCGCCGGGATGCCCAGGCTGCGCGCGATGATGGCGGTGTGGCTCTCGGGCCCGCCCAGGATGGTGGCGAACGCCACCACCCGCTTGGGGTCGAGCAGGGCGGTGTCGGCCGGGGTCAGCTCTTCGGCCAGCACGATGGCGCCCTCGGGCAGGTGCTTGAACGCCTGATAGGGCGCGTGCATGAGCGTGCGGATCAGCCGGTCGCCGACCTCGCGCACGTCGTCGGCGCGGGCGCGGAGGTAGGCATCCTCCATCCGCGCGAAGCCGTCGACGATGCCGGCGATCTCGGCCCGGACCGCAGCCTCGGCATTGACGCGATGCTCGCCGATGCGCCGGTCGACGCCGCGCACCAGACGCGAGCCCGACAGCATCTGCAGCCGGGCGTCGAGCAGATAGCCCAGCTCCTCGGCCGCCGAATCCGGCAGCGCCGCGGCCTTGGTCTTGAGCTTCTTGACTTGGCGGACAGCGGCCTGGACGGCATCGGCGAAGCGCTCGCGCTCGGCCTCGACCCGGGCCGGCTCGATCTCGTATTCCGGGGTCGGTAGCGAGCCGCCGTCGGACAGCCAGGCGGTGCCGATGGCGATGCCGGGGCTGACCGGCAAGCCGGCCAGGACCCGCTCCGGCCGATTGCTCGCCGGCGGAACCTCGATCACCATCCCTCCCCCCAATCCCCTTTTGTCCGGCCGCTCCCCGAGCGTGAGGCATGCCGCATCGCACAGCCAACTGGATTCCCGCGGGGCCGCGATCGGTGCCCGCCGACCGAGCGGTCTTGGGGCCAACGTCCGGGGAACGACGCGGAGACGGCTAGTCTTCGTCGAACTTGGCGGCGATCAGCGCGGTCAGGGCTTCCAGCGCCTCGTCGGCCTGGTCGCCGGAGGCGTGGAGCTCGATCTCCACCCCGGGCCCCGCCGCCAGCATCATCAGGCCCATGATCGAGCGCCCGGATACGGCGGCGTCCTTCATGCAGGGCTGGCTGACGCGCTCCTGGGCGCGCTGCGACAGCATCACTTGGATCTCGGCGTCGAATTTCTCGGCCGTCTTGACGAAGCGGGCCGCGGCGCGGGCATGAAGGCCCCGGCGGTTGCAGATGGTGGCGGTCCGCGAGATCAACCGGGCGCTCTCCTTCAGCTCTCGCCGTTCAAGAGCCGCGAGGCGACGGCGATGTATTTGCGGCCGGCCTCCTGGGCGCGGGCGACCGCCCCGGCGAGCGGCTGGTCCTGGCGTACCGACGCCAGCTTGATCAGCATCGGCAGGTTGACGCCGGCGATCACCTCGACATGGGCCTTCTCGATGATCGAGATCGCCAGGTTCGACGGCGTGCCGCCGAACATGTCGGTCAGCACCACGACGCCATCGCCCTCGTCGACCTGGCCGACGCAATCCAGGATGTCCTGGCGGCGCTGCTCCATGTCGTCGTCGGGGCCGATGCACACCGCCACGCAATTGCGCTGTGGCCCGACCACATGCTCCAGCGCGGCGACGAATTCGGCGGCGAGCCGACCATGGGTGACCAAAACCAGCCCGATCATTGCTCGATCCGCTCCGTCTCCCGCCCGGATCCGCCCCCGGACCCGCCGCGGTCCGTGCCCTTTGCCGACACGCCGCGGCCCAGGTCGCGATGCCTGAGCGCCACGCGCCGGCCGAGCGAACCGAGCCAGGCCCCAAGCCGCTCGACCGTGTAGACGGAGCGGTGCCGGCCACCGGTGCAGCCGACGGCAATGGTCAGGTAGCTCTTGCCCTCGGCCTGGTAGCGCGGCAGCAGCGGGCCGACCAACCGCGTCAGGTTCTCGAAGAACGCACCAAAATCGGGATCGGCTTCGACATGGGCCCCGACTGCGGCGTCAGTGCCGTCGAGCGGGCGCAGCACCGGATCGTAATAGGGATTGCGCAGGAAGCGGACGTCGATCACCAGGTCGGCTTCGCGCGGCACGCCCAGCCGGTAGCTGAAGGACAGCACGTTGATGCTGAGGCCGCCTTGATCGTCGCCGGCGAAATGGGCGCGCAGCAGTCGGCGCAGGTCGGCGAGCGCCAGATCGGTGGTGTCGACGACCAGGTCGGCCGCGCCCAGCAGCGGCGCCAACATCCGGCGCTCGATCGCGATGCCGTCGAGCACCGGCCGGTCGGTGGCCAGCGGATGGCGCCGGCGGGTCTCGGTATAGCGGCGCTGCAGCACATCGTCGTCACAGGTCATGAACAGCAGTGCGGGGCGCCATTCGCCGCGCGCGCGCAGCTCGTCCAGGACGCGCAGGATACGCTCCGCCGAGAAGCCGCGGGTGCGGGTGTCGAGGCCCAGCGCCAGCGGCTTGGCCGGCGCCGCCGTGACCGCCCCGAGCAGCGATAGCGGCAGATTGTCGACCGCCTCGAAGCCACTGTCCTCCAGCACCTTCAGCGCCGTCGACCGGCCGGCGCCGGACATCCCGGTAATCAGCACGACCAACGGCCGGAGGGCAGCCGCGGAACGGGCTTCGGGCGGGGGCGCCGTGGCGGTCAGGGCCGTGTCTCCGATCACGGCGAGAGTGTATCGCGCGACCGGGCCGCGACGGCAAGCCGAACCTTGGCCGCGGCCGCGGCCGGCCAGGGGTCCAGCTCCAGGCGCGGGACCGCACAGCCGAGCAGCGCCGCCGCCGCCGGCTCGGGCAGCCGCTCGATCGCCGCCGGCCCGACCAGGTCGACGACCAGCGCGACCGGCGCCATGGCCGCGTACGGCAGCGAAACGATCCCCAATCCGCGGACCTCCAGCAGGCCGACAAGCCCGGGCGCCGGGTGGGCCGTGAGCCGGCCGGCCGCGGCGCGCAGCAGCACCTGGTCGTCGGCCACCAGCACGGCGCCGCCGTCGATCAGGCGCAGCGCCAGGTCCGACTTGCCGGCGCCCGAGGGCCCGCGCAGCAGCACGGCCAAGCCCCCGACCGCCACGCAGGTGGCGTGGACCAGCGCCTCGGTCACCGGGCCGCCGGCAGGCGCAGGACGAAGCGCGCGCCCAGCACCCGCCCGCCCTCACCGACCCGGTTCTCGGCCGTCAGCGCGCCGCCATGGGCCTCGGCGATCTGGCGCGAGATGCTGAGGCCAAGGCCGGAATGCAGCCCGAACTGCTCGCCGGCCGGGCGCTCGGAATAGAAGCGCTCGAAGATCGCCTCGGTCTTGCCCTCGGGCACGCCGGGCCCCGCGTCATCGATGGTTACGGTTACGAAATGACCGCTTCGGCTTGCCGTGAGCCGGATCTCGCCGCCGGGCGGGCTGAAGGATTCGGCATTGGCGATCAGGTTGCGCAGGATCTGAACGAGCCGATCCTCGATGCCGCGGACGGCAAGGTCGGCGCCCGGCGCCAAGTCCAGGGTCAGCCGCGGCGCCTCCGGCCGGCGGGTTGCGGCATGCACTTCCGCGAAGGACGCGAGCAACCGATCCAGGGCGACCCGCTCGGGCTCGGCACGGGCCAACTCGGCATCCAGCCGCGATGCGCCGGCGATGTCGGTGATCAGGCGGTCCAGGCGGCGCACGTCCTCCAGCACCAGCTTGAGCAGGCGCCGCTGCTGAAGCGGGTCACTCACCCGCGCGGCGGTCTCGACGGCACTGCGCACAGACGTCAGCGGATTCTTGATCTCGTGGGCGACATCGGCCGCGAACTGCTCGATCGCCGCCATGCGCTGCCACAAGGCCGCGGTCATGGCGTGCAGTGCCCCCGACAGGTCGCCGATCTCGTCGCCGCGACCGGAGAAGTCGGGGATGGCGGTTCGACTGCGGCCGGTGCGCACGAGCTCGGCCGCGGCGGCCAGCCGGCGGATCGGGCGCGCGATGGTGCCGGCCAGGTACAGCGACAGCAGCACCGTGACCGCCAATGCCGCGCTGAACAGCAGCAGTATGTCGATCCGGACCGACCGAACCGCGGCGTCGATCCCGGCGGAATCCTGGGCCAGCAGCAGCACGCCCACCACGCGCCGGTAGTGCTGGACCGGCTCGGCGACGCTGAGGACCAACCGGCCGTCGGCGCCGACATAGAGGCGCTGGGCGGCATCGCCGCCGAGCGCGGCCACGCCCTCCGGAAAGGCCTCGAGGTTCGGCTCCAGGCCGGTCGGGTAGTGGGGATAGCTGTCGCGGCGCGGCAGCGCGTTGAACAGCCAGGCGTAGGTGCCGGTGACCGCGGTCAGCGGCGACCAGGACGGCGGCGTGCCCGATTTCAGCGGCACCACCATGATCAGCCCGCCCGGCGCCTGCAGCAGCGTGCTGTCGGTGATCAGCCGGCTGTCGTCGCCATAGAGGCGGGCGCGGGCCTGGGTCGGGCCGACCAGCCGGCGCACCAGCGGGCGAGCCGCCTCGACCGCCAAGTGCGGCGCCTCGATGCCGCCGGCGTCGTCGGTCGCACCCTCGCCCAAGGCGCCGGCGATCAGCCGCGCTTCGGTGCGCATCGACTGGAACTGCGACGTGATCAGACCGGCTTCGTAACGATCCAGGTACAGCAGTCCGACTGCCAGGATCGCCAAGGCCAGGACGTTGACGCCCAGGATGCGCAGGGTCAGCGGCGAAACACGCCGGCGCCCCAGCCGCACGGTCCGCGGCACCGCCATTGCCGGCGGTGGCCGGGCGGCGGCCGGGGCGTCGGCGAGATCCGCCATCACGCCCCCAGGAACCGGTAGCCGACGCCGTACAGGGTCTCGATGTCGCCGAACTCCGGGTCGACCGCCTTGAACTTCTTGCGCAGCCGCTTGATGTGGCTGTCGATGGTGCGGTCGTCGACATAGCCGCCATCGCCGTAGGCGGCATCCAGCAGCTGGTCGCGGCTCTTCACATAGCCCGGGCGCTGCGCCAGCGCGGTCAGCAGCAGGAACTCGGTGACCGTGAGGTCGACCGGCTTGCCGTCCCAGGTGCAGGTGTGCCGGTTCTGGTCGAGCACCAGCCGGCCGCGCCGCATCAGGCCGTCGTCGCCATAGCTGCCGTCGCGCCGGCGCAGCAGGGCGCGGATGCGCGCGATCAACAGGGCCTGGCTGAAGGGCTTGCGGATATAGTCGTCGGCGCCCAGCGCCAGTCCCTTGATCTCATCCTCGTCCTCGTCCTTGGAGGTCAGAAAGATCACCGGCACCGTCGACGACCGGCGCAACCGAGCCAGGAGCTCGAAGCCGTCCAGCCGCGGCATCTTGATGTCCAGGACCGCGAGGTCGACCGGCCGCGCCTGGATGCCCTTCAGCGCCGAATCGCCGTCCTGGTAGGCCCGGACCTGGAAGCCCTCGGCTTCCAGCGCGATCGACACGGACGCAACGATGTTGCGGTCATCGTCGACCAGCGCAATCGTGGACGAAGGAGTGACCATCCCCGCGCGCGCTCCCCTATCGCTGTCTGCGCCTGTTGCGGTACTGCGACTGTGTCGTCCCTGATATCGCGCTTGCATCAGCCGTTGTCGAGGAGCCCCGAGCCATGTCCACCGACGCCGAACCGGCCGCCGCCGCACGCCAGCTGTTGACCACCGCCGACCGGGCGGTGCTGTCGACCATGCTGGCCCGGCCGGCCGCGACCGGATGGCCCTATGGCAGCCTGGTGCTGATCGCCTTCGACGCCGACCTCTGCCCGCTGCTGCTGCTGTCGGACTTGGCCGACCACAGCCGCAACCTCAAGGCCGACAGCCGCCTGTCGCTGCTGATCGACGGTACCGCCGGCTTCGCCGATCCACTGGCCGGCCCGCGCCTCAGCCTGCTCGGCACCGCCGGGCGCGTGGCCCCTGCGGCACGCCAGGACAGCCTGGCGCGGTATGTCGCGCGCCATCCGTCGGCAGGCCAATATGCCGGGTTCGCCGACTTCCATCTCTACCGGATGCGGCCGACCGCCGGCCACCTGGTGGGCGGCTTCGGCCGCATCCACTGGATCCCGTGGGCGGCGATCGCCGCCGAATGACCTTTCGCGCTTGCTTATTGGTACGCCGGCATGGTTCGGGTAACGATCAGCCAAGCGGAAGACTGGGATTGAGCCGTCATGGGCGGCCGCACCATCCAGCGCCATGACGCGTTCTTCCAGGTTCTGCTCGACCGGCCGGGCATGGCCGGCGCGCTGCTGCGCGAGCGCCTGCCGCCTGATGTCGCCGCCCTGCTGTCGCCGGATCAGCCGGAGCTGGTGCCGGGCAGCTTCGTGTCCCGTGCCTTGCGCGGCTACCGCACCGACCGGCTCTACCGCACGACCACGATCACCGGCCGGCCGGCCCTGGTCTACGCCCTGCTCGAGCACAAATCGACGCCCGACCCGCGCATCGCCCTGCAGCTCCTGGGCTACCAGTACCGGATCCTGGCGCAATGGGAGGGGACCGAGGGCCGCGGTGCCGACGGCCGGCTGCGGCCGCTGCCGGCGCTGGTGACGATGGTCGTCTACAACGGCGCCGCACCTTGGACGGTGCCGCTGTCGCTGGTGGAGGCCACCGACGCCGACCCGGCGATGCGGCCCCACCTGCTCGACTTCCGCTACAGCCTGGTCGATCTGGGCCGCATCCCGGACGCCGAGCTGTCGCGCGAGCGGCCGCTTCGGGTCGGGCTCATGATCCTGAAACACGGGCCGATCGGCCGCGCCGGCCGCCGCAAGCTGCTGCAATTGGCCCGCGAGGCGCAGCGCCTCGGCCGCGACGACCTCGTCACCCTGGTCTACTATCTGGGCGTCACTCTGGACGATGCGCGCGGCGATCTGGTCCGGAGTATCCTGCGCGAAGTTCTACCGGAAGAGGAGGAGCAGGTGGTCACCACATTTGCTCAACGATGGCTCGACGAAGGCGAGGCCAAGGGCCGGGCCGAAGGCAAGGCCGAAGGACGGGCCGAAGGTAAGGCGGAGATGCTGGCCCGCCAGATCCGGCGCCGGTTCGGCCCGCTGGATCAGGCGGTCGAGGCGCGTCTGCGCACCGCGACCGCCCAGCAGCTCGACCTGTGGAGCGAGCGGATCCTCGATGCGTCGGAGCTGGACCAGGTCTTCGCCGATCGGCCGAACGCCCGGACATAGTGCCGGCCGCGCGATCCGCTTCCGGCTCCCAATCACAATGTATGCGCCGGGCGTCAGGCGGCCGAGCGCCGGCCTCGCCGCCGTAGCCTGGCCGCCTGGTCCAGGACGTCGGCCAGAGCCTCGATTGGCGCATCGTCGCGGTAGAGCCGCGCCTTGCGCGCCGCCGTGGCGCGGCGCAGTTCGGTCCGCCAGCCCGCGTCGCGGGCCAGACGCACCGCCAGCTCGACATAGGCGTCGACGCTGTCGGCAATGGTCTGGCGCAGACCCAGGCGCTCCAGGATCGCGGCGCCATGGCGGCCGCGCATCAGCGCACCGCGCAGGGTCACCAGCGGCAGGTCCTGGGTCAGGCAGTCGAGCGTCGACTTGCCGCCGGACCAGCCGATGGTGTCCAGCACGCCGTCGCACAGGCCGGCGGCGGCCAGGAAACGATGATGCTCCAGGGACGGCAGCAGCACGCAGTGGCGGCCGGCATCCAAGCCGGCCGCGGCGAAGGCGCCATGCAGGCGACGGCGGAACAGGTCGGTCACCTGCTCGCTCTGCGCGAACTCGATGAACACGAACTGGCAATCGCCGACCGCGGCGGCGATACGAGGGAACACCTCGTCGAACTGGGGCAGGTACTTGAACAGCGCCTGGCCGGACCAGTAGACGACGGCGCCGTCGCGCAGGCCGATGTCGCGCCGGCTGAGCGGCAGCGGCGATGCCCCGGCGGGATGGTACCAGGTGCCGAGATTGGGCAGCCGGACCAGCCGCTCGGTGTAGTGCGCATCCGCGTCGGCCGGTTCCATCAGGTCGCTGGACAGGAAATAGTCGATGGTCGGCAGACCCGACGTCACCGGATGGCCCCAGGCGGCGCACTGCACCGGCGCCAGGCGCTCGGCGGCCAGGCGCGCGGCCATTGGGTCGATGCCGATCTCGGGATAGAGCAGCACGTGCGGCGCATCGCCGACAATCCGGTCGCCCCAGCGCTCGGGCGTGGCGCGGCCGGCATGAAAGCGGTCGCACAGGCTGCGGGCTTCAGCGGTGGCCGCATCGTCGCGGCTACCGGTGTGATAGCCGATCAGCTCGAACCGGTCGCGGTCGAGCCGCTTCAGCCAGCCGCGCACGAGCAGCGACCAGACCGTGTGGGTCTGGAAAAAGCCGGTGACGATCCCGACCCGCACGGGCTCGCGCGGCCCCGGGATCCGCACCCGCGGCCGAGCCGGCGCGGCGGCCGCCACCAAACGGCTGGCAAGGCCGCCATGGAGGGCCTGCAAGACCCGGTCGTCCTGTCCTTGATAGGCCAAGAAGAAGGGCGGGCTGGCGCCGACGCCGGCCGCAAGCCCGGCCGGGACCGGCTCCTGCGCGACGGTCGCCGCCAGGCGGCGCAGCGCGCCCTCATAGGCCTCCCGCCGCCGGCCGATCTCGTCGGTGGTGGCGTAGAGGACCGGCAGCTCGGCCATGCACAGCGCGAAGCGCGCCGCCCCATAGTCCGGCTTGTGCACCAGCGCCTGGCCATAGCAAACCCGGGCGGCGTCCAGCCGGTTCTGCGCCAGCAGCGCACAGCCCAGGTTGTAATAGGCTTCGGCATAGTCCGGCCGGATCCGGAGCGCTGCCGCATAGGCCTGCTCGGCTTCAGCCAGCCGGCCAAGACCCAGGAGCAGGCTGCCCAGATTGTTCAGGCATTCGGGGTCGCGCGGCCGGAGCTGGAGCGCGGTCCGGTAGGCCGGCTCCGCGGCCTCGGGGCGGCCGCTGTCGGCCATCAGGTTGGCCAGGTTGACATGGGCATCGGCCAGCTGCGGGTCGAGATGCGCCGCCATCCGGAAGCACGACTCGGCCTCGCGCGGACACCCCATGTCACGCAGCGTGCTGCCCAGATTGCAATGGACCACCGCGGTGTCGGGCGCGATGTGCAGGGCCAGACGATAGTGCGATGCGGCCTCGTCCAGCCGCCCCAGCACCCGCAAGGCCGCCGCCAGGTTGTTGTGGATCACGGCCGCGCCCGGATCGAGGCGGAGCGCGATGCGGTAATGGTCGACCGCCTCGTCCGGCCGCCCCGCTTCCTGTAGGGCATTGGCCAGGTTGTTGCGGAGGTGGGCCGCGGCCGGATGCGTCGCCACCGCCCGGGTCAGGATGTCGATGGCCAGCGCGCCGTCGCCGGCGTCGCGGGCGATCAGGCCCATCAGGTTCAAGCCGTCGACATGGTCCGGATCCGACGCCAGGATCCGCCGGCAGATCGCCTCGGCCGACCGGCGCAGGCCTGATGCGAGCAGCCGGATGCCCTCACCGATGCCGGCGTCGGCGGGGGGATCGAGGTTCTCGAACGTGATCGCGCGGGCCACGGAGCCTCCTGGTGACGGCACATGCTCCCTCGTTGCACGGGCGCGCCACCGGAAACCGGCGCTCAATAAGACATCGTGAACGCCACATAGACATGGCTGCGGCGCCCGCCCGGCTGGCCCAAGCCGATGAGCGGGAAGCCCCAGTCCAGCGACAGCTGGGCGTTGGGTGCGATGTCATAGCGCAGCCCGACACCCGTGCCGGACAGATAGGTGGTCGGCTTGTCGCCTTCGGCCGGCCGGCGCAGGCTGGAGATGCCGTAGTCCCAGAACGCCAGCAGCACCAGCGAGTCCTGGGGCTCGGCGTAGCCCAGATGGCTCAGCAGGTGGAAGGGCGGGCTGCGGACTTCGTTGGACAGCAGCAGGCCGCGATCGCCGTTGACCGCGCGCTCGTCATAGCCGCGGACGCTCGCCGCGCCCCCGAAGCCCAACTGCTCCGAGGCCAGCAGGTTGGCGGTCGACCATTGCGCAACCAGGCGGTTGGCCAGGGTCAGATCGGCCGGCAGCTTGGTCGAACGGTCGAGGCCGAGGGTGACATAGGCATACTCGGCCTGGGCGAAGGCCCGGCCGCTTTGGGTGCTGGTCGGCCGAAAGGCCCGGTCGGCGTTGAAGGCGCTCAGGCCCCCCGGGCTGAGATAGGCGGTCAAGGCAGCACTGGTCGAGCCCAGGGCATCCGGGCGGTCGCCGGAATAGGCCAGCACGATCTGGTCGATGTCGCTCAGGCCGGTCAGCACCGACTCGCCGTCGAAGCTGAGGTTGCTGTTCGAGCGCTTGAAGTCGTAGCCGGCGCTGACCCGCTGGGTCATCTTGTCCAGGTTTGGCAGCGTCACCTGGTAGCGTCCTGACACCTGCCAGGAGGTGGCGGTCTGGCCGAGGTCGTTGCCCAGCGCCGGCACCGTGCTGGAGTAGCTGCCGAATACCGTGAGCTTGTCGCGCCAGGGCAGCGGCACCTGATAGACGACCGAGTGGGCGTTGAACTTGGCAAGGTCGGGGCTGGTCGTGAACTGGTAGGACAGCTGATGGCCCAGCCAAAACGCGTTGCCCCAGTCGAAGCCGGCGTTCAGCCGGTTGCGGTCGGTGGTCTGGGTGCCGTTGTTGGCGAAGCCGCCAAAGACCCGCACCGGGAACCGGTCCTTGACCTGGATCACCACGTCGGTCTGGCCCACGGTCTTGGCCGCCTGGTAGGCGACCGTCGCCTGGCGGAACGGATTGTCGTTCAGCCAATCGAGGTCGGCGGTCAGCCGCTTGGCATCGATCGTGTCGCCGGGCGCCAGGCGGATCTCGGGCCGCAGCAACCCGGTCGAGAACCACTGGTTGCCCTCGATCCGGACCGAGTTGGCCGTGAACTCCAAGGCCACGATCTGCACCGTGCCCGAGGAAATGTCCTGCGGCGGCAGGGCCACGTCGACCAGCGGGTGGTCGTGGGCCCGGAACTCCTCGACCGCCAGATGGGTGATGGCGTTGAGCCGGTCGAGGGTGACCGGCTGGCCCAGATAGGGCGCGAGCTTGGCGCGGAACTCGGGCGTATCGAGCAGCGGGTTGCCGGGCATGCCGATGCCGGGCGCGTCGACGCCGGTCGACTTGACGTCGGCCGCCTTGGGCACGAACAGCAAGCCCTTGAGGGCGGGCAACAACACCGCGCTGCCACCCGGCCCCGGCTCGCCCGGGGCCGGCAGCGGCACCGCGCGAGCCGGCGGGTTGGCCGGTGGCTGGCTGGGCGCGATCCGCTGGAAATCCTGCGCTAAATCCTGCGCCAGCACCGGCGGGGCGAGTGCCGCCGGACCTAACGATGCGGCCGGCAGCAAGGCCGCAAGCAATCGGGCTGCGGCCAGCCGCATCGGAGGATACCAGTCGCTATTTCGGGTCGTTGGCCATCCGCGCGGCCACAATGGTGTCCTGCGGGGCCGCAACCATCCCGCTCTGACCCTGGCCACGCTTGATCTTGTCGACGAACTCCATGCCCGACGTGACCTGGCCCCAGATCGTGTACTGAGTGTCCAGGAACGGCGCCGGCTTGAAGCAGATGAAGAACTGGCTGTCGGCGCTGTTCGGGCTCTGGGCCCGGGCCATGCCCACCGTGCCGCGCTCGAAGTGCGCGGAGCTCGAGAACTCGGCCGGGATGGTCTGGCCCGAGCCGCCGGTGCCGTCGCCCCGCGGATCGCCGGTCTGGGCCATGAAGCCCTCGATCACGCGATGGAATTTCAAGCCGTCATAGAAATGCTTGCGGACCAGCTCCTTGATGCGGGCGACATGGCGCGGCGCCAGGTCGGGGCGCATCTGGATGGTCACCGGGCCGCCGGTCGACAGCTGCAGGATCAGCGTGTTGTCGGCATCGGCGGCGTGCGCCGGCAGGCTGGCGGCGGCAGCCCACACCAGGCCGGCAGCGATCAGGAAGGCGCGGCGGATCATCACGCGGCCGCCTCCACGTCGGCGGCGACGCGCAGGCTCTTGATGCGGTCGGGGTCGCTGACCGCGCCGCTGCCGGGGGCGCCGCGCTTGACCTTGTCGATCAGCTCCATGCCGCCGACGACCTGGCCCCAGACCGTGTACTGGCGGTCGAGATGCGGAGTCTTGCCGAAGCAGATGAAGAACTGGCTGTCGGCGCTGTCGGGGCTTTGGGCACGCGCCATCGAGCAGGTGCCGCGGACATGCGGCTCGGCATTGAACTCGGCCTTGAGCTTGACGCCCGAGCCGCCAGTGCCGTCGCCGCGCGGGTCGCCGGTCTGGGCCATGAAGCCTTCGATCACACGGTGGAAGGCGACATTGTCATAGAACTTCTCGCGCGCGAGCGTGCGGATCCGGGCGACGTGGTTGGGCGCCAGATCGGGCCGCATGTCGATCACGACGCGGCCGGTCTCCAGCTCCATATAGAGCCGGTTCTCCAGGTCGACGCCGGCTTGGGGCTCCGCCATCGGTTGGTCCTCCTGATTGGAATGCGGCTGACGCCGGTCGGGACCTCGCTCTCCAGAGGCGAGAAAAGGTTCGACCCGTCCTCAGCGCCGTCATGCCCTAATGGGCCTCGGCCCAGGTGCGGCCGATGCCGGCGTCGGCGACCAGCGGCACAGCCAGGGTGGCGGCGGCCTCCATGGTGCGCCGCACCAGCTCGGCCGTGGTCTCGGCCTCGGCCTCGGGCACCTCGAACAACAGCTCGTCATGCACCTGCAGCAGCATGCGGGCCTTCAGGCCCGCCTGGGCCAGGGCGCCCGGCACGCGCAGCATGGCGCGCTTGATGATGTCGGCGGCCGAACCCTGGATCGGGGCGTTGATCGCTTGACGCTCGGCGAAGCCGCGGCGCGCCGGGTTCTTGTCGGTGATGCCGGCGATGTGGACCTTGCGGCCGAACCGGGTCACCACGTGGCCATGGCTGCGGGCGTAGGCGCGCATGCCGTCCATGTAGGCGCGGATGCCGGGGAAGCGCTGGAAATAGGCATCGATGAAGGCGCGCGCCTCGCCCTGGGTGGTGCCGATCTGGTTGGCGAGGCCGAAGGCGCTGATGCCGTAGATGATGCCGAAATTGATCGCCTTGGCCTTGCGCCTGGTTTCGGAATCCATCCGCTCCAGCGGCACGTCGAACACTTGCGACGCCGTCATGGCATGGATGTCGACGCCGTCGCGGAACGCGTCCTTCAACGCCGGGATGTCGGCGATGTCGGCCAGGATGCGCAGCTCGATCTGGCTGTAGTCGACCGACAGCAGGCGGTGCCCGGGCTCGGCGATGAAGGCGCTGCGGATCTTGCGCCCTTCCTCGGTGCGGATCGGGATGTTCTGCAGGTTGGGGTCGGTCGAGCTCAGGCGGCCGGTCGCCGCCCCGGTCAGCGAGAAGCTGGTGTGGACCCGGCCGGTGTCGGGGTTGATCTCGCCGACCAGGGCGTCGGCATAGGTGCTCTTGAGCTTGGCCAGCTGGCGCCAGTCCAGCACCCGCGCCGCGATCTCGACTCCCTGCGCCGCCAACGGCTCCAGCACGCCCGAATCGGTCGAGTAGTCGCCGGCCTTGCCGCGCTTGCCGCCGGGCAGCTTCTGCTCGTCGAACAGCACCTGGCCCAGCTGCTTGGGCGACCCGATGTTGAAGGGATGGCCGGCCAGGCGGTGGATCTCGTCCTCCAGCGCCGCCAGCCGCTGGCCGAAGTCGGCCGACAGCTCGGAGAGCCGGTCGCGGTCGACCTTGACGCCGTGCCGCTCCATCTCGCCGACCACGGCCACCAGCGGCCGCTCGATGGTCTCGTAGACCGTGGTCACCCGCTCCGTGACCAGCCTCGGCTTGAGGCGCCGATGCAGGCGCAGCGTGATGTCGGCGTCCTCGGCGGCATAGGCCAGCGCCTTGTCGAGCGGCACCTGGGCGAAGCTGACCTGGCTCTTGCCGCTGCCGCAGACGTCGGAATACTTGATCGTTTCGTGGCCGAAATGAAGCAGCGCCAGCTCGTCCATGCCATGGCCGTGCAGCCCGGCTTCGAGCGCGTGGGAGAGCAGGATCGTATCGTCGCCGGCCACCACCGGCACGCCGTAGCGGGCGAAGATCTGGGTGTCGTACTTCAGGTTGTGGGCGATCTTCAGCACGCCGGGATCGGCCATCAGCGGCGCCAGGCGGTCCAGCACCAAGGCCCGGTCGAGCTGCCGCGGCCGGCCGCCGTCCAGGAGGTCGGCGCTGACATGGCCGACAGGGATATAGCAGGCCTCGCCCGGCGCCAGCGCCAGGCTGATGCCGACCAGCTCGGCGCGGATCGCATCCAGCGAGGTCGTTTCGGTGTCGAAAGCGACATAGCCCTGCTCGGTGGCGCGCGCGATCCAGCGGTCGAGCTCGGCCTCATCCTGAACCAGGGTGTAGCGCTGGACGACCGCCTCGACCTCGTCGCCCCGGGGCACCGGCACCGGCGTTCCGGCCTCGGCGCCGCGCACGATCAGACCGTTGTCCAGGCGCGCCACCAGCGTCCGGAACTCCATCCCGGTCAGGAACGCCCGGACCATGGCGCTGTCGGGCGCGCGCTTGACCAGGGCGTCGATCGGCATCGGCAGGGGCGCGTCGTCGCGCAGCCGCACCAGCGTCTTGGAGATGCGCGCGAGCTCGGCGTTGTCGACCAGCGTCTGGCGGCGCTTGGGCTGCTTGATCTCGGCCGCCCGCGCCAGCAGCGTCTCGAGGTCGCCATAGGTGGTGATCAGCTCGGCCGCGGTCTTGACGCCGATGCCGGGCACCCCCGGCACGTTGTCGACGCTGTCGCCGCACAGCGCCTGCACGTCGACCACCTGCTCCGGCCCGACGCCGAACTTCTCCCGCACCTCGTCGGGACCGATGCGGCGGTTCTTGATCGGGTCGAGCATGCCGACCCCGGGCCCGATCAGCTGCATCAGGTCCTTGTCGGACGACACGATCGTCACCTCGTCGCCCGCGGCCCGGGCCGCCCGCGCATAGGAGGCGATCAGGTCGTCGGCCTCGAAGCCGTCAAGCTCGATGCACGGCACATTGAAGGCGCGCACGGCCTCGCGGATCAGCTTGAACTGCGGCACCAGCTCGGCCGGCGGCTCGGGGCGGTGCGCCTTGTAGGCCTGGTACAGCTCGTTGCGGAAGGTCTGGCTGCCGGCGTCGAAGATCACCGCCAGGCGGTCGGCGCCGGCGTCCTCCAACAGGCGCACCAGCATGTTGGTGAAGCCCAGGACGGCGTTGACCGGGGTGCCGTCCGAGCGGCTCAACGGCGGCAGGGCGTGGAAGGCACGAAAGATGAAGCCGGAGCCGTCGACCAGGTAGAGCGTCCGGCATTCGGGCGTAAGGGCGCTCGGCTGCGCCGTGTCGACGTCGGCGATGACCATGAATCGGTCCCGGGGCTGGTTTAGACCGGCACCATGCCGCCCGCGACGGGGAATTGCCAGCCCCCCGTGCCCGATCCTCCCACGCCCGATCCTCCGGCCCGCAGCGGGAGGGTCAGTGTGCCGGGGCCTTGGCTGCGGCCTGGTCCAGGACGTAGCGACGGCCGCAATAGGGGCAGTCGATCAGGCCGGCGGATTCCAGGTTCAGGTAGACCCGGGGGTGGCCCAGGGGCCCGCCGCCGCCATCGCAGGCGACCACCATATCGGCGACGGTGATGATCTCGGTCGGCTCTTTCATGTCGGTGCGGCACTCCCGCGGCGGTCCGGTCGTTGACCCATGCTGCGGGCGGATGATACGCAAACCGCCCGGGCGATCAACGGTCAGACGCAAGGCCGACGCGCCCGCTGCGATTGCGCTGCTCCGATGTCCGGCTTCGACACCCCCTCCCCTGACCCAGCGGTCGCTGTCCGCGGCCTGGAAAAGATCTACCGTGGCGGCCGCCACGGGCCCCCGAAGCGGGCCCTGGCCGGCGTCGACCTGGAGATTCCGCGCGGCGCCCTGTTCGGCCTGCTGGGCCCCAACGGCGCCGGCAAGTCGACGCTGATCAACATCCTGGCCGGGCTGGTGCTGAAGACGGCCGGCACCGCCGCGGTCTGGGGCACCGACATCGACCGCGACCCGCGCACCGTGCGCGCCAGCATCGGCGTGGTGCCGCAGGAGCTGAACATCGATCCGTTCTTCACGCCGCGGGCGCTCCTGGACCTGCAGGCCGGGCTCTATGGCGTGCCCCGGCACCAGCGGCGGACCATGGAGATCCTGGAGGCGGTGGGCCTGGCCGACAAGGCCGAGGCCTATGCCCGCACCCTCTCGGGCGGCATGCGGCGGCGGCTGATGGTGGCCAAGGCGCTGGTTCATCGGCCGCCGGTCCTGGTCCTGGACGAGCCCACGGCCGGCGTCGACGTCGAGCTGCGCCAGCAGCTGTGGGCCTATGTCCGCGCCCTCAACCGGGCCGGCACCACGGTGCTGCTGACCACCCACTACCTGGAAGAGGCCGAGCAGCTGTGCGACCGCATCGCGATCATCGCGGGCGGCCGCGTGGTCGCCTGCGACACCACGCCGGCGCTGCTGAGCCGCCTGGACAGCAAGGCCCTGACCCTGGTGCTCGACCGGCCGCTGGCGGCGGTGCCGCCGGCGCTCGCGCGCTTCGAGCCGGCGCAGGCGGCGCCCAATATCGTGACCTTCCGGTATCGGCCGAGCCTGACCGCCTGCGCCCAGATCCTGGACGCGGCCCAGGCCGCCGGCCTCACCATCGTCGACCTGTCGACCGAAGAAGCCGACCTGGAAGACATCTTCCTGCAGCTGGTGCGACAGGCGGCGGAATGAGGCTGGGGGCGGTGCTGGTCCTGCTGATCGCGGTCGCCGGCCCGGTCGCCGGCTGCGCTCCCAGCCTGTACGAGGCCGGCCCGCCGGTGCAGGCGCCCCAGATGACCGACGACGCCCTGGTCATGGCCGACGGCGCGCGCCTGCCGCTGCGCAAGACCCTGCCGGCCGGCCCGATCAAGGCCGTGGTGGTCGGCGTGCATGGCTTCAACGATTACTCCGACGCCTTCCGCGAGGCTGGCGCGGCGCTGGCGCCCCGGGGCATCGCGGTCTACGCCTATGATCAGCGCGGCTTCGGCGCTGCGCCCGACGTCGGCGGCTGGGCCGGCGATCGGACCCTGGTCGCCGACCTCGATCAGGCGGTGGCGCTGATCAAGGCGCGCCATCCGGGCGTGCCGATCTTCGCCCTGGGCGAAAGCATGGGCGGCGCGGTGGTGCTGGAGGCGGCGACCGACCCGCAGCCGCCGCCCCTCGACGGCGTAATCCTGTCGGCGCCGGCGGTTCGCGGCCGGGCCACCCTGGGCCTGGCGGGCCGCGTGGCGCTCGGCCTGACCAGCCACATGATCCCGTGGTTCCCCTTGTCCGGCCAGGGACTGAAGCTGCATCCCACCGACAACCGGCAGGTGCTGATCCGGATGAGCCGCGACCCGCTGATCTTGAAGCACGCCAAGATCGGAACGCTGCACGGCCTGGTCGACCTGGAGGACGCCGCCCTGGCCGGGGCGCCGCACCTGACCCTGCCGGCGCTGATCCTCTACGGTGCCGAAGACGACATCGTGACCCCGGACGCCCTGTGTTACCTGCTGAAGCGGCTGCCGCCGCGCCCGCCCGGACAATGGCGCTTCGTCGATTATCCGAAAGGCTATCACCTGCTGACCCGCGACCTGGACGGGCCGCTGGTCGCCAACGACATCGCCGCCTGGATCGCCGACCGCACCGGCCCGCTGCCGTCCGGCGCCGAGGCGACCCAGGCCGCGGTCGACGACATGCCGCCGTGCAAGGCCGCAAAGGCCGACTGATCGCTACCCGCAGCGCGCGGACACGACCACACCGGCGGCATCGAGCTGGATCGTCAGCCGGTCGGCCCGGAACTCCATGGTCGCCATCTGGCCCGGCCGCAGCGCCCGAACCGTACGGGCGCCCGTGCGCGCCGCAGCGTCGGCGGGCAGCGGGGCGCCGACCAGCGCCGCGGCGCCGGCGGCGCGACACGGCCCGTCCGCCGCGCTGGCCGGCAGCGCCGCCAGGGCGCCGGCAGCGGACAGGATGGCGGCTCGCGTGGCGCATCGCATCATGACATCCTCCTGATCGGACAGCGTTGCCGCGCCCCTGGCACGGCCGGCGCGGCGTCGGACATGCGCGGCGCTTGACGGTTGCGCGCCGATCCGCCGTCATCGCGGGTAAACGTCGCCGGCCAGGAGGGGATCGCGCATGCCGCCGGTTCGCAGACTGCTGCGTCCGATCTGGGCGATGGTACTGGGCGCCGCCCTCCCGCTCGTCGGCTGCAGCCAGCCCGCCGGTTCGCCGACGGTCGCGCCGCCGCCACCGGCCGTCTCGGCATCGGCGCTGACCTCGGTCCGGTTCCACGCCGTGCTGGTCGCCGGCGACGGGAGCGAGCCGGTGTTCGACAATGCCGTCGCGGCGATGGCGGCCAAGCTGCAGCAAGCCGGCGTCCCGCCGCCGCGCCTGCACCGCTTCAGCGCCGACGAGCGTCGGCACGGCAGCGCGGTGGCGGCGGCGCCCCCGGCCGCCCTCGGCGCGCGCCTGGCGCAGCTGCCGGTCGAACCCGGCGACGGCTGCTTCCTGTTCCTGACATCGCACGGCGCCCGCGGCCAGGGCCTGGTGCTGGGCCGCCAGCTGCTGAGCCCGGCCGCGCTCGACGGCATGCTGGCGCCGCGTTGCGCCGCCGTGCCGACGGTCGTCATCGTATCCGGCTGCTATTCCGGCGACTTCGCCGCCCCGCCCCTGGCGCGGCCGAACCGCATCGTGCTGACGGCGGCGCGGCGCGACCGGGCCTCCTTCGGGTGCCGGGCCGGCCGCCTCCTGACCATCTTCGACCAGTGCCTGCTGGGTGCCTTGGACGGCGCCCAGGACTGGGCGGTGATCGCCGCGCGGGCCCGGGGCTGCGTCGGGACGCGCGAGGCCGCGGAGCATGCGAGCCCGGCATCCGAGCCGCAGGCCGCGTTCGGCGAGGCCGTGGCCGCCTGGCCCGGCCCGTGGCGGACTCAAGACGTGGCCGTCCGCGACTCCGACCTGGAGTCGGCCGACTGGTCCAGGCTCGACGCGCTGGCGACCAGCGCCGGCGGCCGCGACACGCTCGCCCGCTACAAGTCCGCCGTCCCGACCCGCGCCCTGGCCGCCACGGCCGATCTGCGCTGGTTCTTCTGGCGGTCCGCGGGCGCGGCGGCCTCGCCCACGGCGGCGGCGCGCGCGGCCCTGCAAGGATGCGAGTGGCTCTATGGCGGCGCCTGCGCGCTGTACGCCGTCGACGATCGGATCACGCGGCTCGATGCGACCGGCGTGCCGCCGATCCAGCCGCCGCTGCTGCCGCGGTCGGGCCGGTTCGACGCCGCGGCGGTGCCGTTCGTCGGCGACGCCGATCGGCCGGGCTTGGCCGCTTACCGGGCCGCGACGTCGCCGAAGGCCCTGGCGATCGCCGTCGGCAACGGGCGCGTCGGCCAGGCCGCGGCCAGCGACCTGGCGCAGGCGCGGCAGGCGGCGCTGCAGCAGTGCCGGGCCGCCGGCGGCCTCGATTGCGTGATTTACGCCCAGAACGACGATGTCGTGCTGGGATATCGCTGACCAGACGACGGAGCTGCGGGTGCTGAGGGATTTGCGGCGGACCGCCAGCGCCATGCTGGCCCTGGCCGGATTGGCGCTGCTCCTGGCCGGGCCGGCGGCGGCCCAGCCGGCCATGGCGCAGCACCAGATGGTGGCCACGGCCAATCCGCTGGCCACCGACGCCGCGCTCGGTGTCCTGCACGACGGCGGCTCGGCGGTCGACGCCGCGGTTGCCGGGCAGATGGTGCTGGCCGTGGTCGAGCCGCAAGCCTCGGGGCTGGGCGGCGGGTCGCTGCTGCTGGTCTGGGACGCCCGGGCCCGCAGCTTGGCCTTCTATGACGGGCTGGCCAGCGCGCCGGCCGCGCAGGTCCGCGACTACGCCCATGAGGCCGACGGCACCGCCATCCCCCTCGCGGCGCTGGAGCGCAGCGGCCGCGTCGTCGCCGTGCCCGGCACCCTGCGCATGCTGGCGCTGGTCCATGCCCGCTACGGCCGCCTGCCCTGGGCGCGCCTGGTGCGCGACGCCATTGCCCTGGCCGACGGCGGCTTCCCGATGCCGGCCTACCTGCACACGGCCCTCATGGGGCGCAAGGAGCTGGCGGGCAAATCAGGATTCGACGGCTATTTCGGTCCGGACGGCCAGCCCCTGGCGGTCGGCGCCACCCTGCGCAATCCGGCCCTGGCCAAGACCTTGCGCCTGGTCGCGGCCCAGGGTGCCGAGGTTCTCTACACCGGCCCGATCGCCGCCGACATCGTCGCCGCCGTAGCCGCCGGCGCGCATCCGGGCGCCCTGACCGCGGCCGACCTTGCCGGCTATCAGCCGCGCCTGCGCTCGCCGATCTGTCTGACCGCGTTCGAGCGGCGGATCTGCAGCGCTGCCCCGCCGGTCTCGGGCGGCGTCGCGCTCCTGCAGCAGCTGGCGCTCCTGGACCGGCTGCAGATCGGTGCCCAGGCGCCTGATAGCGTCGCGGCCGCGCATCGGTTCCTGGAGGCGTCGCGGCTGTCGGAAGCCGACCGGCGCAGCTATCTCGGCGATCCCGACCAGGTCGAGGTGCCGACCGCCGGCCTGCTTGATCCGTTCTATCTGGACGGGCGCGCGCGGCTGGTCCAGCCCGACCGGGCCCTGGCGCGGGTCGAGCCCGGCGATCCGCCGGTCCGCCACGCCGCCCGGCCGGCCTCGGACCCGGTGGCGCTGCCGGCCACCACCCACCTGGCGATCGTCGATGCGGCCGGCGACGCCGTGTCCTTCACCACGACGATCAACCTCAATTTCGGATCCGACATCGTGGTCGACGGCGTCGTGCTCAACGACGCGATCACCAATTTCGCCGCCGAGCCGGTGGTCGGCGGCCTGCGCGCCGCCAACGCCGCGGCCTCCGGCAAGCGGCCGATCACGACCATGGCGCCGACCATCGTGTTCGGCCCGGACGACACGCCCGAGCTGGTGGTGGGGGCCGGCGGCGGCGCCCGCATCATCGACTCGGTGGCCGAGACCATCGTCGGCGTCCTGGCCTGGCATCAGGACGTGCGCACCGCGATCGGCCGGCCGCGCCTCGGTGCCCAGAACCGGGCGCAGGAGCTGGAGGCGGGCACCCCCGCCGCGGGCTTGGCCGACGCGCTTCAGGCCATGGGCCACCCGGTCAAGGTCACGGCGATGAACGCCGGCGTCCAGGCGATCGCCCGGACGGCGGATGGGCTGCAGGGCTGGGGCGACGGCCACCGCGACGGGGTGGCCAAGGGCGATTGAGCTGCTGGCGGCGGGCTAGAACTTGTACCCGACCCGCATGCCGACGTCGTTGATCGACTGGTTGGCCCGGGCGATGCCGCCATTGGAGATGTGGTCGAGGAACGCCGACACATCGGTGCGCGGGGTGAGCTGATACCCGAGCTCGAAGCTCTCGCGGAACATCACTTGCCAGCCCAGGCTCTTGCGGTGGGGATCGCGGGTGAAGGTCTTGCCGTCGTTGTAGCCGGGGCCGAAGCTGAAGCCGAACAGCAGGGCGTCGTCGGGCTTGGCCAGCTGGCGGAACAGCGCCCAGGTCCAGGTCAGGCCGGCATAGGCCTGGTTGGTCTGGCCGTTGGTGTTGACCGAGCCGCCGATATGCGGCCGGGGCGCCAGCAGGATCTTCAGGAACGACGGCGAGGTGAACAGCACCTCGGCATTGATGTCGGCGCCGCTCTCCTTGCCGCCCAGGAAACCCGGGTCATGGGCCAGCACGCCGAACTTCATCTCGTCGATGAACTTGGTCTGCGACTGCGACTGCGTCATCTGCGCCGACGCCGTGCCGGCTGCCAGTGCCACCCCTGCCGCCGCCACCGAGGCCGCCAGCACCGCCCGCACCATCCCACCGTTCCGCATGACGCCCACGCCGCCTCGCCTATCGTGACGGCCCCCTTCCTATCATGGTTTGTCAGGGGGCCCACTCAAAAACTGCGGCGGGGCATCGAGCCTAGCGGACGTAGCTGTCGATGATCTTCCGGTAGGTCCCATCCTCGTTCATGGCCTGGAGCGCCTTGTCGAATTGGTCGCGCAGGTCCTGGCGCCGGAATCCCAGGTAGAGATGCGTGTAACCAGGAATGATCTTGTGAAATTCGTAGTCATCCACGGTCTTTTTGAACTCGGCACCCTCGGATTTGACGTGCCAGCTAAAGATATCCTTGTCGATCACGATCGCATCGGCTCGACCCGACAGGAACATCTTCACTTGGTTGAGCTGAGACGGAATCTCCTTGTATGCGGCGTTGTCGGCCACGGCTTGGGTGAACTCGGCCCCCAGGTCGCCACGGGCGTTCTGCCAGGCAACGATGCTCTTTCCGCGCAGCTCCCCCAGCGAGTCGAGCCGGATGCCGGCCGACTTCAGGGTGAAGGCGCCATTGTTGAAGGAAATGAACGGGCTGCTGACGATGTAGTCCTTCGACTCGGGAACGCTGGCTGCGACGTCGATCTCGCCATCGCCGAGGGATTTTTGAAGCCGCAAATTGGACATGAAAACCGGGGCAATGGCCGTCCCGGTCCTTCTGCCGATCTCTTCCACGATGGAAACTTCGATTCCCTTGTTGTCGGACACGAACGGCGGCTTGTCCTGGCCAAACCCCACCTTCACCTGAGCGTTCGCCGCCGATGCAAATGCCGCAGCGAGCATTAGAGCACAGATCACAAATCTCATGACCGCGACTCCATATTTTACAAATCTATGCGGCACCCGTATCGGTGCCCACAGATGCCACGTTTCACAGAATTCGAAATACACCTCAATTCTTTACGGATCGTAAAAAATGCAATATTAATCGCTGATTAACCCAAAGCGCGGGCCGCCTCGGCGTGTACTGGTATGTATCTGGGTATGTATTGGTATGTATTGCGACGACCCTGACCGCGGCCGATCATCGGTCGCCGGACGTCATGCCGGCCCGGACAGCACCGGCGCCAGCCGGCGGTCATAGACCGGCCCGACCGCCACCGGCCGGGCGATGACGCCGGCCGCGGCCAGGCGATCGGCCACCGCCTGATGCGCGGCGATGGCGCCGTCGTCCACGGGCGCCAGCCGCGCCGCCCGGCCGTCGGCCAGGGCCAGCACGGCGCCGGCCGGCACCCCGATCGAGGCGGCCTG
>CAZEFK010000089.1:0-28855 GCA_964511405.1 uncultured Comamonadaceae bacterium | reverse complement strand
CGCGGACATTGGCCAGCAGCTCCGGGAACTTGTCGTGCATCATCCGGGTGAGGTCGCCGCCGTCATCCAGGATCATGTTGATCGTCCAGCCGTCCGGGCCGGTGATCGTCTTCTCGATGCACCAGTCGAACTCTTCCTCGGTCATGCCCTTCCAGGCGAACACCGGGATGCCGGCGGCGGCGATCGCCGCGGCGGCGTGGTCCTGGGTCGAGAAGATGTTGCAGGACGACCAGCGCACCGTGGCGCCCAGGGCCACCAGCGTCTCGATCAGCACCGCGGTCTGGATGGTCATGTGCAGGCAGCCGGCGATACGCGCGCCCTTCAGCGGCTGCTGAGCGCCGTACTCGCGGCGCAGCGCCATCAGGCCGGGCATCTCGGTCTCGGCGATCCGGATCTCCTTGCGGCCCCAATCGGCGAGGCCGATGTCGGCGACCTTGTAGTCGGTGAAGGCGGTGGCCATGAGCGCTCCTTGTCAGCTCGGGGGTCCGGCGGCGTGCGACCGGACATATGAGGATATAAAGATAACTTTATATCCGCACCTATACGGGACGCCGCCGGGATTGCCAAGCCCTATTCCGCCGCCACGGCCGCCCATGGGCTGTGCACCGATGCCGCGGCTTCGTGGCGGCCGTCGGGGCGGCGCAGCACCGCCGTCGGCACCGCGAAGCCCCCCGGATAGACGGTCGGCACCTTGACCTCGACCGGCCAGTGGGCGCGGAGCGCCGCGATCACGGACTCCGGCAGTCGGCTGTCGGCCGTGACCATGGTGCCGCGCGTCAGGTCGAGCCGCGGCGTGTGGAAGGCGTGGTCGAGGTCCATGCCGAAATCGACCAGGAACGAGGCCAGCTGGACCACCGCCGGCACGATCGAGCGCCCACCCGCGGCCCCCATCGCGAACCAGCCCTGGCCGTCGCAGGTGGCGATCAGCGGACTCATGTTCGACAGCGGCCGGGCGCCCGGCACCAGCGAGTTCGGCCGTCCGGGCCGCGGGTCGAACCACATGACGCCGTTGTTCATCAGCACGCCTGTTTCGGGCAGCACCAGGCTCGACCCGAACCGCGACAGCAGCGTGTTGTTGAGCGCCACCATCATGCCGCGACGGTCGATGACCGCCAGGTGCGTGGTGCAGCTGACCGGCGCGGCATGGCCCATGTGCGCCAGCCGATACCGGTAGGCCTCGACCAGGCCTTCGGCATAGATACGGTAGGTCTCCGCCGCCGGCGGCGGCTCGAGGCCGTGCGCCGCCCAGCTGGCCATGGTGCGGGCGGCGGTCGGGCCGCCGGTCAGGCCGGGTGCGAAATGGAAGGTGGCGCCGCGATAGGGCTGGACCAGCGGCTCGGCCAGCCGGGCCCGGTAGCCGCCGAGATCGGCGGCGGTGATCGGCACGCCGGTCGCGGCGCAATCGGCCAGCAGGTCGCGCGCCAGGGCGCCCTGGTACCAGTCCTGCGGCCCGGCCTCGGCCAGCCGCCGCAGCGTCCGCGCCAGCCCGCCCAGCGCGATCGGCTTGGGCGCGCCGAAGGCCGGCGGCACCGGCGGCAGGCCGTCCGGCAGATAGACCGCGGCGCTGGACGGAAAGCGCCGGAGCTCGCGCGCACCGACCAGGATCGATTGGGCGGTGACCCAGTCGACGACCATGCCGCGCTCGGCCAGCGCCACCGCGGGCTGGATCAGTTCGGCCCACGGCTTGGTGCCGAACCGCTCGGCGGCCAGGGCGAACCCCGAGACCGCGCCGGGCACCGCCACCGACAGGGGGCCGGTCTGGTTGACGCCGCCGACCACGCCGGGCCAGCCGAACAGCCCGTCATCGGTACCGCCGGCCAAGGGATAGCGCAGGGGATCGAGACCCAGCGGCGCCATCATCGGATAGTCGACGACATGAACCTGGCGCGTCTCGGGATCGTACACCTGCATCACGCCGCCGCCGCCGAGGCCGCTCATCCACGGCTCGACGACGCCGAGCGCGAAGGCGGTCGCCAGCGCCGCGTCGACGGCGTTGCCGCCGGCCCGCAGCATGGCTGCGCCGACCGCGGCCGCTTCGGGGTGCTGGGCCGCGACCAGGCCGGCTTCGGATTGCACCGCCGGCTTGGTCAGCCGCCACTGATCGCCCCAATGTGCCATCACCCCGTCCTCCATCGTTGACCCGAGCAGCGGATATTGCGCCGGGCCGGACAGCGAGGCGAGCGCCTATGCCGCTGCCCAGCCCCGCGATAGACTCGCGCCAGCAACGGTGAGGCAGGCATGACACCGCATCCCGAGACCGACACGGACCCGACGATCGACCCCCATCAGCTGCAGGAGCTGGCGGGCGCCGTCGGCCAGGACAATGTGGTGCGGCTGCTCGGCGACATGGCCCGCAAGATCACGGCCACCGTCGCCTCGATCGAAACAGCGCTCGGCCAGGACGACCTCAAGGCCGCCGCGTTCGACGCGCACAAGCTGACCGGCTCGGCCGCCACGCTGTCGCTGCAGGCCATGACCAACGCCGCCCGCGACCTGGAAACGGCCGTCCAGACCCTGTCGCCCGAGGCGATCGCCCCAGCCTTCGACCGCCTGCGCACCGTCGCGGCCGCTAGCCTGAACGCCATCGCCGACTACCTCGCCGGGGTCGGCGCGGCGTGATCGACCGGCCTCATCCTGGCCGCGGTGCGGTATCGGCCGACGCATTGATGGCGCCTGTTCTCTTCACAGCCGACGGCCAGCGCCACGCCGTCGTCCCCGGCACCCGGCCCTTCAACGCCAGGGCCCGTTTCTCGACCAGGTTCCAGCTCAACCAGGCGAGCGCCATGGCCAGCAGCACCGAACCGGCCAGGAAGGAGGCGAATCCGGCCGCGGGCAGGCCGGCGTAAGCGAGCAGCTGCTGCACGACGAAGCCATAGATGTAGCAGCCATAGGAATAGTCGGCGTCGCGGCCGACGGCCGTGAGCGGCGCCGGCAGCCGGTAGGCCAGCCACAGCAGCCCGTAGCCGAACCCGAATAGGCCGACCACGGCAAAGCCGCCGGCCCCCAGGGTCGCCAGGGCCAGCAGGCACGCGCCGGCACCCAGGCGGTCGTCCAGCGGCACCCGGCCGCCCAGATGGGCCAGCGCCGTGCCGATCAGGAACGAGGTCAGGAAGCGCAGGTCGTTGAGGCCCTCGATCCAACCGCCGGTCAAGCGCGCCGCCACCGGCTGCGCCGGCGTGCCGACCACCAGTTCGGCCACCATCAGCACATAGAACACCGCAGCCAGCCCGGCGGCGATCGCGGGCATCCGCCGGGGGGCGCGCAGCCAGACCAGGGCGGCCACGATCAGATAGGCATGCCACTCATAGACCAAGGTCCACAGCGAGCCGTCCAGAATGCTGGCATGGGCGAAGCGACCATAGGGAGTCGTCGCGACGAGCAGGTCGCGGATGCCGGTCTGATGGATGCGCAGCCCGGCATTGGCCAGCAGGTAGCGCCAGGGCCCGTCGCGATAGGGCAGGAAATAGCCGTCCAGCGTCCGGTGTCCGAGCCACCACAGGGCCGGCCCGACCACCAGCGCGACCGCCGCAAGGGCGGCCAGGAAGCCCGGGAAGATGCGCAGGATCCGGCGCAGCAGGAAGTGGACGGTGCCGCCCTCGAGGCTGCTGAGCCCGATCAGATAGCCGCTGATCGCGAAGAAGCCCAGGACCGCCAGGCTGCCGAAGCTCTCCTGCCCGTGGCTCCAGCGCCGCAGCGGATCGTCGTCGCCGAAGCCGCCGAGCGGATAGCAGTGGCTGAGCAGCACCATCAGCGCCAGCGCCAGCCGCAGGCAGCCGAAGGCGTTGTCGGTCCGGCCCCCGACGTCGGCCAGCGTGCGCGCCGTCATCCGCGCCGGGCCGCAAGCTCGCCCAGCAACTCGGCGATGGCGCGGGCCACCATATCGACGCCGACGCCCAGGATGCAGTGCGGCTGCTCGACGGCGGTACAGGATTTGGTGCAGCCCTCGGCCGCGGTCGCCGGCTGACAGATGCGGTGCGGCACGCCCCACGGCCCGAAGCGCAGCGGCGAATTGTCGTGCAGGCGGTCGCCGTCGGCCGGATGGCAGGCGATCTCGACCACCGGCCGGCCGGCCGCCGCGGCGGCATGCAGCGGGAAGCTGTCGCAGCCGACATGCAGGCCGGCGCGCGCCAGCAGCGCCACGGTCTGGCGCGGCGTCGTCCGGCCCGCCAGATTGACCACCGCCGGCCCCACCGCAGCGGCCAGCCACGCTCCTTCCTGGACTTCGCCCGGACCGCCGACGATGGCCGCGCGATGGCCGGCCGCGGCCAGCAGGCGCACCAGTTGGGCCCAGCGGTCGAGTGGCCAGCGCCGGCGGCCGATCGAGGCGCCGGTGCCGAGCGCGATGAAGGTGCCGGCCGGGAGCCCGGCCGCGACCAGCAGGGCGTCGGCATGGGCCTGGTCCTCGGGCCGCAGCCACGCCTCCAATGGCCCCGGCTCGATGCGCTCCGCTGGCGCACCCAGCGCATTGCCGGTCACCAGGCCCAGGAGATGCAGGCTGCGCTCGACCTCGTGGCCGGGCGTGCGGTCGTCCAGCACCACCGTGTACAGCCGGTCGTAGCCGGCATTGAGCTTGCGCTTGTCGGCGCGCACCTGCTCGGAGAAGCCCAGCACGCTGCGCGGCTGCACGGCCCAGGCCAGGAGGCCGGCCTGGTAATAGTCGATATCCCAGCGTGGCAGCAGCGCCAGGTCGAAGGGCGGCAGCTCGCGGCGGGCCCGGCCGGCCAGCTCCAGCATGCCGATCGGGCTCGCCAGCATCGCCTCGGGCACGGTCATCAGCTGGTCGACATAGGGGCAGGTCTCGGCCAGCGCATAGGTCATCGGCTGAACCGCCAGCGTGATGTGGGCGTGCGGGCAGCGCGCCCGCAGATGGCGCAGCAGCGGCGTGGTCAGCAGGAAGTCGCCCAGCCGGTCCAATCGCACGACCAGGATCCGCCGGGTCGTTCGGGGGTCGGGCAGCGGCGGGTTGAGCGCGCGGCCGCCGACGCCAATCCGGCCGCCACCGGCCCGGGGGCTCCAGCTGATGGCGTCGGCGCCGCTCGCGAACCGGCCGACCAGGTCCGGCATCATCGCCTCGTGCCGCGGCGGGATCGCACAGAAGTCGACGTCGCCCAGCGCCGACGGCAGGCTGGGCTGGCTGGCCGGGTTGGTCTCCAGCTTGAGGCGCCCGTCGGTGCCGATCAGCAGCAGCTGACGGATGCCAAGGGCCTGCAGCACGCGCAGGCCGGCGGCATCGGGCAGGCCGTGGCCCCACAGCACGGCGCCGGAACCGAGGCCGCCCGCCGCCAGCCGCGGCAGCTGGCCGGGACCCGACAGGCGGACCAGCCCGGCCCCCAGCGCCTGGTTCAAGCGGCCGCTGCCCTCGACCGTGACATGGGCCCCGATCCGGCCGGCATTGTAGGCGAGGTAGAGGCGCTGGGCCGGGTCGTCCTCGAACGCGGTCAGCGGGATCCGATGGTCGGCTTCCAGGAGCGCTACGGTCTCGCCGATGCCGGCGGCCAGGTCGGCGATGCGCAGGCCGGGGTCCACGCTCAGCAGCGCCCGGACCAGGATCGCGATGCCGGTGCCGTAGCCCGGCCGCGCCGAGCGGTCGGGCAGGTCGTGGCCGGGCGGCAGCAGCAGCAGATGCGGACCGACCACGCCCAGCCGGCACCCCTCCGGCAGGGCATGGGGCCCCTGCCCGGCGGCCAGGCAGGCGAGCCCGGCATGGGCATCGGCCAGGTCGGGCCGGGTCGCCAACGCCTCCTGGTACTGGGCTGCCGCCTCGGCCGCCAGGCCCATGGCATGCAGCACCCGACCGAACGTCTGGCGCAGATCGGCCCGTTGCGGCGCCAGCGTCACCGCACGACCGAGATGGGCCAGCGCCGGCTCGGCCTGCCCGTCCTGATAGGCCAGCACGCCGAGCCAGGCCCAGGCATCGGCATGCCCGGGCTGGACGGTCAGGACTTGGCGGTACAGCGCCTCGGCCTCGGCGCGCCGACCGGCCCGATGGAATTCGAAGGCCGCGGCCAGCGCCGCAGCGGTCGGATCGGGGCCGGCCGACTCGGAAGTGCTCGACATGACAGTAGCGGTGTAGGCGACGGGCCCCGGGGCGGCAAGCCCCAGGCATGGTTCCCGGGTGCGACATTGTCAGGGCCGCCGCAGCGCCCCTATGCTGCGCCGCGATGACCGACCCTGCGCTGCACACCGTCGTCGAGACCGACTGGCCGGGCCCCGATCCCGACACCACCGCCCGCGCCGCCTGCGAGGGCCTGGAGGCCGGGCGCATTCTTCTGTTCCGCGGCGCGACGCCGTTCGCGCTGCCCGACGACGACCGCCGCTTCTTGCTGTCGGTCCGGCAGTCGCAGAGCGCCTACCACAAGAACATCTCGTACCGGCCGACCAGCGACCAGCTGCGCGGCCATGACGGCGACGGCGTCGACGGGACGCGGCTGGCGCAGGTGATGCGCGACTACAGCCGCGCCGTGACCGACTTTGCCGGCGCGCTGCTGGCGCCCTATCGCGGCCAATGGCGCCAGGACTTCGCCAGCTTCCGGCCGGTCGAGGAAGACGGGCGCAAGCTGCGCACGCTCGCGCGCAACGACCTGCTGCATGTCGATTCCTTCCCGACGCGGCCGGTCCATGGCGACCGCATCCTGCGCATCTTCACCAACATCAACCCGACCGAGACGCGGCGCTGGACCACCACCGACGGCTTCGAGCGGCTGGCCGCCGACCGGGCGCGCCTGGCCGGCCTGGATCGGATGGCGCGCCGGCGGCTGGGCTACGGCGCCGCGGCCCGGGCCGGCCGCCGTGTGCTGCGCGGCCTGGGGCTGCGCCTGCCCGAGCGCTCGCGCTACGACGCCTTCATGCTGGCCTTCCATGACTTCCTGAAGCGCGATGCCGACTTCCAGGCCTCGTGCCGGAAGGAGCATCTGGCCTTTGCGCCCGGCGCCACCTGGGCCGTCTTCACCGACATGGTGCCCCATGCGGTCGCGACCGGCCGCTATGCCCTGGAGCACACCTTCATCGTGTCGCACCGGGCGATGCTGCGGCCGGCGCAGTCGCCGCTCGGCGTGCTGGAGGCGCTGTGCGGACGCCGGCTGGTCGCCTGACCTCGAACCGTCATCGTCCTGCGATCGACAGCGGGGCTGCCGTGCAGGCCTGATCGGGCACCCTCAGACGCGGAGGCCATGATGATCCGGCTGCTTGCCCTGCTTGCCCTGATGCTGCCCGCCGCGGCGGCGGCCGAGACCGACCTGCGCGACGGCGTGCCCCTGCCCAACGGCCAGCGGATCACCCCGACCGCTGCGCCGGGCGCCATCTTCCAGCCGCTCAACCCCAACCTGTCGGGCCTGCCCGACTTCCTGGCCGGCGGTGCCGTGGCAGTGGCGCTCAGTCCCGACCAGCGCACGCTGCTGATCCTGACCAGCGGCTTCAACCGGGTCTTCGATGCCGCCGGGGCGATCGTCCCCGATCAGTCGCGCGATTATGTGTTCGTCTACGACGTCAGCCGCGGCGTGCCGCGCAAGCAGCAGGTGCTGCCCATCGCCAATGCCTTCCTCGGCCTCGCCTGGGCGCCCGACGGCAACCGCTTCTATGTCTCGGGCGGCGTCGACGACCTGATCCGCCGGTTCGACCGCACGCCCGACGGGTTCGTCGAGCGCGGCCCGATCCCGCTCGGCCACGCGGCGGGCCTGGGACTTGGCGTCAAGCCTGAGGCGGCGGGCCTGGCGGTCAGCCCCGACGGCCACCAGCTGCTGGTCGCCAACTATGAATCGGACTCGGTATCGCTGGTCGACCTGGACAAGGGCGCGGTCGCCGCCGAACGCGACCTGCGCCCCGGCCGCGTCGATCCCAAGGATCGCGGCAAGGCCGGCGGCGAATATCCGGTCGCCGTCGCCTGGGCTGGCGGCAAGGCCTATGTCGCGAGCCAGCGCGACCGCGAGCTGGCGGTGCTGACGATTGGGGCCGCCAGCATCACGGTCGCCGGCCGGATCCCGACCCACGGACAGCCGGTGCATCTGCTGCCCAGCCGCGACGGCAAGCGGCTGTTCGCCGCCCTGGACAACAGCGACACGGTGATCGCCATCGACACCGCCAGCGACCGCGTCCTGGCCGAGATCCCGGCGGTCGGGCCTGATTCGGTGCTGCTGAACCCGGCCGGCCTCAAGGGCGCCAATCCCAACTTCCTGGCCCAGTCGGACGACGGCCAGACCCTGTTCGTCAGCCTGGGCGGCCTCAATGCCGTCGCCGTGATGCAGCTCGGCCCCGAGATTACGGGTGCGATCACGGGCGCGCCCAGCCCGCCGCCGGCGGACGACGACGATGCCCCGCTCACGCCCATCACGTCGGCCAGCCGGGTGATCGGGCTGATCCCGACCGGCTGGTATCCGAACGCCGTGGCCGTCGGCGCCGACGGCCGCCGGCTCTACGCCGTCAACGGCAAGTCGCCGGCCGGCCCCGACCCCGAGGCCTGCCGCACCACCACCGCGACGGCCGGGCCGTCGGCCACGGCCTGTGCGGCCCAGGGCGAATATGTCCTGCAGCTCGAGCATGCCGGCTTCCTGTCGATGCCCATGCCCAACGCCGCGACCCTGGCACGCCTCACCCGCCAGGTTGCCCGCAACGACAACTTCCCGTCGGCCCGCCCCGCGGCCGGCCGCGACGAACGCATGGCCTTCCTGTACCGCCGGATCCGGCATGTCATCTACATCGTCAAGGAAAACCGGACCTACGACCAGGTCCTGGGCGACCTCGCGATCGGCAACGGCGATCCCGAACTGGCGCTGCTGCCCGAGGCGATCACGCCCAACCACCATGCACTGGCGCGCAGCTTCGCCACCCTCGACAACTTCTACGACAGCGGCGCCACCAGCAACACCGGGTGGAACTGGAGCACGGCCGCGCGGACGACCGACTTCACCGAGAAGACGGCACCGGTGAACTATGCCCAGCGCGGCCTGAGCTATGACTGGGAAGGCACCAACCGCAACGTCAATGTCGGCATCGGCGATCCGGCGGCGCGCACTGCGGCCAACCCGCTGACGCCGGACGATCCCGACCTACTGCCCGGCACCGCCGATGTCGCGGCGCCCGACAGCGCGGCCGGCGAGGCCGGTGCCGGCTATCTGTGGGACGCCGCCCTGCGCGCCGGCCTGTCGTTGCGCAACTACGGCTTCTACGGCGACCTCTCGCGCTACGATCCCAAACATCCGGCCGCGATCCCGCTGGACCGCGACCCGCACGCCTCGGCCCGGCCGGTGTTCTTCCCGACCAAGGCGGCGCTGGCGGGGCATAGCGATCCGTTCTTTCGCGGCTACGACCAGAGTTTTCCCGACTATTGGCGCGTCCAGGAATGGCGCCGGGAGTTCGCGGAGCAGACCGCGGCCGACACCGTGCCGGCGCTGACCCTGCTGCGGCTGCCCCACGATCATTTCGGCAATTTCGCCGCGGCGATCGACCGCGTGAACACGGTCGAGACCGAGATGGCCGACAACGACTATGCCGTCGGGCTGGTGATCGAGGCCGTGGCCCATAGCCCGGTCGCCGACTCCACGCTAGTGTTCGTGGTCGAGGACGACGCCCAGAACGGCGCCGACCATGTCGACGCCCACCGCAGCCTGGCGCTGGTCGCCGGGCCCTATGTCCGCCACCGGGCCCTGGTCTCCGAGCGCTACACCACCGTCAGCGTGCTGCGCACGATCGAGGCGGTGCTGGGGCTGGAGCCGCTGGGCCTGAACGACGGCCTGGCCGACCCGATGGCCGAGCTGTTCGACCCGGCCCAAGCGCGCTGGACCTACACCGCCCTGGTGCCGGAGGTCCTGCGCTCGACCGACCTGCCGCTGCCGGCCCGCCGGGCCGACATCGACGGACCGCCGGCCTGCCGCGACCTGCGCCTGCGCAGTGCCGGCTACTGGACCTGGGCGATGCGCGGCCAGTATTTCGGCATCGAGGACAAGCTCGACGTCGGACGCTTCAACCGGGCTCTGTGGATCGGCCGCAAGGGCGCCCAGGCCCGCCTGCCCGACCGCGACGGCATCGACCGCCGCGATGGCCGCGACACCCTGCTGGCGGCGTTCCGGGGCCGCCATGGCTGCCCGGGGTGAGCCGGCGGCGCCGGGGACAGCGGCACTGGGGGATGGTTGCCATCGCCGGCCGGGTCGCCCATCTATCCGGCATCGGGATGGGCATTCGGGGGACCTGGACGATGGCGGGACGATGGCTGATGGCGGCAGGCGCCGCCACGATCGCCCTCGTTGCCGGGCTGGCGCCGGCCGAGGCGCGGGTGTTCGTGGGGTTCGGCTTCGGGGTGCCGGTCTACGCGCCGCCGCCCCCGGTGGTCTATTATGCGCCGCCGCCGGTGGTCTACACCCCCGCCCCCGTGGTCGTGCAGCCGGGCCCGGCGCCGGCCCAGTCCTGGTACTATTGCGACAGCCAGCGCGGCTACTACCCCTATGTGGCCAACTGCCCTGGGGGCTGGCGCGCCGTGCCGGCGACGCCGCCCGCCGCGGGCCGCTGAGGCTATCGCAAGCGTAGCCGACGCAGCCGGCGGGCAACGACGCGCCCGGCGATCCGGGCCAGCTCGCGCGGGCTCTTCAGGGACTCGATGGTGCGGCTGAAGGCCAATTCCTGCTGCTGGTAATGGCGGATCCAGCGGTCGCGGCCGCGGATCAGCGCCGACAGCTCGGCGACGTCGTCGGCCGTCAGGGTATGGCCGGTCCGGAACCGGTCGGACAGTGGCCGCGGCACATAGAAGGTGCCGTGCTGCGGCGCGGTCTCCGCGGCCGGGCGGGTGCGGGTGTACAGATAGATCGAGATGCAGCGGCGCGACAGCGGTCCGCGCCCGGGCGGCAGGACAATGCGCCGGAAGCCGTGCCAGGACCGCTCGGTCGTCTCGAACAGCACGGCTCGGTTGAAGGTGGGCAGGATCGTGGTGACCCGGTCGGTCTCCGGCTCCCAGGGATCCGAATGCAGCTCCAGCGCCCCGCCCCAGGCCTCGTCCCATTCGGGGTTGAGATAGACCAGCAGGTTCAGCCGGCGATGGAGACGCGTCGCCGGGTCGAAGTTGAAGTCGACATGGACGTCCAGCTCCTGGCCGTCCAGGTTCTCATGGGTGCCGCCGCCATAGAGGCGAGGATCGAGCAGCAGGTCCGGGATGCCGGTCAGCCGGCCCATGGCCCCAAGGAAGCGCGGCGAGCCCAGGAACGCATAGAGCGCCCGGTAGGTCTCGCCGATCGCCGCCATGTCGGTGCGCACCGCCTTGCGGCCGATCTCGCCGAACTCGTTGCGGGCATGGGCCGCGTCGAAGCGCGGAAACTCCTGCAGCAGGCGATCGGCCACCGCGGGCTGGAAGAAGCCGTCGATCACCACATGGCGGAACGGCTCGGCCGAGGCATAGGCCTGATGCAGCCGGTCGAGCCGGCTGTCCAAGGTGTCGTCGTACATGGGGATCAGTCCTGGTCCCGGGCTTGGCCGATCCAGTGGCGTGGGCCGCGGCCCTGGTCGGGGCCGAGCATCGAGAAACCGCCATCGACCGGAATCTCGCAGCCATTGACCCAGGACGCAGCATCGGACGCGGCGAACACCACCGCCTGCGCGACCTCGTCCATGCGGCCGACGCGGCCCAGCGGATGGACGAAGGCGCCGCCCCGGTCGGCCAGATCGCGGTCGCCGCCGGTCATGGCCGCCATCGGCGGCGACCAGGTCCAGGCCGGCGTCACGGTGACCACGCGGATGCCCTCCGGCGCCAGCGCCGCCGCCGCGCAGCGGGTGAAATGCATGAGCGCCGCCTTGCCGGCCGAATAGGGCCCGCGCCCGGCATTGCCGAACTTGCCGCTGACGCTGCCGATATTGACGATCACGCCGCCGGGCACGCCGCCGGGGCGGGTCAGCAGCGGCGCTGCCTTCTGCGCGAAGATCGCGGCGCCCACCAGCGTGACGTTGAGGTTGCGCAGCCAGTCGGCCCGCGGCGTGCCGAGGCCGCTGTCCAGATATGAGCAGGCGCAGTTGACCAGGATGTCCAGGTGGCCATGGGCCGAGTGACAGGCCGCCAGGCAGGCGTCGATGTCGGCATCGCTCTCGACGTCGACATGGCGGTACGCGGCCCCGGCCCCCAGCGCCGCCGCCGCGGCCTCGCCCTCGGCATCGCGGATGCCGGTCAGCAGCACGGCCGCGCCTGATGCATGCAGGCCGGCGGCGATGGCGGCACCGATGCTCTGCTCGGCGCCGGTGACGATGGCGACCTTGCCGTCCAGTCGGATCATGACAGCCCCGGCGATCTCTCGCTTGGTTCTGTCCGATCGCCCCCCGCGACACAAGCCCCGCGCGGGGCTAGGGCGCGTAGGCCACGTCCCTCAGGCGGATCAGGCCGTCGGGATGGAACACGTAGCCGCTGAGCCGGGCGGTCATCGCCTGGATCAGCGGCGGATGGTAGAGATAGATGATCGGGCGATCGTCGACGATGCGGGCGATCGCCTGATGATAGATCGCCGGGCGCGCCGCCGGGTCGGTCTCGGCCTGGCCCTTGAGCAGCAGCGCTTCGACGTCGTCGACGCAGTAGCGGCCGTCATTGGTCGGCGACTTGCAGCCGAGCAGCGTGTAGATGTTGCCGTCGGGGTCGACGCGGCCGCTCCAGCCGATCAGGTCGGCCTCGAAGTCGCCTTTGGCCTGGCGCGCCAACAGGGTCTGGAACTCCAGCATCTGCAGCTTGACCTCGATGCCGGCCTCGGCGGCCATCGCCTGGATCATCTGGGCGACCTGAGCCTGGTCGGCCGAGTTGACGACATTGAGGGTGAAGCTCGGATGGGCGATGCCGCTGGCCCCGACCAGCGCCTTGGCTCGGGCGACGTCGCGCGGGCCCACCGGCCGTTCGCGGGCATAGTACGGGCTGGTCGGCGGCACCGGCTGGTTGCCGGGCACGCCGTTGCCGTCGAACAGCACTTGGTTGATCGCCTGGCGGTCGATCGCCAGGTCCAGGGCCTGGCGCAGCGCCGCCGACTTGGCCAGCGCCGGGTTGACCCCGGCGCCGTTGGCCAGGTTGATGGTGATGCCGGCATATTGCAGGCTCGCCCCGTTGGCCAGCCTGAACTTGGGATCGGCCTTGAGCGCCGCCACGTCGGCCGCCAGCACGCGCTCGGCGAAATCCAGGGCCCCGGCCCGCAGATTGGCGACGCGCACCTGCGGGTCGGGGATGATGTCGTACTCGATCCGGTCGATGTGATAGCGGTCGTGCTCCCAATAGCCCGGATCGCGCTCCAGCACGATCTTCTCCTGGGCCTTGCGCTCGACGAAGCGATAGGGCCCCGAGCAGGCCGGCTTCTGGTCGAAGCCGGCCGGGTCCTGGAGCGCCCTGGGCGACGCGATCAGCCCGGCGCGGTCCGACAATTGGGCGATCAGCGGCGCGAACGGCCGGCTGAGATCAAGCCGCACGGTCAGCGGGTCGACGACCGTGACGCCGGCGATCGCGGCGACCTCGCTCTTGCGCCGGCTCTCCGGCAAATGCATGGCGCGGTCGAGATTGAGCGCCACGGCGGCGGCGTCGAGATCGGTGCCGTCGGAAAACTTGACGCCGGGGCGCAGGCGGAAGGTCACGGCCTTGCCGCCCGGCGCCGTTTCCCAGGACAACGCCAGCTGCGGCACGAAGCTGAGGTCGGGGGCGGTGTCCACCAGCTTGTTGCACAGGCTGGTCAGCACGATGCGTCCGACGAAGCTGAAGGCCTTGGCCGGATCGAAGCTGTCCGGGTCATCCTGCAGCCCGATCCGGATCACCGACTGCGCCGCAGCCGGGCTCGCGGCCGGCAAGGCCAGCAGCAGGCCAATCATCAGTGGTCGGATCAATCGGCGTGGCATCATCCCCTCCCGGGCGCTGGTCGGGGCAGCCTAATCCCGCGTCAGGTGCCAGGACAACCGGGGGAGACCACCAGGCAACCCGCTCCGGCCCGAAATCGGCCGGAGCGGGGCACGCCACCCACCAGCCGCTTCAGTCCCATAATGGACAGTCGCGGCACGCATACAAACGTGCCCGGCGGCTGGCCGTTTCGCAATCAAAGCGCCAGGCGGAGCTCCGCCGTTCTGCGCGTCAACGCCACTTACACACGGCCGGTTCCCAATTTTAGCAGATTTATAGACGATCACGTCATTTCTCAGATTAGGGGTATTTCGGCAAGCCTAATCCACAATACCTCTCGACGGCGGCCAAAATATTTCCGATATTTGTCTCGCGAACGGTTGATGACGACGGGCGGATAGCTCAAGGGAGAGCACTCGCACTACATGCGAGAGGTGCTGGTTCAATTCCAGCGCTGCCCACCATCCCCCGCCAGAGGCGCCCCGGTCGCCCGACCCCTTCAGCTCGATCTGTGATCGTCCCCACGGTCATCCCCGCGAACGCGCTACGGGATTCACACATCTTTTATTGCCTATCCCGATCAAGTTCTTTGCTCGTTATTCCCGCGAAAGCGGGAATCCAGTTGGCTCGACGCAGGTATCAACAGGGATTGTGTCGAGCTTGCCACCACGGCTGGATCCCCGCCTCCCGGGGATGATGAGCAGGATGGCCAAGCGGCTGATAATGCTCGGTGATCCGGATTGTGTGAATGCCATAGCGCGAACGCGAGGATGCGCGGGTTTCCCCAGTCACGGGATGGGCGTGAACTTCAACTCCGACAGGGGCACGACCTTTTCGTCTCGCGTCAGGTGATATTTGGTGTCGGGCCCGAGCCACTTGTTCCAGATCCGGTTGATCTCACCGCTCTTGTCGAGGTCGACCAGGATCTGGTTGACCTTGGACAGCAGCGCGGGCTCGTCCTTCTTCATGCCGACGCCGATCGGCTCGAGCAGCATGGGCTCGGCAATCATCTTCATCGGCACCGCCGCCGACTTCGATTCATTGACCAGCTGCATGATGGTCATGGTGTTGGCGACCATGCCGACGGCCTTATGCTGCTGGACCGCCATGAACACCGACCCGGTGTCCTGAAAGGTCAGCGGCTCGGAGTCGTTGAGCTTGATCGACAGCTCCGAAGTCGAGCCCTTGGTCGCGGCGATCCGCTTGCCCTTGAAGTCGGCCTTGGCCTTGCCGGGATCGCTCGCCCTCACGGCCAGCATCTCCTTGGCCAGGTAGTAGGGATCGCTGAACTGGATCTGTTCGGCGCGGCTCTTGGTATAGGCGAGATTGGCGACCGTGACATCGACATGCCCGAGCTTCACCTCCGGCACCCGGGCCTCGACCGACAGCGGCGTGATCGTGGCCTTGACGCCGAGCGCCTTGGCGATGGCCCCGCACAGGTCGACATCGAAGCCGGCCATCTCGCGGGTGTTGGGATCGGGCGCCGCGAAGGGCGGCACGTCGGCAAAGGTGCCGCAGCGCAGCTCCTTACGCGCCAGAATGTCGGCCAGCTGGTCGGCGCGGGCGGCCGGGGCGAGCGCCGCCGTCAGGGCGGCGGCCGCGGCGATGGTCACGAGGTAGCGCATTCCGGTGGGTCTCCTCTTGGGATCAATGGCGCAGGTCGGCCAGGAAGCGCTGCGCGCGCGGATGCCGCGGGTTGCGGAAGAACTCGTCCGGCGTGCCAGTCTCGAGGATCCGGCCGGCGTCCATGAACCAGACGCGGTCGGCGACCTCGCGCGCGAAGCCCATCTCGTGGGTGACGCACATCATGGTCATGCCGTCGGCCGCCAGGTCGCGCATCACCGCCAGCACTTCGCCGACCATTTCGGGATCGAGCGCGCTGGTCGGCTCGTCGAACAGCATGGCCGGCGGTTCCATGGCGAGCGCGCGGGCGATCGCGACGCGCTGCTGCTGCCCGCCGGAGAGCTGGCCGGGGAAGGATGCGGCCTTGTCCGTCAGCCCGACCCGCTCCAGCAGCGCCATCGCCTTGGCGCGCGCCTCGGCCGGGGCCATGCCGTTGATGCGCACGGGCGACAGCGTGACGTTGTCGAGGACCGACAGGTGCGGGAACAGGTTGAAGCTCTGGAACACGAACCCGATCCGGCTGCGCAGCCGGTTCAGCGCCCGGCCCGACATCCGGGCATGCACGTCCCGGCCGTCGACGATCAGCTGGCCTGATTCGATCTCCTCCAGGCGATTGACGGTGCGGATCAGGGTCGACTTGCCCGAGCCCGACGGCCCGCGGACCACGACCACTTCGCTGCGCCGGACCTCGGCGGTGACGTCGAACAGCACCTGCAAGTCGCCGAAGCGCTTGTTCACGCGGTCGAAGCGGATCATCGCAGCGGTATCGGGGGCGGTCATGACAGGGCCTCCAGGCGGGCGGGCGGGGCCGCCACAAGCCGCGGGCCGGCGGGTGGCGGGCCGGCGCGGCGGCTGGTGATGCGGCGCTCCAGCCAAGCCACGACCTGGGTCAAGCTGAAGCACACGACGAAATAGGTGGCGGCCAGCACCGCGAAGACTTCGAAGGGCTTGACCAGAATTCGGTTGTTGACCTGGTTGGCCGCGAAGGTCAGCTCCGGAACATTGATGACGTAGCCGAGCGTCGTTTCCTGGATCGTCGCGATGAACTGGCTGAGGATGCTCGGCAGCACGTTGTAGAGCGCCTGCGGCAGGATCACGTGCCGCATCGCCCGCAGTTGGCCGTGGCCCAAGGCGCGGGCGGCATCCATCTGGCCGCGCGGCAGCGCCTGGATGCCGCCGCGGATGATCTCGCCCAGGAACGCGGATTCATAGATCACCAGGGTGCAGACCATGGTGACGAAGCCGGGCACGACGCGGCCGATCGCCAGCGGCACCAGGAAGTAGCACCAGAAGATGATCATCAGCAGCGGCACGCCACGCATGCCGTAGACCAGGGCGGCGGCCATTCCGCGCACGGGCCGGTACGGCGCGATCCGCGCCAGCGCCACCACGATGCCGAGCGGGAACGCCAGGCCGATGCCCAGCAGCGACAGCAGCAAGGTCGCCGTGATGCCGCCGATCGGGCCGTTCGGGTACTGGCCGATCAGCAGCAGCAGCCAGTTGTCCGAGACGATCCGCCAGATCGAGGCGAGCATCTCAATGCGCCCCGACCGGCCGGGCGCGCGCTGCCAGCCAGGCGCCCGCCCCCATCAGGACGAGCGAACAGGCCAAGTAGATCACGGTGCCGATGAAGAAGGTCTCGAACGTCCGGAAGCTGTCGGATTCGATCTCCTTGACGACATGGGTGAGCTCAGCGGCACCGATCGCCATGGCCAAGCTGGAATTCTTGAACAGCGAGACGGTGTGGTTGACCAGGGCCGGGAGCGCGTTGCGGAACGCCTGGGGCATCAGCACGTAGCGCATCGCCCGCAGGTACGAGTGCCCCAGGGCGCGCGCCGCTTCCGTCTGGCCGCGCGGCACCGCGCGCAGGCCCGAGCGCAGGTCCTCGCTGAAGAACGCGCCCTGGCACAGGCCGAGGCCGATCACCGCGAAGGCGGCCTCGGGATCATGGCCGGTCAGCCAGTCCTGCAGGCCCTCCGGCAGCAGCACCGAAATGCCGAAATACCAGAGCATCAGCTGCACCAGCGTCGGCACGTTGCGGTGGTAGGTGACATAGGCGGCCACCAGCCATTCGCAGATCCGCGCGGGCAGCAGCCGGACCACCAGCAGGACCACGGCGATCGCCATCGCCAGCAGCCAGGACGCGGCGAAGATCAGCAGGGTCATGCCGAACCCCGCCGCCAGCATCGCCGCGAACTGCGGGTTGAACAGGATCGCGCCGACGTCGAACCCGGTCACGGCGGGGCTCAGCCGGCCGGTCCGGCTGGCCGGGCCGTGGACAGGCCGCCGGGCACCTGCAAGGTCGGCGTGATCTCCATATGGCCGATGTTCACCACCGCCGGGGCCGCGATCGCGAAGGCGATGGCGTCGGCGATGTCGGCGGCCTGCGGCAGCTCGAAGCCGTCGAGGAAGCGCGCGCGGGTCTCAGGCGTATCGCCGTGGACATGGGCGAAGATGTCGGTCGCCACCCGGCCGGGGCAGATCTCGGTGACCCGCACCCGGGCGCCGAAGGCGTCGATCCGGAGCTGCCGGGAGAGCATGCTGACCGCGGCCTTGGTGGCGTGATAGGTCGAGTTGCCGCCGAAGTTATAGGCGCCGGCAATCGAGGAAATATTCACGACGTGACCGCGGTCGCGCGCAACCATGCCCGGCACGACCAGCCGGCACAGATGCAGGACGGCGCGAAGATTGATGTCGACCAGAACATCGATGTCGTCGGGCTCGGCGTCGAGCAGCGAGCGCGGGCGGTCGACGCCGGCATTGTTGACCAGGATGTCGAACGGCACGGCCGCGGCCAGCGCCGTCAGCCCGGCCAGGTCGGTCACGTCCAGGGCATGGGGGATGCAGCCGGTGCGCGCCGTCAGGGTGGCCAGGGCATCGGCGCGGCGGGCCAGGGCATGGACCTCCAGGCCCTCGCGGCGCAGCCGCGCGACGATCGCGGCGCCGATGCCGGACGAGGCCCCCGTGACAAGTGCGGTGCGGTAGTCGCTGAAGGCCATCGTTCTCCTCCCAAGAAAAACGCTATCGATCCGTCGCCCCCGCCGCTAATCCCGATTGTCTGTGGCGAGATAAGGTCCGCTTATGGCTGGTCTCGTCTCAATCGAGCTGAGACAAGGGCATGATCCGGCCGCCCAGCTCGTCCACGGCCTGGCGCACGGCTCGGGCAAGACCCAAGGCTCCGGGCGTATCGCCATGCACCAGGATGCTGTGCGGCCGCATCGGCAGCGGCGTTCCGCACTGGGCCAGGACGACGCCCTCGGTCAGCAGCCGGCGGACGCGGTCCAGGACGGCCGCATCGTCATGGATCACCGCGCCCGGCAGCCGGCGGGAGACCAGAAGCCCGCCGGCGTCATAGGCGCGGTCGGCCAGGAAGGTCGTGCGTAGGCGCAGGCCGCAGGCGGCGGCGGCCCCTTCGATGGCGGGGCTGGTGGAGGACAGGACGGCCAAGCCGGGATCGAAATCGGCGACCGCCCGGACCACGACCGCCGCCAGCTCGGCATCGGCCGCCGCCATGTTGCCGAGGGCGCCGTGGAAGCTCATGTGGGTGACGCGGGCGCCCTCGGCGCGCGCGATGCCGGACAAGGCGCCGAGCTGGTAGATGACCAGGGCGGCGAGCACCTCGGGCTCGATGGTCATGGGCCGGCGGCCGAAGCCCTGCAGGTCGGGAAAGCCGACATGGGCGCCGATGTCGACGCCGCGCGCCCGGGCGGCGCGGACCGTGCGGCGCATGATCGCCGGATCGCCGGCATGGAAGCCGCAGGCGAGATTGGCCGACGACAGGACGCCCAGCAGGGCCTCGTCATCGCCCATGCGCCAGGGGCCGAAGCCTTCCCCAAGGTCGGCATTGAGATCGATCTGCATCATGCCTCCGGACTATCCGGGTGGAACTCGGCGACCGGCGTGCCGTAGCCGATCAGCGTGCCGTCCTCGGCCAGCAGGCGGCCGAGCTGGCCGGGCGCGGGTGCCGTCACCGGAAGGAGCAGCGCCCCCACCTGCAGGAAGGCCACCGCCTGCCCGGCGGCGACGCGGTCGCCCGGCAGCGCCGGCGGCGCGTCCTGCTGCGGGTGGCAGCGCTGGAAGATCCCGGCCGCAGTGGCCCGGATGACGGCGGCGGCGCCGGCGGCGGGCACCGCCGGCTCCAGCGTCAGCCGGAACTCCGGGCCGTCCAGCGCCAGCCGGGCGAGGCCGGCGTCGCGCAGCCAGCGGGCCAGGCGCGCGAGGTCGTCGAAGCCGGTCATGGCCGCGCCCTCGCCGCCGCCAGGCCGATTAGGCGGCGCGCGTCGTCGAGCCATCGGGCGTTGGTCTCGGCAGCGGCGACGGCCTCGTCCCAGCTCGCCTCGACGAAGCGGACATGGCTGCCGATCGGCGCCTGGCCGAGGCGCCAGAGGTCCGCTTCGATGACCGTCCCGATCTTGGGATAGCCGCCCGACGGCTGGGCGTCGCGCATCTGGATGATCGGCTGGCCGTTCGGCGGAACCTGGATGACGCCGGGTACGATGCCGTGCGAGCGCATCTCGATCGGCGCGTCGGTCAGGAGCGGCGTCCCGGCCAGGCGGTAGCCATAGCGGTCGGCATGGGGCGTGATCCGCCACGGCTCGGCCCACAGCGCCGCGCGTGATGCGGGCGTGAACCGCGCGTACTCGGACGCCGGCAGCACCCGCAGCGCCGGCACGCCGTCGACGGCCAGCGGCATGGCGAGGGCGGGCGGCACCAGCCCGAAGCCCACCGCCGCCCGGCGCCCGCCCGCCGCAGCGAGCCGGTCGCCGACCTGCAGCGCCCGGCCGTCCAGGCCACCGAAGGCGCCGCGCAGCTGGGTGGACCGGGATCCCAACACCGCGGGCACGTCGACCCCGCCCGCGACGCACAGATAGGCCCGGCTCGCCGGCCAGCGGCCCGGTCGCGGCAGGCCCAGCCGCAGCCGGTCGCCGGCTTCGGCCTGGGCGCTCCACCAGGGCGGCAGCGGGCAATCTCCAAGCGCCGCGCCGCAGTCCGCCCCGGTCACCGCGAAGGCGCAGGACGCCGTGAAGCGGGCCTCGAAGGGAAAGACCTGGATCTCGATGGCGGCGGCGTCCAGGTCGTTGCCGAGCAGCAGGTTGCCGGCAGCCAGCGCCAGGTCGTCCATGGCGCCGGCCCGGCCGACGCCCCATTGCAGCCCGCCGCGGCGGCCGAGATCCTGCACGGTCGCGAGCGCTCCGGTCGCCAGGATCTCGACGGCGGCACTCACCGCAGCACCCGCTCGATGCGGAACCGGAGCAAATCGCCCGGCTGCAGCAGCGCCGGCGGATCGCGGGCGGGATCGAAGAACTGCATGGCCGCGCGGCCGATCGTGTTCCACCCGCTCGGCCCGTCCGACGCCGACACGCCGGTCTGGGGACCGCCGATCGACACCGCGCCGGCCGGGATGCGCAGCACCGGCGTCGGCCGCCGGGGCGTCGCGATGCGCGGGTCCATGCCGCCCAGGTAGCAATAGCCGGGGTGGCTGCCGAGGGCGAACACCGCATAGGTCGGCGCGGCGTGGATCTCGGCCACGGAGTCCGGGTCGAGGCCGGTGTGAGCGGCGACGTCGGCCATGTGCGGCCCGCCGTCGCCGCCATAGGTCACCGGCAGCTCCACCAGCTTGCCCTCGCGGGCCAGGGGCTGAACGACCCGCCAGGCCTGGGCCAGCCGCTCCGCGATCCGCTCGGGACAGCGCGGCGGGGCGGTGAAGGTCAGCATGATGTTGTTCATGCCCGGAACCGCCTCGGCGATCTCCGGCCAGTCGCCGGCCTCGGCGGCGAGCGCCCAGATCCGGCGCTGGGTCTCCAGCGTGGTGTCGCCTGGCGCCTCGAACAGGATCGCGGTGGTGCCGAGCAAGCTGGCACGGGGGGCCGCGCTCATGCGCGGAGGACCCGCTCGAGGTGGCCGATATCCACCGGCCCGGCAGCGAAGGCGGGGTCGCGGACCAGCCGGCGATGCAGCGGCAGCGTGGTCGGGATGCCGTCGACGGCCATCTCGTCGAGGGCCGCGGCCAGGCGCGCCAGCGCCGCCGCGCGGCTGTCGCCATGGACCACGAGCTTGGCGATCAGGGAGTCGTAGTGCGGCGGCACGCGTGTACCCGGCCCGGCATGGCTGTCGAGCCGGACCCCCGGGCCGCCTGGCGCGCGCCAGCCGGTGATCGTGCCCGGCGCCGGGACGAAGCGCTCGGGATCCTCGGCGTTGATCCGGCACTCGAAGGCATGGCCGGTCGTGCACACGTCGGCCTGGGCAAAGGGCAGCGCCTCGCCCCGCGCGACGCGGATCTGCAGCGCCACCAGGTCCAGGCCCGTGACCATCTCGGTCACCGGGTGCTCGACCTGCAGCCGCGTGTTCATCTCGATGAAATAGAAGCCGCCGTCCTGGTACAGGAACTCGACCGTGCCGAGCCCGACATAGCCCAGCTGCCGGCACGCCTCGGCGCAACGCTCGCCCACCGCGGCCATGGCGGCATCAGGAATGTCCGGCGCAGGCGCCTCCTCCAGCACCTTCTGGTGCCGGCGCTGGAGCGAGCAGTCCCGGCTGCCCAGCCACACCGCGGCGCCGTGCCGGTCGGCCAGGACCTGGATCTCCACATGCCGCGGCCGGTCCAGGAACTTCTCCAGATAGACCGCGTCGGACTTGAAGGCATGGCGGGCTTCGGTCCGCGCCGCCTCGACCGCGGCCGGCAGCTCGGCCGCGGTCGCCACGACCCGCATGCCGCGCCCGCCGCCGCCGGCGGCGGCCTTGACGATCACCGGAAAGCCGATCGCCCGCGCGGCTGACGCGATCGCCGCCGGGTCGTCGGTCAGGGCGGCGTCCGGACCGGGCACGCACGGCACGCCGGCCGCCCGCATGGCCCGCTTGGCTGCGATCTTGTCGCCCATGGTGCGGATCGCCGCCGGCGACGGGCCAATGAAGATGCGACCGGCCGCGGCGACGGCTTCCGCAAAGTCGGCATTCTCGGACAGGAAGCCGTAGCCCGGATGGATCGCGTCGGCGCCCGTGACCTCGGCCGCAAGCAGGATCGCGGACGCATCCAGATAGCTCTGGCGCGCCGGGCCCGGCCCGATGCACAGCGCCTGGTCGGCGAGCGCCAGCCAGGACGCGCCTGAGTCGGCCTCGGAATGAACGGCGATCGTGCGCAGCCCGAGCAGCCGGCAGGCCCGCAGGATGCGCAGGGCGATCTCGCCGCGGTTGGCGATGAGGACCGAGCGGATCATCCGCGCAGCCGGAACAAGGCCTGGCCCGGCGCGACCTCGTCGCCGGAGGCCACCAGGACGGCGGCGATGGTGCCGGCCCGCTCGGCGCGCACCTCGTTGAACAGCTTCATGGCCTCGACGACGCAGACGACGGCGCCCGCCACCACGGCATCGCCCTCGGCGACGAACGGCGGCGCCCCGGGCGCCGGCTGCAGGTGGACCACGCCGCCGAGCGGGGCCCGTATCTCGGGAGGAGCCGATGGCCGGGCCTGCGGCCGCGGCTCGGGCGGCGGCGCAGCAACACCCGGCGGCGCCTCGGCCGGGACGGCGCCGTGGCGGAACAGGCGCAGCGTCCAGCCATCCTTGGCGGCTTCCAGCCGATCGAGGTCCGATGCCGCCATGGCATCGATGAAAGCCTTGATCTGGGCGACGTCCATCGCCGAACGCTATCGGGCGGGCGAAGCCGGCGCCAAGACGATCTGGCTGTGGTCCGATAAGCGGCGCTTATGCGTCAGGCCGTGCCCAGCAGCGCGGCGACGACCTCCAGCAGCACCTCGCGGATCGCCCGCGCTGGTTCGGACAGCGGCAGGTGATCCGACTGGCACAGGGCCAGCGGCGCCTCGATCGGGGGCTCGACGATGCGAGCCTGCCAGGCGTCGCAGGACGCCGCGATCTCGCGCGCCATGGAGCGGGGCAGGATCGTGGCGCCCAGGCCCTCGGCGATGACCTTGGTCAGGGTCGAGGCCGATTCGATCTCCGCGACCACCCGCGGCACCATGCCGGCGCCCGCGAACGCCTCGTCGACCAGCCGGCGCACCACGTTGTACGGGCGCGGCAGATAGAGCTCGAGCCCGCCGATCTCGCGCAGCGGAACTTCGGCGGCGGGCGCCGGAATGCCGCCATGCCCGACCAGGAACAGCGCCTCGCGCAGCAGCGGCTGGAAGGCCAGCCCGTGCACCGCGACGTGGCCGCCATACAGCACCGCCAAGTCCATGCGGCCGTTCATGATCAGCTCGGACAGCGTGGTGCCGTAGGTCTCGTTGAGATAGAGCAGCACGCCCGGGTGGCGGGCGCGGACCGTGCGTAGCAGCGGCAGCGCCAGCGCGGCGGCCGCCGTGCCCGGGGCCAGCCCGACCGAGACCGCGCCCGACAACCCCTGCGCCGCCGCCTTCATCTCGACGCGCGCCTGTTCGCACTGGCGCAGGATCAGCTGAGCGTGCCCATACAGGACCGTGCCGGCTGCGGTCGGGGTGACGCCCTGCTTGGTGCGCAGAACCAGCTGTTGGCCGACCTCGCCCTCCAGCGTCGCCAGTTGCTGGCTGAGCGCCGGCTGCGCGACATGCAGGACGTCGGCGGCCTGGGTCAGGCTGCCGACATCGACGATCTTCACGAAATAGCGCAGCCGCCGGAGGTTCATGGCTGATCCTATCCGGACGGCCGGCTTATCCATAAGCCTTTGCGATCGAGCGAGAGCGAAGCCGTCTTGGCCTTTCCCGCGCGACGCTCCTAGTGGTTCTGCGGAGAAGACCGCCGGGAGGAGCGCAGAGTGACAGCGTTGCACATCGCCAGCCGCGTCAGGCGGATCAAGCCGTCGCCGAGCGCCGCGGCGGCCGACCGCGCCGCCGAGCTGCGCCGCGCCGGCCGCTCGATCATTTCGCTGGTCGTCGGCGAACCGGATTTCGACACGCCCGAGCCGATCCGCCGCGCCGCGGCCGAGGCGATGGCGACGGGCCAGACGCGCTACACCCTGACCGCCGGCACGGTGGAACTGCGCCGGGCCATCGCCGCCAAGCTGGAGCGCGAGAACGGCCTGCGCTACGGCCTCGACGAGATCATCGTGACCCCCGGCGCCAAGGCGGCGATCTTCAGCGCGCTGGCGGCCAGCCTGGAGCCCGGCGACGAGGTCGTGATCCCGGCCCCCTACTGGGTCTCCTATCCCGACATGGTTCTGGCTTGCGACGGGGTCCCGGTCGCGGTCGCCTGCGCCGCGTCGACCGGCTTCCGCCTGACCGCCGCCCAGCTCGAGGCCGCGATCACGCCGCGCACCCGCTGGCTGATCCTCAACGCGCCGAGCAATCCGACCGGCGCCTGCTACAGGGCCGTCGACTACCTGGCCCTGGCCCAGGTGCTGGCCCGCCATCCGCAGGTCGGGGTCATCACCGACGATATCTACGAGCACATCGTCTTCGCCGGCCCGATCCCGCATCTGCTGGCGGCGGCGCCGGAACTGCGGGACCGCACCCTGGCCGTGAACGGCGTCTCCAAGACCTATGCCATGACCGGGTTCCGCATCGGCTGGATCGCCGGTCCCAAGCCCATGGTCGCGGCCCTCGGCACGTTCCTGTCGCAATCGGCCGGGAACTGCTGCTCCATCAGCCAGGCCGCCGCCGCCGCCGCGCTCGAGGGCGACCAGGGCTTCATCGCGGACAGCGTGGCGACCTACCGCCAGCGGCGCAACGCGACCCTGGCGCAGATCAACGCCATACCGGGCCTGCGCTGCAGCCCGCCCGACGGCGCCTTCTACCTCTATGTCGACTGCGCGGGGCTGCTGGGACGCACCACGCCCGACGGCGTGCGCCTAGAGACCGACCAGGACGTGGTGCTCTATTTCCTCGACCGGGCCGGCGTCGCCCTGGTGGCCGGCGCCGCCTACGGCCTGTCGCCTTATTTCCGCCTGTCCATCGCGACCGCGCTCGACACCCTGGCCGAGGGCTGCCGCCGCATGGCCGACGCCGTCGCCGCTCTCGCCTGAAAGGCCGATCCCATGCAGACCTCCGGCATCCGGAAATTCCCGTCCGCCGCGCAGGCCCCCGACGCGGTGCTGGCCACGCTCCGCCAGATCCCGGTTGCGCTCCTGTCCGACAACCTGCAGCGCAATCGCGGCGCCGTCGGGCTGGCACCCTACCATAGGCCCGCCCCGATGGCCGGGACCGCGGTGACCGTGCGCACGCGCGGCGGTGACAATCTGGCCGTGCTGCGAGCGTTCGAAGTCTGCCGGCCCGGCGACGTCGTGGTCGTCGACGCCGGCGGGGACGTCGCCAACGCGGTGGTCGGCGGCATCCTGACCTTCTACGGCGCCACCATTGGCCTGGCCGGCATGGTGATCGACGGCGCCATCCGCGACGTGGCCGAGATCGCCGAGCGGCCGTTTCCCGTCTATGCCCGCGGCGTCACCCATCGCGGGCCGTACAAGGACGGCCCCGGCGCCATCAATGTCCCGGTCTCGGTGGGCGGCATGGTGGTCGAGCCCGGCGACATCGTGGTCGGCGACCGCGACGGCCTGCTCGCCTTCCCCGCCGCCCTCGCCGACGACCTGATCGCCAAGGCCGAAGCCCAGCGCGCCAAGGAAGAGGCGACCATGCAGGCGATGCGCGAGGGCCGCTGGGACCGCAGCTTCATCGACGCCCTGGAAGCCCGCTGCGCCAACCTGTGACGGCGGGTCCCGAGGTCAGACGACCGCCGTCGACAGCGGGCGCCCTGAAAAGTGGGCGTCGAGATTGGCCAGCACCAGCGACGCCATGGCCTGCCGGGTGTCGGTGGTCGCGCTGGCGATGTGCGGGGTCACGACCGTATTAGGCAGCGCCCGGAGCGCGTCCGGAACGTTCGGCTCGTCGGCGAACACATCGAGCGCCGCGCCGCCCAGCCGGCCGGCGGCCAGGGCCTCGACCAGGGCCGCCTCGTCGACAAGCGAGCCGCGGGCGACATTGACCAGGACGCCGCCCGGCCCGATGGCGTTCAGGACCGGACCGGAAACCACGCCGCGCGTGCCCGGGCCCGCGGCGGCAGCCACGATGAACACATCAGAGGCGGCGGCCAGGGCCTCCGGGCTGTCGTGGAAGGCGTAGGGCACGTCCTGGCGGGCGACGTCGGTATAGGCGATCGGCACTCCGAAGCCCTCCAGCCGCCGCGCGATCGCCTTGCCGATCCGGCCGAGCCCGAAAATGCCGAAGCGCTGCGCCGACATCCGGCGGGCGAGCGGCACGTCGCCCGCCGGCCAGCGCCCGTCGCGGACATGGCGGTCGGCCTGCGGGATCCGGCGCAGCAGCGCGAGGGTCAGCCCGATCGCCAGGTCGGCGACGTCGTCGGTCAGCACGTCGGGCGTGTTCGTCACCCGCACCCCGCGCCCGCGGGCGGCCGGCAGGTCGACCCGGTCGAAGCCGACGCCATTGATCGCCACGATCTCCAGGGCCGGCAGGCGCGCCATCAGGTCGTTCGGGATGCCGATATGCCCGCCGGTCACCACGCCGCGGATCGTGGCGGCAACGGCGGCCAGCAGGGCGTCGGGGTCGGCGGCCTCGAACCAGCGATGGACCGTGAACCGGTCGCTGAGGGCGGCCTCCAGATCAGGCATCATCGGGCAGAGCTGAAGGATCGCAGCGGTCATCGAAGGCTCCCGGTCACAGCGTCGCCAGCACACCGCCGTCGACATAGAGGATTTGGCCGTTGACGAAATCGGACGCGGCCGACGCCAGGAAGATGCAGGCGCCCTGCAGCTCCTCGACCCGTCCCCAGCGGCCGGCGGGCGTGCGCTTGCGCAGCCAGGCGTCGAACACCGGGTCGTCGATCAGGGCCTGGTTGAGCGGCGTCTCGAAATAGCCGGGCCCGATCGCGTTGACCTGGATGCCGTGGCGCGCCCAGTCCGTGCACATGCCCTTGGTCAGGTTGCGCACGGCCCCCTTCGAGGCCGTGTAGGGCGCGATCGACGGCCGCGCGGCCTCGCTCTGCAGGCTGGCGATGTTGATGATCTTGCCGCGGCCGCGGGGGATCATCCTGCGCGCCACCGCCTGCCCGACGAAGAAGACGCTGTCGAGGTTGGTGCGCATCAGCTCGTGCCACGCCTCGACCGGAAACTCCTCCAGCGGCTGGCGCCGCTGCATGCCGGCATTGTTCACCAGGATGTCGATCGGCCCGACGGCGGTCTCCGCGGCGTCCACCGCCGCCGCGACGGCGGCCGGATCGGTGACGTCGAAGACGGCCGGATGCGCCGCGATGCCCTCGCCCGCCAGCGCATCGACGGCGTGCGCCACCTTCCCGGGGTCACGGCCATTGACCAGCACCGCCGCTCCGGCGCGGCCAAGCCCCTGCGCCAGCGCGAAGCCGATGCCTTGGCTCGATCCGGTGATCAGCGCCCGGCGGCCGGCCAGGCTGAACAGGGTCAAGGACATGTCGCGGTTCCCCGGGCGGTCGCATGACCGCGCTCTGTTATCGGTAACATCATGCAGCCATCTTGTCGAGATTCCGATGACATGTTACCGATCATATATGTCGCGGCCGGTCAAGCCCACCATGCGGGACGTTTCGCGCCTGGCCGGCGTCTCGGCCATGACGGTCTCGCGCGTGCTGGCCGAGCCCGGGCGGGTGGCAGAGGAGACGCGCACCCGAGTCGCCCGGGCGATCGAGCAGTTGGGCTATGTTCCCGACCGGGTGGCCGGCAGCCTGTCGTCGCGGCGCACCGGCTTCATCGCGGCGATCCTGCCGACGCTGATGAACGCCAATTTCGCCGATACCGCCCATGGCCTGACCGACGGGCTGCGCCGCCACGGCTACCAGCTCCTGATCGGCTACACGCTGTACCGGCTCGACGAGGAGGAGCAGCTCATCCGGACGATGCTGGCCCGGCGCCCGGAAGCGCTGGTGCTGGCCAGCACCGTGCACAGCCGCGACGCCGCCCGGCTGCTCCTCGAGGCGAATATCCCGGTGGTCGAGATCTGGGACTTGCCGGACCGGCCCATCGACGGCGCGGTCGGCTTCTCCAACGCCGAGGTCGGCCGCACCGCGGCGCGGCACCTGGCCGGGCTGGGGCACCGCCGGATCGGCGCGATCGGACCGTCGGCGGCGGGCGCGGCGCGCGACTTCCGGGGCGAGGACCGCCTGGCCGGCTTCGCCGCCGGTCTCCGCGACGCCGGCCTGCCTACGGACCTGATCCTGCGGCAGGACGGCGTGCCGCTGTCGTTCAGCCAGGGCGCCGAAGCGATGGCGACGCTGCTCGACCAGGCCCCTGACGTCGAGGCGGTCTTCGCGGTGTCCGACCTCCTCGCCGTCGGCGCCGTCATGGAATGCCAACGGCGCTCGATCCCGGTGCCCGACGCGGTGTCGATCCTGGGGTTCGGCGATTTCGAGATCGGGCGCCAATGCGTCCCGTCGCTGAGCACGATCCAGGTCGATGCGCGCGCGATCGGCGCGCGCGCGGCCGAGGTCATTCTCGACGCGGTCT